>CAYRTS010000025.1:0-39504 GCA_964427285.1 uncultured Anaerolineaceae bacterium
CCCCGCAGGATCCGCAGGTCCGCGCCGTGTCGTCGCCATAGAAGGCGACGAAGGCCCGCCGCAGCGCGACTGGATCGACCCGCTCCATGGTCAGCTCGTGGAGTGGGGTCCCGCACGCTTCGCAGAACCATCGGAATGATTCGAGTGCACCGGGCTGGCGGGCTGGTTCGACGACCAGACCGACAGTGCCGACGGGCCGTTGGGGCGAGTGCGGAACACCAGCGGGGGCCAGCCACAGCTCGCCGGTCCGAATCATCACCCCGCGAACGACGTTCCCGTCCCGAACCCGCACTTCCACGTCTCCCTCGAGCTGGTAGAACAGCTCGGCGACGGTATTGACGTGGTAGTCACGGCGCGGACCCCGGCCGGTGACGACGAGCACGCGAAGGTCACCATCGAGGACCGGGCCGGCAGCACCGTTGTCGAGGGCGGCCCGTCGGTCGGCGATCCAGGCCGCCAGGTCGATCGGACCGAGCGAGTCGTCAGCCATCGATAACCGTCGCTCCTCCGCTGCGCCATGAGACCGTCGAGGCGGTACGCCCCGGGGAGACCAGGTACTGCGCGCGCGGCGGGTGGTCTCCGTTTCCACCGGTAAACTCCTGATTCGGAATATGAACCGATGGTGTGAGCGGTGTCAAATCGCCCTCGACCCACAGCGTGCGGTCCACTCGACCGTGATCGACGGATCTCGGCGCGGATGAATCCGAGCACCACCGCGCGGTACCCTTTCGCCGTGACCGCCAGCCGAAACCGCATACCGGAGCATCCGGCCCGCCTCTGGCGCCACCCGGAGCCGCGCTCGTCGTACGACGTCGTGATCATCGGCGGCGGCGGCCATGGACTGGCGGCGGCCTACTACCTCGCACGCGAGCACGGCATCACGAACGTCGCCGTGGTGGAGCGAGGCTGGCTGGCTGGCGGCAATATCGCCCGGAACACCGCGATCATCCGGTCGAACTACCTGCTCGACGAGAGCGCGGCGATCTACGAGCAGTCGCTCACGATGTGGGAGACGCTCGGCGACGAGCTCGACTACGACCTCCTGTTCGACCAGTGTGGCGGGATGAACCTCGCCCACAGCCTGGCGGACGTTCGCGAAGGCATGCGCCGGGTGAACGCCAACCGTCTGAGCGGCATCGACGCCGAGTGGCTGTCGGTGGACAACGTGGCGCGGATCTGCCCGATCCTCGATGTCTCGCCGGGGGCGCGCTACCCGGTTCTCGGCGCGACCTATCAGCCGCGCGCCGGGATCGCCAAGCACGACCACGTGGCGTGGGGCTATGCCCGAGCGGCCGACGCGCTCGGCGTCGACCTCATCGAGGGCGCCGAGGTGACGGGCATCGACATCGCCGATGGCCGGGTCGTCGGGGTCCGGACGTCACGGGGCCCGATCGCCGCCGGCGGGGTGGCGATCGTTGCGGCCGGTCACGCCTCGATCCTGGCGGAGATGGCCGGCATCCGGCTCCCTCTCCAAAGCCACCCCCTGCAGGCCCTCGTCTCGGAGCTGCTCGAACCGGTCGAGCCGACGATCGTGATGTCCAACGCCGTCCACGTCTATATCAGCCAGGCGTTCAAGGGCGAGCTCGTCATCGGGGCCGGGATCGACGCCTATAACGGTTTCGCCCAGCGCGGGTCGTTCCACGTCATCGAACGCCAGCTGGCGGCGCTCCTCGCCCTGTTCCCGACCCTCTCGCGCGCGCACGTCCTGCGGACTTGGGCCGGGATCGTCGATGTCGCACCGGACGCCTCGCCGATCATCGGGCTGACGAAAGTCGGCGGCCTCTACCTCGACTGTGGCTGGGGGACGGGCGGCTTCAAGGCCACGCCAGTGTCCGGTCTGATGCTCGCAGCGACGATCGCCTACGACGCGCCGCATGAGCTCGCCCGCCCGTTCGGGCTCGAGCGGTTCACGACCGGCGCACTCATCGACGAGCACGGCGCGGCGGTCGCAGCGCACTGATGCTCAGGATCGACTGCCCCTGGTGCGGGCCCCGCGACGAGGTCGAGTTCCGCTACGGCGGGCAGGCGGGGATCGCCACGCCGGCCGATCCCGACGCGGTCGACGATACGGCCTGGGCGGACTACCTGTACATGCGCGACAACCCGAAGGGCCCGTTCACCGAGCGCTGGTGCCATTCCGCCGGCTGCCGGCGCTGGTTCAACGCGATCCGCGACACCTCGACATACGCGGTCCTCGCCGTCTGGCCGGCCGGAGCCCCGGCGCCGGAGGTCGGTCGATGAGCGTGCCGGCCGACCCGAACCGGTCGACCACCGGCGGCGAGCGGCGTCTGCCGACCGGCGGCGCTCGGATCGATCGCAGCCGGGTCATGTCATTCGAGTTCGACGGGATCGACTACACCGGGTTCGCGGGCGACACGCTGGCGTCGGCCCTCCTGGCCAACGGCGTCGACATCGTCGCGCGAAGCAGCTACGACGACCGGCCGCGAGGGATCATGAGCGCCGGTGCCGAAGAGCCGAACGCTCTTGTCCAGGTCCGGACCCCGACCGCCGAGGAGCCGATGCTCCGGGCGACCCAGGTCCCGCTCGTCGACGGGCTCGCTGCCTGGAGCCTCCCTGGCCGCGGCCGGATCACGGGAGCCCAAGACGCCGGACGGTTCGATCGGACTTACCGCCACTGCGAGGTGCTGGTCATCGGCGCGGGGCCGGCCGGCCGGGCGGCTGCGATCGAGGCAAGCCTCCTCGGCGACCGGGTCGTCCTCATCGACGATGGGCCGGCGATCCCGTCCGCCGCCGCCTTCGCCGACCTGTCCGACGTCCGACTGCTGCCGCGAACGACGGCCCTCGGGATCTACGACCATGGATACGTCCTGGCCGTGGAGCGACCGCCCGGCCGGGCGGTCGACGGCCGGATGTGGCATATCCGGGCCGGACGGATCGTCATCGCCACTGGCGCCATCGAGCGGCCGATCGTGTTCGCCGGCGACGATCGACCCGGGGTTATGTTCGCCGCGGCGGCCGCGACGTACGTCACCGAGTACGCGGTCCGACCCGGCCGCCGTGCGGCGATCTTCACCACGAACGCCTCGACCGATGCTGTAGCCGAGGTGATCGGCGAGGCAGGCATCGCGATCGAAGCGGTCATCGACGCGCGGCTGGGCTACGGCGTCGTGGCGACCGAGGGCGATGGCGACGGCCGGTTGGCCGCGGTCACCATCGGGCGGCTCGATGGGGCCGGGCCACGCCGTCGGGTGAAGGTCGACCTCCTCCTCGTGTCCGGCGGCTGGAACCCGAACGTGGCCCTGTGGAGCCAGTCGCGCGGGACGCTCCGGTTCGACGAGCGCCTCGCCGCGTTCGTCCCGGATCGCTCGTTCGGTGACGTGCTGGCGGTCGGGGCGGCGGCGGGTGCCGGCCTCCCCGACGTGACGCCGGTCTGGGTCGTGCCGCCGCTCGATCCGGACGCGCCCGACGCGTGGGCCACGCACTATGTGGACCTCCAGCGCGACGCGACGGTTGGGCACCTGCGGCGGGCGCTCGACGCCGGGCTGACCTCGATCGAGCACGTCAAGCGTTACACGACGATCGGCACCGCCGCCGACCAGGGCAAGACATCGGGCGTGGTCGCGTCGGCGATCGCGGCCGCCGTCCTGGGCGAGAACGTCGGGGCGATCGGCGTGCCGACCTTCCGGCCGCCGTACACCCCGGTCAGCTTCGGACAGGTGGCCGGCCGCGAGCGCGGCGACCTGCTCGACCCGATCCGGACGACGCCGATCCAGGCCTGGCACGTCGCGGCCGGCGCCGTCTTCGAGGACGTCGGCCAGTGGAAGCGCCCGCGCTACTTCCCCCGCACCGGCGAGACGATGGACGAGGCGGTCCGACGCGAGTGCGCCGCCGCCCGATCCGGCGTCGCCGTCATGGATGCCACGACCCTCGGCAAGATCGACGTCCAGGGTCCGGATGCCGCCGTCTTCCTCGACCGGATCTACGCCACGGCGATCGGCTCGCTGGCGGTCGGGTCGTGCCGCTATGCCGTGATGTGCCGGCTCGACGGGATGCTGTTCGACGACGGGGTGGTGAGCCGCCTCGCGACGGACCGGTTCCACCTGACGACTACGACCGGCAACGCCGCCGCAGTCATGGACCACCTTGAGGAATACCTCCAGACTGAATGGCTCGACCTGCGCGTCCGCGTGACCTCGGTCAGCGAGGCGTGGGTCACGGTCGCGGTCGTCGGCCCCGACTCGCGCGATGTGCTCGCGGCGCTGGCCCCCGAGCTCGACATCTCGGCCTCGGCGTTCCCGTTTATGACCTGGCGGGACACCACGATCGCCGGGACACCGGTCCGCGTCTGCCGAATCTCGTTCTCGGGCGAGCTGGCGTACGAGATCAACGTCGCGTCATGGTCCGGCCTGGCACTCTGGGAGGCGGTCATGACCGCCGGGCGAGTCTTCGACATCACGCCATACGGGACCGAGTCGCTCCACGTGCTGCGCGCCGAGAAGGGATACCCGATCATCGGCCAGGAGACCGATGGGACTGTGACGCCGCACGACCTCGGGCTCGGCTGGGCGGTCTCTGCTCGCAAGGACTTCATCGGACGGCGATCGCAGCGCCGGGCGGAGCTGACGCGCGCCGATCGACGCCAGCTGGTAGCGCTGTTCCCAGTCGAACCCGAAGCCCGGATCGAGGAGGGCGCCCAGCTCGTGGCGACCGACGCCGACCTCGACCGACTGCCGGTGCCGATGCTGGGCCACGTCACGTCCGCCTACTGGAGCGGCGTGCTCGGTCGGTCGTTTGGCCTGGCGCTGCTGGCCGACGGCCGGGACCGGATCGGGGGGCGGGTTCGAGTCTGGACGGTCGATCGAGTCGTCGATGCCGTGGTCGCCGATGCCGTCGTGTTCGATCCCGAGAACCGACGGCGCAATGGCGATCCGCACGCCCCGACCGCGACGGCGATCGCGGGCGCCTCGCCCACGCCGGAGCCGCTCAGCCGTCGCGCCCCGCTCGCCGGGACCCGACTGCCGACCGGCGCGGCCGAGTCGGGGCTGGAGTACCACCTCAATCTCCGGGCCAGCCTGGCCGACACGTCCCTCAGCGACCGCCTTTCGACCGCCGCCGGGTGCGGCCTCCCGCGCACCGCCAACACATTCGAGTCGAGCGCGGACGGATCCCGGACAGCGATCTGGCTCGGGCCGGATGAGTGGCTCGTCATCGCCACCGACCGGTCGCCCGAGGAGGACCTCCGGGCCGCCGGCGGCGAGGCCGCCGTCGTCGTCGACGTGTCGAGCGCCCGGACGACGATCGTCATCGCAGGGTCGCAGGCCCGCGAGACGCTCGAACGGGGGTGCTCGATCGACCTCCACCCGCGGTCGTTCGGCGTCGGTCGCGCCGCCCAGACGATCGTCGGCCGCTGCAACGTACTGATCCTCCAGGTGTCGGACACCCCTATCTATCGGCTCCTGGTCCGTCCGTCGTTCGCCGGCTATCTGGCCAGTTGGCTGGTCGACACCCAGGACGATCGACTGACACAGAGCGTTGATAACGTTTGACGCGAGCGTCTCTGGATGGGACCATATGCCGGTCCATCGGTTCAGCTTGTGAACCCGGACGGCGGAGCGAACGAGGATCTCCCACTTCCCAGCGACTGTCGTCGATCGCCTACTCCTCCGGCGGTCGACG
The DNA here is from genome assembly GCA_964427285.1 of uncultured Anaerolineaceae bacterium. Classification (GTDB taxonomy): domain Bacteria; phylum Chloroflexota; class Limnocylindria; order Limnocylindrales; family CSP1-4; genus SPCO01. Next base: position 5,638 of record CAYRTS010000025.1, read on the forward strand.
GCAGACTCGCCTCAGTCGCCCTCGCCCGTCCGTGCGACGCGACAGTGCTCGACAAGCGCCTCCGGCACCTCGACCGGCATTGCCAGCAGATGGAACGACAGCGTCTTGCCGTGGCCGTCGAGATTGAGGCTGCCGTTGACGCCGCCCTCGAGTACGTCGTCGATGACGAAATTCAGGGCGTCCAGGCGCGGCAGCTCGTAGCGGGCCACCGCGCTCGCCCCCCGGTGCGCGAACAGACGCTTGACGCGGTCCGCCGTCACCTGCTCGAGCAGGTATGGGAACGCCTCGGGGATGAACGCGATGACACTGATGTTGCAGCGGTTGCCCTTGTCGCCGGCGCGCCCGTGAGCGATCTCGTGGAGTGGCACGACCATCGGGTCAGCGGCCATCGTCGTCCTCCGGCAGGATCCGTACCCGGATGTCGACGAGCGCCCGATCGACGAGGGCGGACATGGTCCGGACGCGACCGACCACCGAGCGCCGGACGCCGCCGCCCCCACCGGGACCCGTGCTGTAGAGGCCGATGACCTCGTTGGCGATCCGCTCGGCGGTGGCCCGGTCGGGCGCCGAGCCGGCCATTCGGACCCGGTAGTCGCCGTCGGCCGGGAAGCGGCCCGCCTCGCGCAGGTCGCCGCGGACCGAATCGAAGGTGCTGACCGTACCGATGACGTCGATCCGGGTGGGGACGTCGAGGCCGACCAGCGCGAGCCGCTCCTCGAGGACGCGGGCCGCCAGCTCGGCGCGCGCCAGGGCGTTCGGCCCGCCGTACGAGATCTCGCCTTCGGCCAGCCAGCCGCCCTCGGTGCTGATCGTGACTTTCAGCGTCGGCGGCCGTGGTCGGCCGCGCGCGCCGGACACCCGCACCCGGTCGCGGCCGGCCGGCTCGACCTCGACGTCGGTCACGTCGAGGGTGACGTCCGGGACGAGGTAGGCCGACGGGTCGGCGATCTCGTACAGGATCTGCTCCTTGACCGTCCGGGTGGAGACGAGCCCGCCGGTGTCGTCCGCCTTGGTCACGACCATCGATCCGTCCGCGCCGACCTCGGCGATTGGGAAGCCGACCCGCGCCAGGTCGGGCACGTCCTTGTAGCCGGGGTCGGCGAAGTAGCCGCCCGACAGCTGCGCGCTACACTCGAGCAGGTGACCGGCCAGGGTCCCCGACGCCAGGCGCCCCCAGTCGTCATCGGCCCAGCCGAACTCGTGGACGAGCGGCCCGAGGACGAGGGCGGAGTCGGCGCAGCGCCCCAGGATGACGACGTCGGCGCCCCGTCGAAGTGCCTCCGCGACCGGTGCCGCGCCGAGGTAAACGTTGGCCGCGATGATCGGTTCGTTGGGGATCGGGATGCCCTCGAGGATCGTCCACGACCGGATGTCGTCCTCGGCGACGTAGGCCAGCAGGTCGTCGCCCTCGACGATCCCGACCTTGAAGTCCGGGATGCCGAGCTCCTCGGCCAGGGCCAGCACGAGCCGACCCGCCCCCAGCGAGTTGGCGGCCCCGAAGTTGGCGACGATCCGGATCCCCGCTTCACGGCAGCGGCGCAGGATCGGGCGGAGGAATGCCGCGGTCTGGGGCGTGAAGCCGGCCGCGGGATCCCGTCGCCGGTCGAGCTGAGCGAGAGCCAGGGTCCGCTCGCCGAGGGTCTCGAAAATGAGATAGCGCGGACCGTCGCGCCGGGCGAGCGTGTCCACGACCGGGATGCACGCATCGGGGCGCTCGTCAGCGAAACCCGCACCGCAGCCGATATAGACGGTCGCCGGCGGCGTCACGGTCGCCATCAGGCGAACGCCAGGGCGCGGGCCGGGTTTGCCACCAGGACGCCGTCGATCTCGGCCGCGGACATCCCCTTGGCCGCCATCCAGATCGCGACGTTGGCCGGGATGTGGGCGTAGCCGCCGGCCCCGTAGCGGTGGAGCCGCGTCTTCAGGCAGACGTCGTGAGAGGCCAGGACCTGGTCGAGGTGCCCCTCGGTGATGAGGATCCGGATCTGGTCGATCCGCTCGGCGTCGCTCGGGACATGGACGGGGCCGGTCGGGTACATCGACAGGACCTCGCCGAACCAGTCGTACTCCACGTAGCAGCCCGTGGCCGCCAGGCGCAGGAGGGTCGCAAGGTCCAGCTCGGTCCGCTCGATGTGGCCGATGATCACGTGGCCGACGTCCGCGCCGGCGTCCCCGAGGATGGCCAGGATCTCGAACGGCGCCGAGCGATCGCGGCCGGGATGGATGGTGATCGGCGCCCCGGTCTCGCGCTGGGCCCGGGCGGCCGCCCGCAGCGATCGACGCTCGTCGGGGTGGAGCGGCCACGAGCAGCCGACCTCGCCGATGATCCCGGCCCGGATCCCCGTGTCGTCGATCCCGTCGCACAGGTCGCGGACGATCCGCTCGGTCAGGGCGTCCTCACTCGTGGCCTCCATGTCGGGCGGGTGGAAGTCCTCCGTGTAGTACCCGGTCGCGGCGACGACGTGGAGCCCGGTGGCCTCGGAGATCCGCCGCAGTGCGAGCGGGTCGGGCCGGATCCCGATGCTTCCCGCGTCGACGATCGTGCCGCCGCCGGCCGCCTTGAACAGGGCCGCCTCCTCGGTCGCCACCGCCTCGTCGTCGAGCACGATGTTGTCGAGGCTGGACAGGTAGTGGCGCCGCACCCAGCTGAGGTTGGCCAGGGTGACCGGCTGCCGGGCCAGCGCGCGTTCGGGCTCGGTCGCGGGGTCGATGAATTTGGCCCCCAGGTTGCACAGCAGGTGCTCGTGCGGCAGGGTCACGCCGAGGTCGCTGGGCGCGACCGGGCCGCGGACCGTCTGGATCGTGCCGCTCGCCGGCGATGCCATCACCGTCCGCCGTCTACGCCGGCGGCCAGCTGGTGTCCGGTTCGAACGGGAACATCGGGCGTGGGCGGTGCCTGTGGTTCAGGACGCGCATGTCCGCGGTCGAGATCCCGGGCGTGTCGACGTAGACCATCCGCGACGCGATCGGCCCATAGGCCGGCTGGGGTGACATGACGCCCTTGGTCACGACGAGGTCGTAACGAGCCGGGTTGACCCCGACCGAGTAGTGCTGGTCGAGGCTCATGGTCATGATCGGCAGCGTCGTGAGCAGGATCGTCCCGCCGTCGTCGGTGTCGACCACGGCCGTCGTCCCGCCATCGAACGCCTTGTGCCCGGCATGGACCTTGGCGTCGTACGCCTTGAACTTGCCGTCCGACAGGACCCGGACCCGCCCGGCGATCCGCTGCGGCGTGCCGTGGCGATCGTCGTACTTGCCGCCCACCAACAGCTCAACGTGATCGCCGACCCCGGCCGCGACGCAGGCCGCCGTGGCCACAGGGTCGTGGACCGTGAGCAGGTAGCCTCGCCGGCCGGCATTGAGCAGCGCCTCGAGGATGAACGTCGAGTCGCCCGGTGTCCCGGCGCCCACGTTGTCGCCGACGTCGAGGAGGACGATCGGACCGGCCGCGTCGCCGCGCTCGAGGCGGACCGCGTCCGCCACCGAGACGCCGCGCGGGTCGAACGCCTTGCGCTGCGCCCACGTCCGTTCGGCCATGGCCTGTGCGGCGCGCTGGGCGATCGAGACGTCCTTGTCGGCGACCGCGACGAGGGCCATCCCCATGTTCGGCACGTCCGCGTAGGGGAAGCCCTCGCCGATGCTCTGGTCGAGCAGACCGGGCGTCGCCTCGGTCATCTCGAGCGCTTCCTGGAGCAGGCTGCGCATCGGGTCGTCAGCCGTGTTCTGGGCGAGGATGTTGGCGCCCATCGGCGGGTTGACGATGGCCTGGACCGGTTCGATCTCGCCGCGCACGGTCTGGGCGATCAGCTGGGCGACTTGCAGCCCGCGCGCCCGACAATCCATGTGCGGGTTGGTACGCCACAGGAGCGTGATGTCGGCGGCGTGCACCTGCGCCGGCGAGACGTTGCCGTGCGTGTCCATCACGTTGCCGATCGGGACTCGCGGTCCCACGACCGCGCGGACACGCTCGATGAACTCCGCGTCGGCGTCGGGGTAGCCCTCGACGACCATCGCGCCATGCTGGGCCAGGACGACGCCGTCGAACGGCCCCTCGGCCTCGAGCCGCGCCAGCTGCGCGCCGGCGATCTGCTCGAACGTCGCGGAGGGCCACGTCCCGCCCGGGTGCGTGCTCGCGAAGCCGATCGGGATGACGTCGAGGCCGGGCAGCGAATCGGCGTCGCGGAAGCCGGCGACGGTAATGCCGGTGTGCCCGTACACCTCCCAGACCTCCTCGCCCAGCAGGTCGCCCCGGCCTCCGCCGATCGTGCTGTGCGCAAAGGCCGCGTCGTCGGTCGGGCTGGTCGAGAACGTGTTCGTCTCGTGGAGGATGCCCAGAGCGGCAAGTTTCACCGGATCACTCCCCTGTCGACGGTGCGATGACGAGGTTGCCCCATGTGTCAACGTCGGCACGATAACCAGGGTGGATGACCGTCGTCGAGTCCATCTCCTCAACGATGCACGGGCCGGCGAGCTTCGTGGACTGAACGAACGTCGACCGATCATAGATGGGCGTCGCCGTGAACCCGCCTGCCTCGGCGAAGTACACGTCGCGGACCGTCCGCGGCTCCATTGCCCGTCCCTCGCTCGGAATCGTCCGCGGGACCCAGGGCGGGATGCGGCCGATGGCCGCGAGGCGGAGGTTGACGATCTCGGTCGGCTCGGCCGGAGCGGCGAAGCCATACGCCCGCTCGTGCGCGGCATGGAACCCGGTCGCGGCCGCGAGCACGTCGGCGATCTCGAGCGACCGATACGGCAGTTCGATCGGCAGGACGTGGCTCTGCCCGACGTACTGCATCTCGGCGTGGAGCTCGATCCGGACGTCCTCGTCCGCGACGCCCTCCCGCTTGAGCATCGCCCGGCCATCGGCCTCGAGCCGTTCGAACAGGGCCCGGATCGCGTCCACGTCGGCGGTCTCGGTCCGACGCAGGAAGGTCTGCGAGAAGTCGTGGCGGAGGTCGTTGAGGAGGAGGCCGAGCGCCGAGAAGGTGCCCGGGCTGGGCGGCACGATCGTACGCACGATGCCCATCTCGGCCGCCAGTCGATTGACGTGGACGGGGCCCGCGCCCCCGAACCCGACGAGACCGAAGGCGCGCGGGTCCAGACCGCGTTGGACGGACATCAGGCGCAACGCGCTGCCCATCGCCGCGTTGGCGATCTCGACGATGCCAAAGGCCGCCGTCACCAGGTCGAGGCCGAGCGGATCGGCGCACCGATCGCGAATCGCCCGGGTCGCGGCGTCCACGTCAAGGTGGAGCTCACCGCCGAGGAACGATTCGGCGCTCAGCCGGCCGAGCACGAGGTTGGCGTCGGTGACCGTCGGCTCCTGGCCGCCGCGGCCATACGCGGCGGGACCGGGCTCCGCCCCCGCGCTGACCGGGCCGACGCGAAGCGCGCCCCCGGTGTCGACCCAGGCGATCGAGCCGCCACCCGCTCCGATCTCAGCCAGCTCGATGACCGGGGTCCGGATCGGGTAGCCCGAACCGCGGGCCGCACCGCCGCCCGGCTGGGCGATCGATCCGACGTGGTACTGCTTGGTGATCTGCGGCGTGCCGCCACGGACGAGCCCGACCTTCGCGGTCGTGCCGCCCATGTCGAAGGAGATCGCGTCCGCCAGCCCGAGCGTCCGGGCCAGGTGGCTGGTCGCGATGACGCCGGCGGCCGGCCCCGACTCCACGATGAAGACCGGCCGCTCGCCGGCGCTGTCGAAGGTCAGCACCCCGCCGCCGCTCTGCATCACCAGCAACTCCGCCCGTACGCCGCGGGCGCGCAAGCGTTCCTCGATCGAGCCGAGATATCCCTGGACGATCGGCTGGATGCCGGCGTTGATGACGACAGTGCTGGCCCGGTCGTATTCGCCGAACTCGGGGACGATCTTGGACGACAGCGAGACGGCGACGTCGGGCAGGACCTCGGCGAGGATCTGGCCGATCCGGTCCTCGTGGACCGGGTTGGCGTATGCGTGCAGGAGACAGACCGCCACCGACTCTACGCCCAGCTCGCCGAGCCTGCCGGCGACCTCGCGGACGGCCTCCTCGTCGAGCGGGACCAGCACGTCACCGTGCCAGTCGAGCCGTTCGGGGATGCCGAACGCGAGGGTGCGCGGGACGAGCGGGATCGGCTTCTCGAAGCCGATGTCGTACAGCGACGGGCGGATCTGTCGACCGATCTCGAGCACGTCGCGGAAGCCGTCGGTGGTGATTAGGGCGGTCCGGGCGATTTTGCGCTGGATGATCGCGTTGGTCGCGACGGTGGTCCCGTGGACGACGTACCGGAGGCTGGCCGGGTCCGCCTCAGCCGCGGCCAGGATCCGGTCAGTGGCGTGGAGGAACCCCTCGCTCGGTTCGGACGGCGTGGTGGAGACCTTGCTGATCCGGGACGCGCCCGTGTCCTCGTCGATGAGGATCGCGTCGGTGAACGTGCCGCCGATGTCGACGCCGAGTCGATAGCCCACCGCTAGATCGTCCCAGCGCGCAGGGCGGCCGTCCGTTCGGTGTCGATCGTCCCGGTCGCCAGGTCGATCGCGACGTGATACTCCGTCGCCGCCCGGTCGGCCGAGATGCGGGCCTCCAGCACGTCGCGCAGCACGGCCAGCGGGTCGCGCCGGTCGGGCGGGCCGTAGCCGCCGCCGCCGCACGACTGGATGCTGATGACGTCGCCCGGATGCAGCGACAGGGTCGTCTTCGAGCTGACCCGCGTCGGCGCGGTGTCCGGGTTGAGGATGTACCGGGCCGGCGGGGCCGCCATGCCGCCGAACAGCCCGGCCGGTCCCCATCGGTCGCGGTCGGCCAGGATCGTGAACGACACGTCGTCCTCGAAGGTGTAGTCGCGCCGCAAGCCGAGCCCGCCGCGGTGCGTGCCCGGGCCCTCGGATTCCTCGATCAGCTCGTAGCGCAGAATGCGGACCGGGTAGTTGCACTCGGTCTCCTCGACCGGGGCGTTCTCCGTGTTCTGAGGATGCGGCTGGACGGCGTCGGGGCCGTCCGTGGTGGCGCGTCCGCCGAACCCGCCGGCGACCGTCTCGAGGAATGCGAACAGCTCACCGTCGCGCGGGTTGCGGCCGCCGAAGCCGACGTGGCAGATCATACCCTTGGAGCCGGCCGGGACACGCTCGGGGAGGGCCTGCGAGATCGCGACATAGAGCGTCTCGACCAGCCGCATGGCGGTCTCCCAGCCACCGACGACCGGCGCCGGGTGCGTGGCGTTGACGACAGTGCCGGCCGGGGCAAGCACGCGGACGTAGCGGTAGAAGCCGTCGTTGACCGGGATGTCCGGGTCGATCAGCGACTTCAGGACGTAGGCGCAGTTCGAGTAGGTCTGGGCGTAGGTCGAGTTGACCGGTGCACGCCGCTGCGGGTCGCAGCCCGACAGGTCGAACAGGACACCCTCGTCGTCGACCGTGAAGCGGGCCGACAGGTGGACCGGCTCGTCCGAGAAGCCGTCGGTGTCGACCAGGCCCTCCGCGGCGAACGATCCGCGCGGCAACCGCGCGATGGCGGCCATGGTCCGGCGGCCGGTGTAGTCGCACAACTCGTCGAGATAGTCGACGAACGCCTCCGCCCCGAGCTGGTCGACGAGGCTGGTCAGGCGCCTGACGCCGGTGTTGTTGCAGGCGATCTGGGCCCGCAGGTCGCCGGCCGTCTCGCGCTTCGACCGGATCTGCTCGAGGACCAGCCGATAGATGTCGGTCACGATCACGCCGTTCTCGACGAGCTTGACCGGCGGGATGATGATCCCTTCCTGGAACACCTCCTGGAAGGCGCCCACGCTGGCCGGCGCGCCCCCGCCGACATCGACGTGGTGGGCCAGGCAGGCGACGTAGCCGAGGACGTGGCCGTCGTATGAGAACGGCGCGATAAGGGTCACGTCGTTGAGGTGGCCGCCACCGATGTACGGGTGGTTGACCAGGATCGAGTCACCGGGACCGAGCCGGTCCGCGCCGTAGTCGGCGACCGCCGCCGGGACGAGCCGTACGAGCGAGCCGAGATGGCTCGGCTGGGCGAACGATTGGGCAATCGCCCGCATCTTGGCGTCGAAGAAGGCGCACGAGAAGTCGGCGCGGGTCTTGATGTTGGTCGAGTAGGCGCTTCGTCGGAGGCTCGCCGCCATCTCCTCGGCGATCTCCACGAGGGCGTTGCGGATGACCTCGAAGCGGATCGGGTCGATGCCAACGCGAACCCCGTCCGACTCCTCGCCGTCGCCAGGCTGCCCTCGATCCATCCGTTGGCCGCTCCGTATCATGAGACGCTGGTTCGCGTGCTGGTCCGCAGTGTACGGTGCTGCGGATCGGCGCGGCAACTCGCGGCGGTCGTGCGATGCTCATCGTGAACCCCGCGGCGGTAGCTCGCGCGACCGGCATGGAGGCCTGTGTCATGGAACGTGGACGACTCGGGACGGGCGGCGGAGGTCTCGCTCGTCGGACTCGGGACGGGCGGCGCAAACGTCTTCGGCCAGGCGCGTCGCAGCTTTCGACGAGTCCCTGGCATCGGTCCCTCCTGTGGCAGCTGGCTCAGCGGCGTCAGCCGCCGGCGCCCTCCCACGGCTCGTCGAGGTCCGGATCGAACGGCCACAGCGGCCGGCTGATCCGCCTGAACGGCAACCGGGTCAGGTCGCTGTCGGCGGGGCCGAGGGTGTCGATGTAGATGGTCGCCGAGGAGATCGGGTCGAACGCGGCCCGGAAGCCGCCGGCCGACTTCACCTGGACGATCTTCGCATGCTGCGGCCACAGCCCGGCGCGATGGTAGATGCTGGCATCGAGCTGCGAGGCCTTCGCCTCGGTCAGCACGACCGACAACGAGCCGCGCTGGACGACCGCGATCCGGCCCACGTCGCGCGGCTTGATCGGCAGCTCGCTCGTGTACAGCCCGTCGGCCAGCGTGATGACCCGGCCGTGCAGCTCGACCGGCGAGAAGAAGGCCGGCGTCTGCGTGCCGCCGACCGCCACGGTTACGTCGGCGCCGATGCCGGCCGCGACGCACGCGGCGACGGCGGGTGCGTCGGTCACGGTCAGGATGACCGGCTCGTCGACCGGCGTGCGGAGGAGCTCCCGAAGGAGGACGTTGCCATCGCCATTGCCGCCGCCGCTGGTCGTGTCGGCGCTGTCGGCCAGGACGACCGGTCGACCCTCGACGGCGAGCGCCTGCGCGATCGCCTCGGGGATCGGTGTCTTGGGCACCCGGAATGCCTCACGGCGCTCCCAGATGAATCGGCCCAGCTCATCGGCGACCGCCTGGCCGAGGGCGGGGTCGCCGTCGGTCGTGGCGTAGACCGTCCAGCCAATGTCGGGCAGGTCCATCCACGGCTGCGTCGCGAGGACGGTGACGTCGAGGACACCGGGCCGGCGCTCCAGCTCACGCGCCCGCGCCTGGACCTCGACCATCGGACCGTGGTTGGTGTCGTGGCGCTCGGCCGAGGCGGTCATCCGGATCTTGCGGGTCGAGACGACGGGGTGGAGCTCGCCAGCCATCGCCCGAACCAGGAGGCGCATCGCGCGCTCGGCGGTCCCGTAGTAGTCGATGTGCGGGCAGGTCCGATAGCCGAGCAGGGCGTCGGCGTTGGCGGCCATCGCCACCGTGCCGTGGCCGTGCATGTCGAACGTGGCCACGATCGGGATCTGCGGCCCGACCACCTCGCGGACTCCGGCGATGATGTCCCCCTCGGTGTCGTCGATCGAGACGGTCGCCATGGCGCCGTGGAGGACGAGCATGACGCCGTCGATCCGGCCAACGTTGTCGCGCGCGCCAGCCAGGATCTTGTCGCGGAGCTCGTGGTAGACCTCGTCGGCGACGACCGGTCCGACGCCGCCCCACAGGTAGGTCGTCGGGATCAGCGTCAGCCCAACCTCGCGCGCGACGTCGGCGACCGCGTCGAGCTCGAGGCCGACGCCAAGCTCGGGGCCGAACATTGCCTCGCCGTCCGCGCTTGCCCCGCCCAGCGCCAGGACCTCGGCGGTGGAGATGCCCGGGACGAAGCTGTGCAGCTCGTGCAGGAAGCCCCCGACGAGCACGACCCGTCCATCCGAGCCCATCGCTCGCCCTCCACTCGGGGCCGGTCGGACTTGCGGACCGCGCCTCACCGCGGGTAGGGTATCAAATATCACATTGGAGGCCGCCACATGCCGTTCGTCGCCGCCGCCGACGCGCCGAATGCCCGACGCATCAACGTGCCGATCGACGCGCGCCCGAGCGGGGACGGGTTCGAGCGCTTCCCGCTCGTCGCCTCACCATCGGTTCGCCTGGTCCTGATCGAGTTGGCGGCCGGCTTCCGGACCGTCCCCCACCGCCACCCCGGCGCTACCGAATCGTTCTACGTCCTGAGTGGGTCAGGGACCTTCCGCATCGGCGACAGCGGCCCGATCGCGGTCGCGCCGGGCGACCTGCTCCACGCCTTGGTGGACGAGGTCCACGCGATCGAGGCTGGTGATGCGGGCCTGCGATTCATCGCCTGCGTCGGGCCGAACGAGGATCGGCCGGACGAGGCGATCGACGTCGTCGAGGCCGACGCACGATGATCGTCAGGGAGGTCCGCACGACGACGATCCGGATCCCCTTGTCATCGCCGATCGTGATGGGCGCGCTCAGGTTCGACAGCCGCGAGTATCTCGTGGTCGAGGTCCTGACGGACGAGGGCCTCACCGGGATCGGCCTGGGGATGACCCGCGACGCGCCCCTCGGTCCGATCCTGTCCCGAAACGTTGCGCCGCGCTTGGTCGGCGCCGACCCGCTGCGGAGCGAGGCTATCTGGGAGCACGCCTACAACGAGAACCTGACGATCGGGCAGCGCGGCCTGTTCATGCGCTGCCTGAGCGCGGTCGACATCGCCCTGTGGGACATCAAGGCGCAGGTGGCGGGCATGCCGCTATGGCAGCTGCTCGGGGGTTTCCGCGATCGCGTCCCGGCCAGCGTGGCCGGTGGCTACCCGCGTCCCGGCCGGACCCTCGAGTCGCTCGAGACCGAGATCGGCGGCTATGCCGACCAGGGGTTCCCATGGATCAAGATCGCCGCCGGGCCGCTACAGGAGGACACCGAACGCCTGCGGGTCGCGGCCGGCGTGATCGGGAGCAGCCTGCTCGCCTACGACGCGCACTGGGCCTGGCGGACGATCCATGAGGTCGTGTCGACGGTCCGCGGCTGGACCGGCTTCGACATCTCGTTCATCGAGGACCCATTTCCGTCGGATTCGCCCCACCTGGCGCAGCAGCTCCGCGAGCGAACCGGGATCCCGCTCGCATTGGGCGAAGACGTCACCGGACGGTACGCCTACAGGGACCTCATCGCCGAGGCGCCGCCCGACATCTTGCGCGTCGATGCCACGACAACCGGCGGCATCAGCGAAGCCCTCAAGATCTGCGCGCTGGCCGCCTCGCGCTCGATCCCCGTCCTGCCCCACATCTTCCCGGAGATCCACGTCCACTTGGCCGCAGCCCTCCCGATCGTGATGGCCGTCGAGGTGACCGATCCGGTCCAGGAGATCGACCTCCTGTGGAACGTCCTGGCCGATCCTGTCCGGCCGGTCGACGGCCACGTGACGGCACCAACCGCACCGGGTCTCGGGATCGAGCTGGATCGGGCGGCCCTCGCCCGCTACACGGTCGGGGTCGAGACGATCCGCGCCTGACCGGGAGGAACCGGCACAGGTAGCGACCTACGGCGACCTCCGACGCACGTTCCGTTGGGAGATCCCGGGGCGCTACAACATCGCGACGGACGCCGTCGATCGGCACGCCGCCGACCGACCCGCCGGCCTCGCATTCATCGTCAAGTGTCGTCGTCAACCCGGGGGTCGCCGATGACCGCCTGACGGCGGACGTGGCAGGAGCGTGTCAGGATCCGGCTGGCGGCCCACAAAAGAACCGCAGGTCATCGAGGACGTCCAGGAGCTCCCACTGACGGCCACCGGCAAGGTCATCCGGCGCGAGCTCTGCGCCCGAGGGCTAAGCCAGGCCGTCGTCGCCCGACGGGGCGGACCGGGCAGCCGCGCGCCGGCCCCGCTCGGCATCGGTCGCAGCGCGGTTGACCGACTCGTCGGCGGCGATGACGACCCCGTAGTCCGCGAAGGCGCGGGCCGTCCCGATCACGTCGTTCCGTGCGTCGTGCAGGACGGCCGCCGGATCGCGCGCCAGCGGGTCGCCCCAGCCGGCGCCGCTCGCCAGCTCGTGGCGGAACCGGTCGCCGGTCAGCAGCGGCGATGGGCCGATGACCGGTCGCTCGGTGACCACGCCGTCATGGTCCACGGTGGTCATCGACGGCCGGCCCGGCGCCCCACCGGCCAGCCCGAACGGCACGTGGGCGCGCTTGTCGGAACGGACCTGGACCGGCGTGTCGGCGCCGAGGTAGTCGAACTCGCGGACGAGCGCCGGCGAGCCCCGCCATTGCCCGGGGCTCGCCGAGTCCTCGACGATGCCGTAGCGCAGGAAATGGAGCGGGTAGGTGCTCTCGGCGATCTCGATCGGCATGTTGGCGTTGTTGGAGCCGGGATGCGGGACGCCGGACGGACCGTCGTAGCCCTGGCCCGCGCCGCGGGCTCCCGAGAACATGTCGACATAGACGAACGGCCGGCCGGCCTCGTCGTCGGCGCCCATCGAGATGATCGTGTTGCCACCTTCGCCGTCGGCAGGCACCCGATCCGGGGCGGCCTGTGCGAGCGCGCCGGCGACCGCGTCCATGATCCGGAAGCCGGTGATCCCGCGCGCCCCGCAGGCGCCCGGGAAGACGGGATTGACGACGGTCCCTTCGTCCGCCGAGACCGTGATCGCCCGGAAGTACCCGCCCGAGTTCGGGATGGAGCGATCGAGCACCAGACGGGTGGCGGCGTAAACCGCGGATCTCGTGAACGGCAGCGGCGAGTTGATGCCACCCGGCACCTGCCGGGCGGTCCCCGCGAAGTCGACGTGGATGCTGTCGCCGGCGATCGTGACCGCGACCTCGATCCGGATCGGGTCGGGGCCGACGCTGTCGCTGTCGATCCAGGCGACCTGGCGATAGACGCCGTCGGGGAACGACTCGATCTCACGGCGGGCCATCCGCTCGGTCAGGGTCAGCAGCGCGCGCTCCAGGTCGGCCAGCCGGTCCGGACCGTAGCGGCCGATCAATTCGAGATAGCCGCGCTCGCCGGCATCGACCGCAGCCAGCTGGGCCCGGATGTCGCCCAGGACCATGTGCGGGACGCGGACGTTCGCGGCGATGATGTCGAGGACCGCCTGGTTGACACGCCCCCCTTCGTACAGGTGGATCCCGGGCAGCCGGAGGCCCTCCTGGAAGATCTCGGTCGTGGTCGTCGAGTTGCTGCTCGGGATCAGCCCGCCGACGTCGGTCTGGTGGGCGACCGCGGCCGAGAACGCCCGGAGCGCACCGCCATGGAAGATGGGCTTGATCAGGTAGATGTCGGGCAGGTGGATGCCGCCCCAGCCGTAGGGGTCATTGAGGATGAACACGTCGCCGGGCTGGAGCCGATCGCCGTAGGCCCGGGCGATGTGGCCGACCGCGGACGGGAACGAGCCGAGATGGAGGGCGATGCCGAGGCCCTGCGCCACGAGCTCCCCGCTCGCATCGAGGATCCCCGTCGAGTAGTCGAGCGCGTCGCGGACGGTGGCGGAGTAGGCGGTCCGGGCGATGATCAAGGCCATCTCGTCGGCCACGGAACCGAGGGCGTGGCGGACGATCTCGAGGGTGGCCGGATCGATGGCGGGCGGCTCGGGCGCGTCCTGGGCAGTCATGCGAGATGGGCCATGACGATGCTGTGCTGGTCGTCCAGCCGTGCGGTCCAGCCCGGCGGGACGACGGTCGTGGTGTCGAACTCCTCGACGAGGATCGGTCCGACGACGGGATCCCGGAGGTCGTCGCGCCCGACGATCGGGGCCACCAGGCGACCCAGCCGTGGCCCGAGCCAGATGGTCCGGGAGGCCGCCGGTCGAGCAATCGCGGTCGTCGCCCGGGAGATCGACCCGGCGCGCGACAGCCGCCCGGTCACCCGCACGTTCACGAGCTCGATCTCGTCGGATTCCGCGGCGTGGCCGTACGCCTTGCGGTGGGTGGCATGGAAGGCGTCGCGCAGGCCGTCGATCAGGGCGCCCGGCGTGCCCGACCGGGCGACCGGCACGGCCAGGTCGTACCCTTGCCCGGCATATCGGACGTCCGCGCCCCAGGTGATCGTCGCCTCCGCCGCGCCCTGCGCCGCGAGCTCCTCGACGAGACCACCCTCCAGCTCCCGGTAGCGCGCGGCGAGGTCATCGGGATCGAGCGCCGCCGAGACCTCGAAGATCGTCCGGCTCAGGTGCCAGGTCTCCTCGGCCTCGAGCAGCCCCAGCGCCGAGAAGACTCCGGCGGCGGCCGGGATGACGACATGACGCATCCCCAGCGACTCAGCCAGGGCGGCCGCGAAGATCGGGCCGTTGCCGCCGAACGCCAGCAGGGCGAAGTCGCGGGGGTCGCGGCCACGGTACGTGGTGACCGCCTTGACCGCCCGGGCCATCGTCGCCGTCGCGACGCCGAACACGCCATGGGCGGCATCCTCGACGGACAGCCCGAGCGGAGCGGCGACATCGTCGTGGATCGCGCGGTGGGCCAGGTCCGGGTGGATCGCCTGCGTCCCGCCGGCGATCGAAACCGGGTCGACGAAGCCGAGGACGACGTTGGCGTCGGTGACGGTCGCCCGCGTCCCGCCGGCCGCATAGCAGGCCGGGCCGGGCACGGCTCCGGCGCTGTGCGGTCCGACGAGGATCGTCCCGAGCGGATCGGCGACCACGATGCTGCCGCCGCCGGCACCGACCTCAGCGATGTCGAGGACGGGCAGCTTCAGCGCGTAACCGCGCCCCTTCGACATCTGGCTCGACAGGGAGATCCCGGACCCGACTTCGTACTCGCTGGTGAGCGACGGGACGCCGCCCTCGATGACGCTTGCCTTGGCGGTCGTGCCGCCCATGTCCAGGCAGATCAGGTCGCGGACGCCAGAGACCTCACCGAGACGCACGCCGGCGATGACGCCGCCGGCCGGTCCCGATTCGACGATCTGGGCCGGCTGCCGCGCCGCCCGTGCGGCCGACATGAGGCCGCCGTTCGACTGCATGACCTGGAGGCGGTGGATCCCGGCGATCCGGCGCAGGTCGGTCGCCAGGTCGAGGACGTAGCGCGAGACGATGGGGCCGATGTACGCGTTGACGACCGTCGTGCTGGTCCGCTCGTACTCGCCGATGACCGGCAGCAGGTCGACCGACAGTGACGTGTAGGCCGATGTGGCCTCGAGCAGCCGCCCGATGGCCCGCTCGTGGACCGCGTTGCGGAAGGAGTGGAGCAGGCAGACCGCGACCGCCTCGATGCCCTCGGCCTCGAGGAACGCGATCGTCCGGCGTGCCGCGGCCTCGTCGACCGGCACGAGGACCCGTCCGTCCGGTCCGACCCGCTCGGCGACCTCGACCCGCCAGCGGCGTTCGACCAGCGGTATCGGCGGGACGTAGCGCGCGTGGTACAGCTCGGGCGACCGCGCCCGCCGGAGTTCGAGGACGTCGCGGAAGCCGGCGGTCGTGATGAGCGCCGTGCGCGCCCCGCGTCGCTCGATGATCGCGTTGGTGGCCACCGTCGTCCCGTGGATCACCTCGGTCGCCGGCCCGACGTCGCCCTCTGCGTGGAGACGCTGCACCACCTCGGCCACAGCGCGTCCGAAATCGGGCGGCGTGGAGACGACCTTGTGGACGGCCAGCCGGCCCTCGCCATCGACGAACGCGATGTCGGTGAAGGTGCCGCCGATGTCCGCGCCGATCCTTGCCGTGGGCTCGGAAATGGACCGGCCCATCAGGCCACGACCTGGCATCGCGGCGGCATTTTCGTATCATATATCATGCTCCAGTGACCACGCGGGCGCTCCACGAGCAGGTCGTCGACCGCCCGGAAGTGGTCCTCCGCGGCGGCACGATCGTCGACGGTAGCGGTGCTCCGGGCGTTCGAGGCGATGTCGGCATTCGCGGCGATCGCATCGTCGCCATCGCCCCCGATCTCACGGCCGCCGGTTCGGCACGCTTCGTGGACGCGAGCGGCTGTGTCGTCGCCCCGGGCTTCATCGACATCCATAGCCACTCGGACCTGACGCTCGTCATCGATCCGACCGCGGCGAGCGCCATCGCGCAGGGCGTGACCACGGAAGTCGTCGGCAATTGCGGCCACGGCTGCGCGCCGATCGACCGGGCGGAGCGTCACGCCGACAACATCTACGGCCACGACCCGAACTGGACGATCCCGTGGACGACCTTCGACGGATATCTCGGTGCCGTGGATGCGGCGCGGCCCGGTGTCAACGTGGCGGCGCTCGTGCCGTACGGGACGCTCCGACTCACCGCCATGGCCGACGCCGGCGGCCCGTCGACGGCCGACGAGCGACGAACGATGGAGCGGCTCCTCGATGAATCGCTCGACGCAGGCGCGGTTGGCTTCTCCACCGGTCTCGAGTACCCGATCGAGGCGATCGCTTCCCCCGACGAGATCGAGCGCCTGTGCGCACGGACAGGCCGGCGCGGCGGCCTCTACGCCAGCCACACTCGCAACAAGGACGTGCGCTCGGTCGAGGCGGTCCAGGAGGCGATCGACACGGCCGAGCGGGCCGGTGTACGACTCCAGGTCTCGCATCTCCTGCCAAGACCCGGTGCCCCCGCCGACGCCATGGAGCGCTCCATGGCGATCATCGACGAAGCGACTGCACGCGGGCTCGACGTCGCCTTCGACATCCACACGCGACTGTTCGGGTTCACCAACCTGAGCGTGGCGCTCCCCCGCTGGGTCATCGACGGCGGCCCCGACCTCGTCCGGAAGGTCCTCGGCTCCCGCCGCGACGAACTGCGCGACCACCGCAGCATCATCGACAGCTTCGGGATCACCGGCTACGGCGGTGTCTACATCGTCGACGCGCCGGCCACCCCGGAGGTCGCGGGGCTCAGCGTGGCCGATCTTGCCGGAAACGACCGGGCCCCGCGCGACGTGGTCTTCGATGTCCTGGCCGCCCATGCCGATCGAATCGAGGGCCCGATGTGCATCGGCTGGTCGTATTCCGTCGATCAGATCGCGATGGCGGCCGCCCACCCGCGCTGCGCTCCGAGCTCCGATGCCACGACCTTCAGCCCCGACGGTCCGCTCGGCCAGCACGTCTTCCACGGTGCGTTCAGCTGGGCGTCCTGGTATCTCGAGACGGTCGTCCGCGAGCGTCGTACGCTCACGATCGAGGACGCGGTCCACCGCCTCACGGGGCTCCCGGCGGCACGAGTCGGACTGACCGACCGCGGGGTGATCCGGCCGGGCGCCTACGCGGATCTGGCGGTCTTCGACCCGGAGGAGATCCACGCGACCGCGATCTTCGAGCAGCCCAATCGCCTGGCGCAGGGGATCCGCCACCTCGTCACCAACGGCGTCTTTGGGATCGAGGAGGCGGAGATGACCGGACTCCGCGCCGGTCGGGCGCTACGTCGTTGATCCGCATCGAGCAACAGGACCACGCCGCGTGACTGCCACCGAGAGTGCGACCGACGCGCTTCGCCTCGAGATCTTCCGCCACGCCCTGACCGGCATCACCGACGAGATGAGCGTGACCCTGCGCCGGGCGGCGTATTCGACCAACATCAAGACCCGTCTCGACTTCTCGTGCGCCCTGCTCGACGGTCGGGCGAGGACGATCGCCCAATCATTCGCGCAGCCGATCCACCTCGGCACCCTCGCGCACTTCGTGCCCGGGATCCTGGCTGGCTATGGCGCGCCTTTGCAGGAAGGTGACGTGATCCTGTGCAACGACAGCCACCTGGGCGGGCTGCACCTCAACGACGTCGCGCTCGTGGCTCCACTCGTCCTCGACGGCGAACCGTTCGCGTATGCGGTCTCGATGGCTCATCACGTGGACGTTGGCGGCGGAACGCCGGGGAGCATCGGGCTCCACCGCGAGCAATTCATGGAGGGACTCATCATCCCGCCGATCCGGATCGTGCACGACGGAGTGGTCGATCCGAGCGCGCTGGCGATGCTCGTCGCGAACGTGCGGTCACCGCGCGAGACCGAGGGCGACCTTCGGGCCCAGCTGGCGAGCATCTCGGTCGGGCTCTGGCGGGTCGCCCAGCTGGTCGAGGAACGCGGCCAGGCGGGCGTCGAGCGCGGCATCGAGGACCTGCTGGCCTACACCCGGCGGCGCTCGATCGCCGCCATCGCCGGCCTGCCGCGCGGCACGATCGAGGCCACCGACTACCTCGACGACGACGGGGTGACCGACGAGCCGGTCCGGATCTCGGCGCGAATCACCATCGCCGACGACCTCGTCACGTTCGATCTGACCGGGACCGACCGCCAGCGCCCGTCGTCCATCAACACGACAAAAGGTGGCGCGCTGTCAGCCTGCGCCTATGCCTTGCGCTGCATGATCGACCCCGACATCCCGATGAACGACGGCTTCTACCAGGTCCTGGAGCTGATCACGACCCGCGGTAGCGTGCTCGACTCCGAGCGACCGGGGGCGATCGGTGGCGGGGCGGACGCCGTCGGTCGGCTGTGCGAGACCGCCCTGCGCGCGTTCGCCGGGATCCTGCCCGAGCTGTCGGCGGCCGACTCCAAGGGCACGATGCTCAACATCTCGTTCGGCGGCATCAACCCGCGGACAGGCGCCTACTTCGTCTACTACGAGACCCAGGCCGGCGGCTACGGCGGACGGCTCGGGATCGACGGGATGGACGGCGTTCAGGCCCACGTCCAGAACACGGAGAACGCCCCGATCGAGGAGACGGAGGCCAACTACCCGGTCCTCTTCAGCCGATACGACCTGATCGCGGACTCGGAAGGTCCCGGCCAGTGGCGCGGAGGGCTCGGGCTTCGTCGGGATTATGTGTTCGAGGGCGCGGTCACATTCACGGTCATGGCCGAGCGTGTGCGCTTCGCGCCGCAGGGGCTGCTGGGCGGGGGCGAGGCGCGGTCCAACCACTACATCCGCGACCCCGAGGGTCGGGCCATCCGGTACCCGTCGAAGTTCAGCATCGAGCTTGAGCCAGGCGAGGTCATGAGCATCCAGAGCGGCGGTGGCGGCGGGTTCGGTGACGTCGCGCTGCGCGACCCCGCGCAGGTCCGGGCGGACGTCGAGGCCGGGCGAGTGAGCCCAGAGCGCGCCCGCGACGTGTACGGCCTGGAGAGGTCGGATCGGTGAGCGGGTTCCGGGTCGCCATCGACATCGGCGGGACCTTCACCGACGTCGTCCTCGTCGAAGAGGCGAGCGATCGGCGCTGGACCGGCAAGGTGCTGACCACACCCCACGACCCGTCGGAGGGGTTCTTTCGGGCGCTCGACCTGGCGATGGCCGAGGCCGGCGTGGACATCGCGGACTGCCGGTCCGTCCGGCATGCCACCACGGTCGCGACGAATGCGGTGATCACCCGATCGGGCGGTCCGGCGGCCCTGATCGCCACCGAAGGGTTCCGCGACGTGCTCGAGATCGCGCGCCAGATCCGGCACGACCTGTACGACCTCCGGACGACCAAGCCGGTCCCTCTCGTCCCGCGACCGTGGGCCCTCGAGGTCCGCGAGCGGCTGCGCTACGACGGCTCGGTCCTCGTCCCGCTCGACGAAGCGTCCGTCCGACGGGTCGCGGACCGGCTGTGCGACGGCGGGATCACGTCGGTGGCGATCTGCCTGCTCCACGCCTACGTCAACCCGGTCCACGAGCGGCGCGTCGCCGAGATCCTGCGGGAGGCGATCCCAGGCATCGCCGTCTCCCTGTCCAGCGTCATCGCCCCGGAGATCCGCGAGTACCCGCGAGCCAGCACGACGGTCGCCAACGCGTATGTCGGACCGGTCGTCAGCGCCTACATCGCTTCGATCGAGTCGGGGCTGCGCCACCGTGGCGCCGATGCCGGACTGTGGTTGATGAAGTCGAACGGTGGCCTGGCCACGGCGGCCACGGCGCTAGAGCGGCCGGTCGAGATCATCGAATCCGGGCCGGCAGCCGGGCTCGCCGCGGCCGCCTTCTACGCCGAGCTGGTCGGCAGCCGCGACGTCGTCACGTTCGACATGGGTGGCACGACCGCCAAGGTCGGCATGATCGAGGGCGGCGAGGCCCGCCAGACCTCGTCGTGGGAGCTGGGCTCCAACTCGGGATCGGGCTCCGCGGTCGCCCACGCCAGCGGCCTGCCGATCCTCGGATCGGTGATGGACCTGGTCGAGATCGGCGCCGGCGGCGGGAGCATCGCCTGGATCGACGCCGGGGGGATCCTGCGCGTCGGCCCGCACAGCGCGGGCGCAGATCCGGGCCCCGCCAGCTACGGTCGTGGCGGCACGGAGCCGACGGTCACCGACGCCAACCTGTTCCTCGGCCGGATCGGCGCAGCGGCGATGGCCGACGGCCGACTGCCGCTCGATCCCGGCGCGGCGGCGATCGCCATCGAGGCCCTTGCCGATCGCCTCGGCGTCGGGCCGATCGAGGCTGCGATCGCGATCCTCGACGTCGCCGACTCGGCGATGGTCCAGGCGACCCGCCTGATGACCGTCCGGCGCGGCCATGATCCGGCTGACTTCGACCTCATCGCGTTCGGCGGGGCGGGACCGCTCCACGCCTGCCGCCAGGCGAACGCCCTCGGCTTCCGGTCGGTCATCGTCCCGCCCGATGCGGGCGTCTTGTCCGCGTTCGGGCTGCTCGCCGGCGTGCCCCGCGTCGACCATCGCGCCGCCTTCCGGCGACGCCTAGATGCGCTCGATCCGGACGAAGCTGACGCGACGCTCGATCGCCTCGAGGCCGAGGCGATCGAGCGGCTACCGCCCGAGGCACGCAACGGGGAGCTGCTGCGCGATCGTGGCGCGGACGTCCGCTATGTGGGCCAGTCCTGGGACCTCCGCGTCCCGGTCGCGGCCGGGCCGTTCGACGCCGCCGCGGCGGCCAGGCTGCGGGCCGACTTCGATGTGCTGCACCAGCGGGCCTACGGCTATGCGGCGGCCGCCGCGCCGGTCGAGACCGTCCATCTGGCCGTCAGCGTCTCGGCGCCACCTCCCGAGCACTCGGGCCTCCGGCCGACGGCCGATCCTCAGGCCCGACCGGACGACGCGGCCAAAGCGGCCGCGCCCGATTCGTGGCGCCAGGCGTACGTCGACGCGGAGGTCGGCCTGGCGGACGTGCCGGTCCATGTCCTCGCCACGCTTCGACCCGGCGACGCGCTGGCCGGGCCGGCACTGATCGACGGCGCCGACTCCACGACGTTCGTCGCCCGCGGGTTCGACTGCCGGGTGGGCCCGCACCGGGTCCTGCATCTCGTGGCGCGCGACGCCTCCTGACGTCAGTCTCGACCCACCGGGTCGACGAGGCTGAGCGGCTCCAGGCCGTTGCGCACCGCGTCGGCCAGCGCGACCTGGTCGATCGGGCCACCTCGGCTGACGTTGACCACGACCCGGCCAGGCTTGATGAGGCCGATCCGGCGCACACCGAGGATGTGCCGCGTCTCCCCGCTGAAGAGCGGGACATGGGACGACCCGACGTCGGCCTCGCCGCGCGCCCGGTCGAGCTGGCCGGGGCCGCCGATCCAGCGCAGTCGGTAGCGTGCCTCGAGGGCCGGGTCCGGTCCACCGCGAGTGACGGACGTGATCCGCGCAAGCCGCGACCGCGTCCGGTCGGCTCCCAGAGCGAAACCGGTATACGCTTGGCAAACCGTCGGGCCCCTGTGATGCCCGCTCCTGGGAAGGTGAGAGTCAGCCGGATGGGGCCACTCGATCGCGAGGCCGCGCGGGTCCCGCCCCGCCCGGCGGTCGACCTCCGGAGCGACGTCCTGTCCCCGCCGACGCCGGCCATGTTCGAGGCGCTCGCGGCAGCCGAGATCGGCTGGTCGTTGCGGTCCGAGGACCCGTCCGTGGCCCGCCTCGAACGGCTCGCCGCGGACCGGCTCGGCACGGAGGCGGCCCTGTTCGTCCCGAACACGACGACCGCCAACCTGCTGGCCCTGCTCGTCCAGGTCGATCGGGGCGGAGCCGTCCTGATGGACGCCCTGTCGCACATCAACGTCGTCGAGTGGTATGCCCTCGCGCTGGGCGGCCTCGTGCCTCGGACGCTCGCGTCTGACCGGGGCCATCTCGATCCGGTCGCCGTCGAGACGGCCCTCGCCGACGGTGCCGGCGGCCGTGCGCCACGGGTCGCCCTGGTCGTCCTCGAGAACAGCCATACGTTCGCCGGCGGGGTGGCGATCGGCCCCGACGAGACGGCTGCCATCGCGGAACGGGCGCATCGCCACGGGGCGGTCGTCCATCTCGACGGCGCCCGGCTGTTCGACGCGGCGATCGCCCTCGGCCTCCCGGTCTCGGCGCTCACGGCCGGCGTGGACACCACCGCGATCAGCCTGAGCAAGGGGCTGTGCGCGCCGTACGGCGGCCTGCTGGCCGGTCGCTCGGCCGTCATCGAGCGTGCCCGGACGATGGCGTTCCAGATCGGGTTCGGGCGGATCCACAAGTCGGGCTACCTGGCCGCGACGGGGATCGTCGCCCTCGAGACGATGGTCGATCGCCTCGCCGACGACCACCGGCGGGCGCGGCGGCTGGGCGAGGCCTGGGCCCGGATCGACGGCCTGGACGTCGACCTCGAGACTGTCCAGACCAACCTCGTCCAGGGCCGGCTGGACGAGCTCTTCGGCGACCCGGAGCGCGTCGCGGCACGGATCCGCGACCAGGGGGTCGGGCTGATGGCGATGCCCGGCCGCTCCCTGCGCGCGGTCGTCCACCGCGGTATCGACGTCGCCGACCTCGAGACCGCGATCCGCGTCGTCGCGGCCGCGCTGGCCTGAGCGAGGACGCGATCGATGGCCAGCCTGGAGGGCCGGATCGGCGACGCGGCAAGCGGGCCTCAGATCGCGGCCCGCATCTACGTGATGGCCGCCGGTGGCGAGTTCCGTGCCCCGGACAGCGCGCTTCACAATGTCGGCCACGGCGACCCGTTCTTCTACAGCGAGGGCCGGTTCGGCGTCGACGCCTCGCGCGAACAGACCGAATCGTCGTCGAGCGCGGAACGGAATTACCGGCCCTGCCGACTGGCCGTCTGGCCGTCGACCTGCCGGCCGACGGGACCGTCCAGGTAGATCTCCCGCTCGAACGCTGGACGAACCTGCCCGAGCAGGGCTGGTGCGCCCGCAACACCGATGTCCACCCCGGCGAGACCGAGACCCGGGCCCTCGAACGCCTGCGCCTGGACCCACCGGTCGAGGACCTGCCAGTGGTCGTCGCCAGCGGGCTCAAGCGGCGCGACGCAGCCTGTGCCTCCAACGCCTTCCAGATGCGCGAGCTGTTCGCCGATGGGCGCGGACGGTACGACGCGGTCCGCCGGTCCGAGACCAGCCTAGCCTAGCGGCGCCAGGTCGCCGGGTCGTCGAGCGGGTAGATCGGGCGCGGGATGCGCTCCCAGCGCAGGCCCTTGATGTCCGACTGGGTCGGACCGACCGTGTCTACGCGGATAACCCGCGACGTCAGCGGCGCGTAGTACTGGAAGTTCGAAGCCGTCTTGACGACGACTATCTTGGCGTCGGCGGGTTCGATCCCGAAGTGGCGATAGACGGCCGGGTGGTTGCCGCCGATCCCAGCCTGCTCGCTGACGAGGATGGTCACCTGGCCGACGTCGAACACGACGCACTGGCCCATGTCGAACTCGCGGCCGGGCAGGTCATCGACGATGATGTGGCCCGGGCCGACGGTCCGCACGACCCCGGTTACCTCGAGCGGCCGGTAGAAGCCGCTGATCCCGCCGCCCAGCCTGACCGTGACGGTGGCATCCGGTCCGGCCGCCGCGAGGGCTCCGACGGCGGCGGCGTCGACGACCGGCACGAGCGCCCGGCCGGTGATCCCGACTTGGAGCATCGAGGCGATGAGGACCGTGCTGTCGCAGGCCGAGCCGCCGAACACCGAGTCGCCGGTATCGCTCAGAACCACGATGCCACTCGGCTCCGCTTCGGCCGCCCGGACCGCGTCGTCCGGCGTGATGCTCACCTTCTCCTGGAACGCCACGCGGAGCGACCAGGCGAGATCGGCCATCTCGTCCGCCAGCCGATCAGCCAGCGCCGGGTCCCTGTCGGTCACCACGACCGTTGCCCAGCCGCCCTCCTCGATGTCCAGCCACGGCTGCATTGGGAAATTCGAGATGGTCAGCACCCGGGGGTCCTTCTCGAGCTCGCGGGCGCGGTCGAACCAGACCTTCATCGGGCCGCCCGATGTCAGGTATTGCTCCTGGTGGGAGATCAGCGGGATCTTGCGCCAGGCTGTCGTCGGGGTCACCTCGCCAGCAACGATCCGGATCAGCAAGTCGGTCGAGGCCATCCCGGTCTCGAGCGGATCGTGCGGTTGCGTCCGGAAGCCGACCAGCGCGTCGCACGTGTCGATCATCTGCTGGGTGATGTTGGCGTGATGGTCGAGGGTCAGCACGATCGGCACGTCAGGGCCGAGTAGGTCGCGGGCGATCGTTTGGAGTCGCCCCTCGACGTCGTCAACCCCCTCGGCCGAACAGGCACCGTGAAGGTGAAGGGCGATGCCGTCGATCGGCCCCGCACCGGCGAGGTCCTCACGCAGCCGATCCTCGAAGAAGCGCAGTGCCTCGGTCGTGATCCGGCCGCCGGCACCTGCCAAGCCGCGGGATAGCGGCACCAGGTCGATGGCGGTGCCCGAGTCCTCGACCGCGATCAGGAACCCGCCGACGCTCCCATTCCCGCGCTGCCGGTCGAAGACCTCCTGGCCGCGATACAGGCCGAAGCTGGCGAAGTCGTGCATCGTCGTCGGCGACGGATTGAATGTGTCGGTCTCCTGAGCCATCTGGAACAACGCCAGCCGCATGCCGTCCTCACTCCTCGATCACTGTGCGAGCGGTCGGTCCGCATCGCGAATGGTACTCGGCGCGGATCGCGTGGCGCCCGGATCAGCCGAGGCCTGGGCGAACGCCCGCCATGGATTCTCGACGGTGATCGTCCGGATGGCGTCCTCGCTCACACCCCGCTCGCGCAGCCTCGGTAGAAAGGTGCGGATAAGGTGGTCATACCCCCGGCCACCGTAGAAGTGCAGGTGCGACCGGAAACAGATGTCCGACGACAGCAGGATCCGGTCGACATGGCCGTCGCGAACGAGGGCCGCAATGTGATCCGCGCGCCGGTCGTCCGGTGAATAGTCATTGAACCCGACGTGGTCGATCTGGAAATACACGCCGGTCGCGAGGACGCGCAGCTCTCGCTCGAGGTCCCGGTGATCGCCCTGGTGGCCGATGACGATTCGGTCGGCGGCGACCCCCTCGCCGGTCAGCAGGGCGACCTGCTCGAGGGCCAGGTCCCCGTAGTGCGACGTGTGCGTGGTGATGGTCGTCCCGGTCGCGATGCTGGCCAGGGCCGCGGCGCGGAAGACCCGCTCCTGGGCGGCCGTGATGTGATATCGCTCCGTTCCGAGCTCGCCGATCACGCCGGCACGGATCCCGGTGCCGTCGACGCCCTCCTCGATCTCACGGATCATGATCTCGGCCAGGACGCGGGAGGTCGATTGGAGGACGACCGGCGGATAGACCGTCTCCCGGTACCAGCCGGTACCCATGACGATGTTGACGCCGGTTGCGCGGGAGACCTGGGCGAGCCCTTCCGGGTCGCGGCCGATCCCCATGCTCGTCGTGTCCACGATGGTCCGGCCCCCGGCGTCGTGGAACGCCTGGACCTCGTCGGCGGCCAGCCCGCGATCCGTGACGATGGCGTCGTAGCTCCCCTTCATGTCGAAGTGATCGAGCAGCACGTGCTCATGCGGCTGGGTATACCCCATCGTCTCGGCGTCGATGGGCCCCAGGACCGTCATGACGTCCATCTCGGCAGCTCCTCGGGTCAAGGCTCGCTCGGTAGCGTCGAGCCGTGGCTATCCTCGCATGACGACAGGGCGCTTCACATGGCGCACCCAGCTCGCCGAGGACCCGCGCCACCGGCCGGCGATGTGCGATGCTGGCCCGACCATGACCGACGCCCGCACCGCCTCTACCGCCCGTCCCGGGACGCTAGACGTCGGGTTCGTCGGACTCGGGGTGATGGGCCGCGCGATGGCGCGCCGGATCCTAGCGGGCGGGTTCCCGCTGACGGTCCATTCCCGTTCCGAGGCTGCCGTCGCGGAACTCGTCGCTGCTGGGGCCCGTGCGGCCGCGTCCGCGGCCGATGTCGCCCGGGCATCCGACATCGTGATCGTCATGGTCCCGGACGCCCCGGATCTCGAGAGCGTGCTCGATGGCTCCACCGGGCTGCTTGCCGGCGCCAGGCCCGGGCTGGTCGTGGCCGCCATGGGGACGCACCATCCGGCCGCCATGCCGCTGCTGGCGGCTCACTGTGCCGAGGTGGGGGTCGACCTCCTCGACGCGCCTGTCTCGGGCGGCGAAGTAGGTGCCGTCGAGGGCAGCCTGTCCATCATGGTCGGCGGCGATGCCGCCGACTTCGAGCGTGCCCGTCCGGTCTTCGCGGCCATGGGCCGGACGATCGTCCACGTTGGCGCATCCGGGGCCGGCCAGCTGACCAAGGCCTGCAACCAGCTCATCGTCGGAGCGACGATCGCGGCGGTCGCCGAAGGGCTGAATCTCGCGCGGGCGGCAGGCGTTGACCCGGCGGTCGTCCGGACCGCGCTGACCGGCGGCTACGCAACGAGCCGCGTCCTGGAGATCCACGGCGGCCGGATGATCGAGCGCGACTTCACGCCCGGCGGTCGCTCGGCGCTCCACGCCAAGGACGCCCACATCATCCTGGACACGGCGGCCAGGCTCGGGGTCGAACTCCCGGTCTTCGCCGTGGTGGCGGATCGGTTCGATCGGCTGGTCGCCGCCGGCGGGGGCGATCTCGATCACTCGGCGCTCATCACCCTGCTCGAGGGCGAGCCGCCGTCGGCCGAGCTGGGCTAGGTCCGGATCGACAGGACTCGGGCCGGGTTCGCGATGAGCAGGGTGTCGACCTGCTCCTGGGTCACCCCGATGTCGAGCAGCATCGGCACGAACTTGGTCAGCAGGTAGCCGTAGCCGATCCCGCCGAACCACTCGAGGTGCTGCGGGAAGCAGACGTCCTGCGAGATCAGCAGCCGGTCGCCGAACCCGGCGTCGATGATCGCCTTGACGTTGCGCGCCCGCTGCTCGTCGGGCTGAAGGTCGCGGAACCCGACGTGATCGATCTGGACGTAGACGCCGCGCTCGAGCAGCCCGAGCTCGTGGTCGACGTGACGCTTGTCCCCGTGATGGCCGATGACGATCCGGTCGGGGGCGACACCCTCCTCGAACAGGATGGCGATCTGCTCCGGTCCGAGCCGGCCGGTGCGTTGGCAGTGCGTACTGACCGCGACGCCGGTCCGCCGCTGGGCCCGGGCGGCCGCCCGGAAGACACGCTCCTGGGCTGGGCCGAGGAAGTCCACCTCCGTGCCGATCTCGCCGATGACCCCGGCCCGGATCCCCGTCCCGTCGACCCCCTCGACGATGTCGGAGACCAGGCGGTCGGCCAGCTCGTCGACGGTCGAGCGGGATACGTACTCCGGGTAGACCGGCTGCCGATACCAGCCGGCGCCCATGACGATGTTGATCCCGGTCGCCTCGGAGATGCGACGCAGTCCGGCCGGCTGGCGGCCGATCCCGATGGTCGTCGTCTCGACGATCGAGCGCCCGCCGGCCGCCGAGAACGAGCGCAGCTCTTCGGCCGCGAGGACCTCGTCCTCGAACGCCGAGTAGTTCCAGACCGTCACCGTCCCGTGCAGGTTGACCAGCAGGTGCTCGTGCGGTTGGGTGATCCCCAACTGGTCGTCCTCGATCGGGCCACGCACGGTCATGATGGTCATCGCTTCACTCCATCCATCTCAGGCGGCGATCCCGCGTCCGGGCCGGCGGATCACCTGTCCCGATCGCCGGTCGGTAAATCGGCCGTGGCCGAACGCAACTTCACCGTTTACGAGCACATGATGGATGCCGACCGGGTACGCGTTCGGCTCCGCGACGGTGCCGCGCTCCGCTACGGTGTCCGGGTCGAAGATGGTGACATCGGCCCACGCGCCGCGGGTGAGCGTGCCGCGATCGGCCAGTCCGACTCGCTCGGCCGGGACCCGCGTCAGGCGCCGGACACCCTCCTCGAGACTCAGCACGCGGCGCTCGCGGACGATGCGACCCAGATAGTACGCGGCCCAGGTGTAGGCTCCGAGGAACCTCTGGAACGCGAGCGGCCCGTTGGGCGAGAGCGTCGTGGCGTCCGACTCCGGCGTGCAGGTGCTCGATGCGAAGGTCAGGTCGAGGTCCTCCTGGGTCTGGACCAGGCCGACGAACAGGACGTTCGGCGCGTCGTCACCAGCCTCGAGGAGGATGTCCATCATGGCGTCCAGCGGGTGCTGGCCGCGCTCGCGACCGATCGTCTCGAAGTCCTTGCCGACCCATTCCGGGGACTTCCGCGCCTCGAAGAGCGCCAGGCGGTCCCACTCCCCCAACAGCCCCAGTTTGTGGATCGGCTCGCGGAACTCGTGGAAGGACGCTCTGGCTCTCGGGTCGCGCAACTGGCGGAGCAGCTCGTCCGTGCCCACCGCAGAGGCGGACGGCGGCAGCATCGTGGTCAGCTTGGTGATGCCATGGAAGCGCGTGTGCTGATCGCACGAGATGTCGAGGCCGTCGGCCCGCGCGCGATCGATCCGCGCGAGCACATCGGCGAGCGCCCCCTCGGGCGCTCCGCGACGCGGCGCGATGTGCGAGATCTGGAGGGCCGTGCCGCTCCGTCGGGCGATCTCGAAAGCCTCGTCGAACGCCTCGACGGCACGGAAGTCGCGGTCACGGGTGTGGAGCGCGAACAGCCCGTCGTGGCGCCCGGCTTCCGCCGCGAGGAGGACCAGCTCCTCGGTCGTCGAGCGTGCCCCGAGCGGGTATTCCAGCCCGGAGGACAACCCGAACGCCCCGGTCTCCATCGCCCGTTCGAGTTCGCCGGCCATCGCCCGGAACTCGGCCGTGGACCCCTCGCGCGGCGTGTGACCGAGGACCGCCACACGGAGCGCATTGTGGCCAGCAAGCGACGCAACATTGACCGCCGGCTGCGCCACCTCGACCGCCTCGAGATACTCCGCGAAGCTCGTCCAGGTCGCCGGAACAGTCTCGAGATACCCGAAGGTCAGCTCCGGCAGTGCCGCGGGGATCGGCAAGGGCGCCGGCGAGTGCCCGCAATTGCCGACCACGATGGTCGTCACGCCCTGGGCGATGGCGCTCCTGGCCCGCGGGTCCGCGACGACCGTGACATCGCCGTGGCTGTGGATGTCGATGAACCCGGGCGCGACGGTGAGACCGTCGGCGTCGATCACCCAACCGACGCTCGCGTCGTCCACGGTCGCGAGGTCGCCGACGACCGCGATCCGCCGGTCCCGGATACCCACGTCGGCGATGAACGACGGCGCACCGCCGCCGTCGACCACCCGGCCGCCTCGGATGACGGCATCGAAGGTCATGTCCGCGGCGCTCGGCGATCCGACATCGGGGTCGGGGCGGAGACGTCCTTCGGTTCCGGTCGAGCGGACCGTCGGGTCGCCCGGTCAGCCTCGGTCGCGGCGGCATCGAGGGTTCGGCCGTCCGGCATGAATGCGACGCCGTATTCCGCGGCGGCCCGGGCAACCGACAGGATCCCGTTGCGGACATCGCGGGCGACCGCCTGCGGGTCGCGTTCCAGTGAGTCCCCCCAGCCTCCGGCGCCCGCGGTCCGGTGGTAGAAGCGATCGCCGGCCGATACCGCACGCGAGAACTTTGACGGCAGGTGGCGTTCCTCACCATCGGTGGTGAACCGGTTCGTCGACGAGGTCCCCGGCCGGCCGGCGCCGATCCCGTAGGGCAGGATCTCTTCCCGATCGGCACGCACGCTCAGGACGGCCTCGCCCAGGAACGTGTACTCGCGTTCGAGCGACATCCCGCCGCGGTGCCGGCCGGCACCCCCGGTGTCGGGGACGTAGCCGTAGCGCTCGACCCGGACTGGGACGGCCGCCTCGAGCATCTCGACCGGGATGTTGCTGACGTTGGCACCCAGGTTCGGGACGCCATCCTGGCCCTCGTGGCCGGCCTGCCCGCCCCATGCCCCGGACAGCAGCTCCACCACCGAGAAACGCTCTCCGCTCGGACGCACGCCGCCGATGGTGACCAGTGACAGGCCGCCGTCCGAGGCACCCATCACCCGATCCGGCACGGCCGGCGCGAGGGCGCCGAACACCGCGTCAAGCACGCGGAACCCGGTCAGGCCGCGCGTCCCGGTGGCGGCCGGCAGCACGCAGTTGACGATGCTCCCGAGCGGGGCCGTGACCGTGATCGGACGAAAGAACCCGGCGTTGTTCGGGATGTCGGAGCGCAGCAGCGTGCGCATCGCCGCGTAGGCATTCGACTTGGTGAAGGAGAGGGTGCTGTTGAGCGACGCCTTGACCTGCGGCGAAGACCCCGTGAAATCCATCGTCACGGCGCCATCCGCGATCGTGACCGTTACCGAGATCGCGACCGGACCCGGATGGACGCCATCGTCGTCGAGGTAGTCGGTGAAGCGGTAGGTACCCTCGGGGAAGGTCCGGATCTCGCGCCGCGTCAGCTCCTCGGTGTAGTCGAGGAGAAGCTCGACCTGGGTGTTGAAGACCTCCTCGCCGTGGTGCGCGATCAGCCGCAGCAGCCCCGTTTCGCCAGTGTCGCAGGCGACCAGTTGCGCGGCCATATCGCCGAGCACGATCTCCGGGACGCGTGTGTTGGCGCGCAGCAGGGCGAACACGCCATGCTCCGGGATGCCCCTCGAATAGAGGCGCAACGGCGGGATGCGCAGCCCCTCCTGGAAGCACTCCTCGGCGTAGGGCGACATGCTGCCGGGCACTAGCCCGCCGAGATCGGCGTGGTGGGCGACGGTCGCGACGATGGCAATCAGCCGGGCGTCGAGGAAGACCGGCTTGACCACGAAGATATCCGGCAGGTGCATCCCACCCGCGAACGGATCGTTGACCATCACGACATCGCCCGGGACGAGCGAGCCGGCGAACTCCGCCAGACAGGCGGCGACAGCATCCGGCAGTGCGCCCAGCTGGTTGGGCAAGGTCACCCCCTGGGCGATGATCTGACCCGACGCGTCGCACAACGCCGTCGAGAAATCCATTGCGCTCTTGACCGTCTCCGAATGCGAGGTCCGGATGACGCTGACCGCCATCTCCTCGCAGATCGCGGCCAGGCCCTCCCGGATCAGCTCGCGACGGATCGCGTCGAGTCCTCCGGACGCGGGTGGCTCGCTCACCGTACCGCCTCCAGGACGATGTCCCGGTCCGCGTCCCGGCGAGCCGTGAAGTCCGGCGGGACGACCGTCGTCGCGTCGTAGTCCTCAACGACGAACGGCCCGATCGCCGGCTCCATCGACAGGTCGCTGCGGCGCACGATGGGCGTTGGGACGAGGCCGAAGCGCTCCCCGAAGTACGCCGACCGGATGGTCGGATGGCCGCCGTCGGTCGCCTCGTAACCGTCTGTCGGGAACGGCGGCTGGTCGATTTCACGGGAGATGACGCGAAGGTGGACGACCTCGGTCGGGTTCCCCGTCCGATGTCCGTAGGTCCTTTCGTGCTCCGCCTCGAACGCCTCGTCCAGGCGCCGCTGCCAGACCGCCCAGGGGCCGACTCGCGCAGGTAGTGGGACCGGCAATTCGAACCCCTGGCCGACATAGCGCATCTCTGCCCACGCCTCGAACTCGAACGGGCTGTCGCGCAGGGCGTCCGACCCAAGGCCCTCGCGCGCGTCCGCCTTGAGGCCGCCAAGTTGGGCCTGCAACGCGCCCGGCTCGAGGTCGCGGGTCCGCCTGAGGTAAGTCTTCTTGGCGTGGCATTCAAGCCGCGCCTGGAGCAGCCCGACCGCCGAGAACACGCCCGGCCGTGGCGGGACGAGGATGCGGCGGATGCCAAGCTCACGTGCGATCCCGGCAGCATGGATGGGGCCGCTCCCACCGAACGCGACGAGGGTGAAGTCGCGCGGATCGCGGCCGCGCTGCACCGTCACCGACTTGATCGCGCGGATCATGCTGGCATTGGCAAGCTCGTGGCTGCCGTAGGCGGCGGCCAGTGGATCCAGTCCGAGCCGATCGGCGATCTCGCGGGTGAAGACCGCCCGGGCGTGATCGACCTCGAGCGGCATCGCGCCGTCGAGGAGCCCGGCCGGGTTGAGGTAGCCAAGCAGCAGGTTCGCGTCGGTCACCGTCGGATGCTCGCCACCCTTGCCGTAGCAGACGGGTCCCGGCACCGCTCCGGCCGAGGTCGGCCCGACCTTCGGCGCACCAGCCGGGTCGATCCAGATCAGGCTCCCGCCGCCCGCCCCGATCTCGGCCAGGTCGATGAACGGTACGCTCAGGGCATACCCGCCGCCGCTGCTGAGACGGCTGCTCGCGGAGATCCCGGCGGCCACCTCGAACTCGGCCGTGAAATGCGGCCGGCCTCCCTCAACGATCGAAGCCTTGGCGGTCGTGCCACCCATGTCGAAGGTGATGACCTCGTCGATCTCGAGCCGGCGGGCCAGTTCGGCCGACGCGACCACCCCGGCTGCCGGGCCCGACTCGACGATGTAGGCGGGACGTTCGGCGGCTGCCGCGCCGGCCATGATCCCGCCGTTCGATTGCATGATGAGGAGCGGCCCGGAGATCCCGGCTCCGTCGAGCTGGCGACGAAGCGCCTGGAGGTATGAAGCGACGGTCGGCTGGACATAGGCGTTGAGGACGGTCGTGCTGGTCCGCTCATACTCGCGGATGACCGGGAGAACGCGGTGCGACAGCGAGACCCACAGGTCGGGGAAGTCGGCCGCCAGCAGCTCGCCGATCGCGCGCTCGTGGGCTGGGTTGGCATAGGAATGGATGAGGCTCACCGCGAGCGATTCGACCCCCTCGGTGATCAGACCCTCGACTGCGCGGCGGACGGCGACCAGATCGATCGGGACCACCACCGACCCGTCGATGGCGATCCGCTCGGGGACTTCACGGCGCAGGTAGCGCTCGACCAGCGGGGCCGGCTTCTCCCAGGTCATGTCGTACAGCTTCGGCATCCGCAGCCGGCGCAGCTCCAGGACGTCGCCGAAGCCGGCGGTCGTGAGAAGGCCGGTCCGGGCTCCCTTGCGCTCGAGGATGGCGTTGGTCGCCACGGTGCTGCCGTGGACGACGTCGCGGATCGATCGCGGATCCACGTGATGAAGGCCCAGGACCCGCCGGACCCCGTCGGCCACGCCGGTGCTGAAGTCCCCGGGTGTCGATGGCAGCTTCCCGGAGTGGATCCGGCCGTCAGCGTCCGCGACCACGATGTCAGTGAAGGTGCCACCGACATCAACCCCGACGCGGGCGCCCCGCGGGCTGGCGGCGGTCCAGCGATCGCTCACGGCCTGGCTGCTCCTCGTCGGCGGCATTGGCACCGGTCGTCTTACCCGATGATCGTGATCATATATCACGCCACGCGCTCGGCGGACGCAGGCGGGCGGGCCCTACTTCGGCCACGAGGTCCCGTCATCGGGGGTCCGGCTGGCATCCTCCTCGAACGCGAGGAGTGCCCGCTCCCCGGCCCGCACGATGTTGTCCCGGATGAGCTGCTCGACGAGTGGCGCATCTCGTCGCTCGACCGCCTCCAGGATCGGCCGATGCGCCTCGGTCGCGACCTTGAGCGGGTACCACGAGCGGTAGACGTACGGGTCGACGATCCGTCGCCCGCTCTCGAGCAGCTCTTCGATCCGGGCGATCAGCTGTGGCCGACCCGAAGCGGCATACAGCAACGCGTGGAACCGCCGATCGTGACGCAGGAAGGCCGCGGTGTCGCCGGACGCGACCGAGTGGACCATGGCATCGAACTCGCCACGCATCGCCTTCGTCTCGCGCGGCCCGATGTTACGGGCACCATGCTTGGCAGCGAGCGACTCGAGCGCTGAGCGGATCGC
>CAYRTS010000026.1:0-3620 GCA_964427285.1 uncultured Anaerolineaceae bacterium
CCATCGCCCACGCCCATTGCGATTTGCCGTGTGGCGTCTACGACCCGGAGCAGGCCCGGATCGAAGCCGAATCGTGCTTCCGGATCATGGAGAAGTACCAGGCCAACGCCGACGCGACCTTCCGCGCCCGCGCGATCGGGATCAAGGAGGAGCGCGCCGAGCTGGTCAAGCACCATCTAGACGTCCTGTGGCACGACTACTTCAAGCCGGAGCACCTCGAGGCCGTCCCCAACCTGCACGACCTGTTCTGGAACGCCAACAAGCAGGTCTCCAAGGTCAAGGCGTCGGTCGATCCGGCCGACGGCCAGAAGCTGCTCGACCTGATCAACGAGGTCGACGCCGCCTGGAAGGCGACCGGCGGACCCGGGAAGACGAGGGTCGCCGGCCGCCCGGCCTGATCCCCCTTGGCAACTCTGAAGCCCCGTCGATCGGCGGGGCTTCGCCGTTTCCGGGGTCCATGGCGAGTGGCCGTCGTAGAGGCGAGCATGCGCCCGGCGATCGAACCCGGCGATTGGCTGCTGGTCGATCCAACCGTCGACCGCTGGTCGCGCCGGGGCAGCGTCGTCCTCTTCCGCGTGCCAGACAGTGAGACGCTGGCGATCAAGCGCGTGGCCGCCGGGCCGAGGGAGCGCGTCGCATTCGCCGACGGCTACCTCGAACTAGCCGACGACGAGGCGTGGCTGCTGGGCGACGCGAGCCCCGAGGAGACGGCCGCCGTGGGCTTCGGTGAACCGATCGACTCTCGCCGCTACGGTCCGGTGCAACTCGAATCGCTCGTTGGACGTATCTGGTTCCGCTACGCGCCACTGCGGCGGATCGGACGGATTGCTGGCCCCGCCCGCGTGTCCGAAGTCGGTGAAACGCTCAAGCCATTCGGCGGTGAGAAGATCTAGCTGCGGCTCCGGCCAAGGCGGGTGCGCGAGTGGCCGCGCTGGAGCACGGATGAACCCACGTACACGTTCACCGTGCCTGGCGCTCCTGGAGCAGGATATCCGTAGAACTCACGGCCCAACCCGCCGGCGCGTACCGGCGGCGACGGATCGTGGCGAACGGTTTGACGGCCGCCTGTACGACGACGCGGTCTGCGGGACGTACCGGAACGATCCGCGCGATGGGCCGATCGTGATCTGTCACCTCGACCTCCGCCCCCCTTTATGCGCCGAGCGCCACCCCGGCGGCCCGACAGTCCTCGGCGAACGCGGCCTGCGTCTCGATCGTCGGTGACCAGCGACCCGGGAATCCGATGATCCGGTCCAGCCCCGCGTCGCGCAGCTGGCCGATGAGATCGACCCGGGCCTGCCCGGCGTCGCGCACCTCCTCGTCCCGTGTGTAGAGCGAGAAGC
Source organism: uncultured Anaerolineaceae bacterium (assembly GCA_964427285.1). Classification (GTDB taxonomy): domain Bacteria; phylum Chloroflexota; class Limnocylindria; order Limnocylindrales; family CSP1-4; genus SPCO01. Next base: position 1,344 of record CAYRTS010000026.1, read on the forward strand.
GCAGCGTCGCCGGGTCACGGCCCTCCACCTCGCAGCGAGCCCGGACCGCGCGAATTCGATCCGCGCATTGTTCTGGGGAGAGGTAGACGAAGTTGAGCTCATCCGCGTAGCGGATCGCGTAGCCGGCAGTCACGCGCTCGCCATTCCCGCCGACGATGATCGGGATCCGCGGCTCCTGGAGGCCTTTGGGCACGTTGATCGCCCCGCGGACATGAGCAAAGCGGCCCTCGTAGTAGGCGGGCCCAGGTCCAAACATCGCCCGAATGACTTCGAGATGGTCGCCCAGTGCCGCCATGCGCTCGCCCAGCGTCGGGAAGCCGTAGCCGTAGGCTCGCCACTCGTCTTCCATCCAGCCGGCGCCGATCCCGAGCTCGAACCGACCGCCGCTGATGACATCGATCGTCGACGCCTGCTTGGCGGCCAGAGCTGGGTTGCGAAATCCCGCGCACAACACCATATGGCCAAGTCGAACACGCTCCGTCGCCATCGCCAAGGCCGACAGCATCGCAAACGACTCGAACGTGATTTCCTCGGTGGGCTTCGGCACGGTATGGAAGTGTTCGAACACCCAGAGGGATTCGAAGCCGCGCGCCTCGGCGTCCTTCGCCAGCTCGACAGCTCGCGACCAAGCGTCTGCCGGCCGCCAGCCGTTGTACTCGCCCTTCCAGCCCTGCGGCACGATCAAGCCGACCTGCATCAATATCCTCCTCGAGTCCGGCGGCCCCCTCCGCGCAACGTTGCGTCCATGGTGACCGGTTGGCGGCGCGGTTGCGCAGTGCGGCCACGGATCGACCGTCACGGCCACGGCCACGGCGACGAGTTGCGCGGCACCACGGCGCATCGAGGCTTCACCCCCGAAGTCGACTTCGCTCCGAACCTGACCCATCGCCGAAGGTTCCCGTACTGGCAGAGCCTGTCGCGGGCCGTGGCGGGCTGTCGCGGGCCGTGGCGGGTTGTGGCCGCCTGCTATGTGTCATTTCCACCTGGGACCAACGGCATGGGTTGTCCAGGCGAGCCGTCTCGCGCGGTGAGGGGTCGCCCGCGGCGGGTCAATGAGGCAGGTCGGGCCTCGTCATCCTATCCTTGCAGACCCGCACAGGAGCATGCCTTGACCACCCAACACGCCTTCGATCCCTCCGCACCGCTGCCAGGACCCCCCGACCCGTGGGCGTTTGCCTCGATACCCACGCGGCGAGACAAGCCGCCGTACCACCTCACGGACATGATCGCGGCCGAACCGGCCCTTGCCCGACGAGTCCTCGCCCGCGTGGCGGCCAACGATGGTGGCGGCAATGAGCTGGCGGCCGCGATTCGAGCGGCTGTTTCGGGAGGCGCGCCTGTCGTCGTGACAGGTTGCGGCACATCCGAAACCGCGGCGATGGGGATCGTCGAGATCCTGCGTGAAGCGCTTCGAGCCGGCGGGATGCGGGATGCGGTCGTCCACTCGGCCCAGGCGTTCGAGCTGGGGTTCAATCCGCCCGCCCACGGCCTTGTCATCGGAGTAACGCACGAAGGTGGGACGGGCGCCACGAACGGTGCCCTCCGGGCGGCTCGCACGGCCGGGGCGAGCACCGCGGTCCTGACCGTGAGCCGGCTATCGCCCGCCGGCGAGGCAGCCGACCTCGTCGTCGAAACCGGTGAGCTGGACCAGAGCTGGTGCCACTCCGTTGGGTACCTCAGTCCGCTCCTCGTGGGGGCCGCGGTTGGTGCCGTCCTGTCCGGCCGGCCGATTGACGCGGAGGCGATCGTCGGCCTGCTGGCGGCGGGTGCGAGGGATGAGGCCGGCGCCGACCGGATCGCCGCGCGCCTGGGGTCAGCGAATCGCCTGACCGTCGTTGGATCCGGGGCGGACCGATCGGCAGGCCACGAGCTGGTCGTCAAGGTGGAGGAGGCATCCTGGTTGCCTTCGGCCTATCGCGACCTTGAAACCTTGCTCCACGGCCACCTCCCGGCGCTCGTTCCGGACAGCGGACTCGTCCTGATCCTGGTCGATCGGAACGGCCGTGCCGAGCGGCTCGTCCGGGCCCGCCAGGCTTTCGCGGCGGCCCAGGCGATCGGCATCCGAACGGCCGCCATCCTGGCCGCTGACCTCGACGCGGAGATTGCCCCGGAGCTGACGCCGGCCGGCCGGCTCCTGGTCCGTGAGGAGCCCAGCCTGCCCACACCGGTCGCCGCGCTGTTCGGCACTGCCACCCCGCTGCAACTGCTGACCGACCGGATCGCCCGAGCCCGAGGCACCAATCCCGACACGATCCGCCGCGACGACCCGATCTACGC
>CAYRTS010000026.1:3720-38915 GCA_964427285.1 uncultured Anaerolineaceae bacterium
ACGTCGATCATGTCGAGATCGCGGGGCAGGAAATCCTGGAGCATGATCCGCTCGAGGCCGGCGTCGGCCAGCCGCCTGACGGTGTCGCGGGCCTGGTCGGGCGTCCCCGTGACCCAGCGACGCTCGCGCTCGGCCAGCCAGTCGTCCGCGTCGTCGGCCGAGCCCAGCGCCGCGACGGTGGCGGCGAGTCGGTCCTTCACTTCGCCCTCGTTACGCCCGACCAGCACACCGATCATCGCTGAGCGTGTCACGGTCGCCGGATCGCGGCCGATCGCGTGGCACGCGGCATCCAGCGCCGCGCAAACCTCGCGCACCCCGTCCGGACCCGACGCGGATGACAGGTTGAATTCATCGGCGTAGCGCGCCGCGAGCCGGTACGAGCGCGGCGTCCCCCCGCCGCCCACGATGATTCGCGGTCGAGCCGTGCCGATCGGCGTCCTGGGGCGGCCTGGCACATCCACCGGCTTGGGCCAGAATTTCGACTCGGCGATGGAGACGTGGCGGCCGGCGTACGACCAGCCGTCGGGTTCGCCCCACAGGCCAAGCAGGATCGCGAGCTGGTCTTCAAGCAGGTCCGCACGGTCTCCGATGGGCGGAAACGGAATCCCGAGCTGGCGATGCTCCAGCTCATTCCAGCCGGCTCCCAACCCCACCTCGAGCCGCCCGCCGCTCATCTCGTCGACGGTCGTCGCCACCTTGGCCAGGTTGCCGGGATGGCGAAAGGTGACCGGCGAGAGCAGGGTCCCAAGGCCGATCCGATCCGTATCGCGGGCCAGGCCGGCCAGCACGGCCCACGCATCGGTGGTCGGCAGGCCGGCCGGTCCAGGGAAGCTCGCGTAGTGGTCCGAGCGAAAGAAGGTCTCGAACCCGTTCGCTTCGGCGCGTTTGGCGACGGCAACCTGTTCGCCGTAGCTCAACCCCTGCTGGGGCTCGATCTGAAGGGCAAATCGCACGTTGATGCCTCGCACGCGTTCTGTTGTTGACGGTGACAGAATAGGCGCGCTGGCCGACCGTTTCCGTCGACTCTCGCTCGATCGCGGCTTGCCAGGAGGGAAGGGGCTCAACTCGCATGGAATCATTTCCGGCTGGGACCGGCGCGAGCACGCCATCGATCGAGGATGACCCGGCCCTCGGGTTGAGCCATCGGGCCAAGCTGGAGATTCTGGGCGCGGTCATGCTCGCCCTCTTCCTGGGGGCACTCGACCAGACGATCGTCGGGACCGCGCTGCCGCGGATCGTGACCGACCTTGGCGGCAATGAGTACTACAACTGGGCCTTCACGATCTACCTGCTGACCTCGACCATCACCGTCCCGTTCTACGGCAAGCTGTCCGACCTTTACGGCCGCAAGCCGCTGTTGATGATCGGGGTGATCATCTTCCTGATCGGCTCGGCGCTGTCGGGCCTCTCGCAGAACATGGGCATGCTGATCCTCTTCCGAGGCATCCAGGGCCTCGGGGCGGGTGCGCTCTTCCCGATTTCGCTCGCGGTGATCGGTGACCTCTTCACGCCCAAGGAACGTGGCAAGTACCAGGGCCTGTTCGGCGCCGTGTTCGGTCTCAGCTCGGTGGTCGGGCCTTTCGCGGGTGGCTTCCTGACCGATACCGTCGGGTGGCACTGGATCTTCTACGTCAACATCCCGATCGGCATCGTGAGCCTGGTCGTGATCGCGCGACTCCTGCCCACGATCAAGCGGCCGGATGCCACCCGCAACCTGGACTACCTCGGCGCGGCGGTGTTCACAGTCGCCATCAGCACCCTGCTCATTGGGCTCACGAACAAGCAGAGCGCCGACTGGGCGACGCCCGAAGTCGGCGGCCTGATCGGGACCGGGCTGCTGCTCGGCGCCGTATTCGTGTTCATCGAGTCGCGGGCGAAGGAACCGATCATTCCGCTCGACATGTTCCGCAATCGGATCTACACCTCGGCCATCGTTTCGACCTTCCTGATCAGCTTCGGGTTCTTTGGCGCGATCGTGTTCCTGCCCCGCTGGTTCCAGGTGGTCGCCGGTTCGAGCGCGCGCGACTCCGGTCTGCAGATCCTGCCGCTCCTGGGCGGGCTGATCATCAGTTCGATCGTGGCCGGCATCCTGGTCTCGCGGACCGGGCGCTACAGGCCGGTCATCCTGTTTGGCCTGGTGGTCATGACGATCGGCCTGGTCCTCATGTCGCAGCTCCAAGCCAACACCGAACTGCCGACGATCTGGCTCTGGATGTTCGTGGCCGGCGTGGGCATCGGGCCCACCCTGTCCGTGTTCACGATCGTGGTCCAGAACGCGGTCCCGTTTCGCCAGCTCGGAGTGGCGACCAGCAATCTGACCTTCTTTCGCCAGATCGGGGGATCCGTGGGGTTGGCGATCACCGGCACGGTCTTTGGATCTCGGTTCATCGAGGAGATCCCGGTTCAGCTGAGCGCGGCCGGGCTGCCGCAGGAGGCGGTGGACCAGTTCGCGTCGGCCGGGGCAGGATCGCTGGACGATCTCGTGGGTGTAGGCGGCGATCTGGGTGCCCAGATCCTGAGCACCGTGCCGGCCGCCCTCCGGTCCGTGGTCGAGCCGCTGATCCCGGCCATCGTCGGCGGAATCCACCAGGCGTTCTCGATTGCCGCTGCTGCTACCTTCCAGGTCGGTGTGGTCACGACGATCCTCGCCTTGATTGCGGCCCTGGCCCTGAAGGAGATCCCCCTTCGAACGACGATGGGCGAGGCGGCACCCGCGGCCCCAGCGGCCCCAGCGGCACCCGCCGCCACTCCCTCCATCTGACATGCCCGGCATCGCGCCGTACCCGGCCCCGCTCCAGGCGATCGGGACTGCCGGCGCCCCCTTCGTCGGTGTCCTCGACACGGCCGACCTGCCCGTCGGAGCCCTTCTCCGCGTATCGCAGGGTGACCTGGACATCCTCGTCGCGCACACGCCCGACGGGATCGTCGCCACGGACGATCGCTGCCCGCACATGAGCGCGCCGCTCTCCATCGGCACGCTGGATGGCTGCATCGTGTCGTGTCCGCTTCACGAGGGCCGCTTCGATCTCGCAACCGGCGCCACCGTCCAGATGCCGACGACCGGTGGCCTCGACGCGGACGGGCGATATCACCCGACATGGTCCTCGAGCGGTCTGGAGCCCAAGGCGGACTCGCCCGGCAAGAAGGCCGAAGCCAGACGACTCACCAGGACCCGGCGTCTGCGCTATTACCCGGTCCGGATCGTCGACGGCCGGATTGAGCTGGCCCTGCCACCTGGCCCCGGGGCCGGCGACACTACCTGACGACGTACTGGGCGACCGGGCTCCAGGGGCTCGCCGCATTGACGGCCGTTGCCTTTGCCATGGATCGCACGTACCACGTGCCGTCCCGCGAGAAGCGCCAGGCGAGGCGAGCCCGACCGTTCGCGTCGGCCACGACATCGACCCGGCGGAACAGGACCCAGGCCGCGCCCACCTTTCGGTAGACAACGAAGGTCACCGTCGGACGTGGCGAGCTGCCTGCGAGGATGGGCCTGACCGTCGAGGTGAAGGTCACGGTTCGCCCAACCGCGACGGTCCGTGGCGCCGCGACCGAAGCGGCCATGGTGAGCCGATGGCGGACCACCACCCGGACCGGGTAGCTCGTGGCGGCCGCCAGATCCGGTGCTCCCGGGAAGAAGGCCCGGTACCAGAGCGTGGTCGCCGGCCGGTTTGATAGCGAGGTCAGTCCGGCAACGTCGGTGGTGGCCTGCGCGATCGCCGTCCAGCGCAGGCCGTCGGTCGATCGCTGGAACTCGACCAGGCGACCGGCCCCCATCGCCGCGGGTCCGGCGGGCGCGGCAGACGCGGAAGGCCCGGGTCCCAGGGTGGCTGCCAGGATCACGTCAGCGGACCACGTGATCGCCGGGGCGCTCGCGGTCATCGCCAGTGGGGCCGGGGCACCGACCGGCTGGATCGCGAATTCGCTCGAGAGCACCGTCGGCAGGCCCGCCGCGGAGGCTGAGATCGTGTAGCCACCGCCCTCCCTGTCGACCGTACAACCGACGAAATAGGCGATCCCGCCGACCGCCGGCTTCGAAAGCCCGCCGTCACAGGCCAACGCGGCGCCGGTCGATGCTGTCAGCGCGAGCGTCACGATCGCCGTCGCCGAAGGCCCGGTCGAAGCCGTCGCGCCATCGCCGGCCACAAGCCGGACGGTCGGCTGCCCGGTGAGGGCCGCGCCGGCCACCGCTCCCGTCGGCGGGGCCGCAAACGCCAGCCCAACCGCCGGTCCCGCCGGAGCCACCCCGAGCGCGAGCCTGCCCCAGCCGAACGTCGGGTTCGGAACGGGGGCGCCGAGCGGGATGGCTCGCGATCGGAGTCGCTCGCCAAGCTGGACCGGCGTCAGGCCCGGGTCCGCCTGAAGGAAGAGTGCCGCAGCGCCGGTGACGAAGGGCGCCGCTTCGCTCGTCCCGCAGAAGAACGGGTCGACGGTGGTCGGCGCGCAATCCACCGCGACGAGGTCCGGCTTGATCCGGCCGTCGAGCGTTGGGCCCTGCGAGCTGTACGGCTCGATGGTGGATGGCGACGCAACGTTGACGGCGCCAACGGTGACCATCCCCGGGTTGGCGCTGTCCGCCGGCGCGGGCACGGTTCCCGCAACCACCTGGTACTCCAGATTGGCCAAGGCGCCTGCATAAGCGAGCATCTGCAGGCGGGATGTCGGGGCGCCGGCGAACCGCCTGATGACGATGTCATAGATCCCTGCGGCCGGGGCCGTGTACTCGAGGACCTCAAACGGGTCGGCCAGCCCCGTCTGCGGGTTCTGGCTCGAGGCGACGACCGCCAGACCCTGTTGCAACTCCAGGTCGTAGTCGTTCGAGGCGGTGCCCCACGGATCGGCCCAGCGGATCGCAATGACGACCCGCTCGCCGGAGGCCAGGTTCAGGCTGTTGAATTCATCGTCGAGGGACCATTCGAGCAGTCCGTCGCTATCTGCGTCTACCCAGCTTCCCGTCCACCCCGCGTGGCCTGAATTCCCGGCGGCGTTGACCCAGAACGCACCGCCGGTCACTGCCTGGTCGACGAGGGCGTAGTCGGAGTCCGGGTTCGGCGAGGTTCCGTCGCCCGGGCCCTCAAAGAGGTAGCCGGAGGACCAAGACGCGTTGATGATCCGTACGCCATTGGCGGTCATCCACTCAATCGTCTTGACCGTGTCGAGCTGCGAAATCGGGTCGGCCAGGTACAACTCCACGCCAGGAGCCATGTCGATGACCGTCTCCGCAACGGCCGTGCCATGGGTCTCCCCATTTTCACAGGCGGCAGGGTCCGCGCTGAAGCTGCCGACCGTCGTATAACACTGGACGTGAACGCTGGCGGGGAGCTCGTTTCCCATCCGCGAAATCAGGCCCGTGAACCCCGCGTCGATGATCCCGACCTTGACGCCGGCACCGGTGAACCCTGCTGCATGCCAGGCCGGCGCTCCCTGCAGGCTCACACCGAGACTTGCGTACGACGGCAACCGTCGCGGTATCGCCCTCACGGACTGCACCTCGGCAAGACTGGCGAGGTTTGCGAGGGATTCGGGCTCGACGTAGGCCTCGACCGTCGCCGAACCGATGTTGACGACCCGGGCGCCCAAATCCGCGAGGCGCGCCAGGGTGTGCGCGTCGACGCCATTGGCGAGCCGGATGGTGACGGCCACCTGGGTGCGGTCGGGCTGGCCAGTCGTGATCAATTCGGCGAGCTTGGCTCGACGCGCGTCGCTGAAACGATCCGCCTGGGCCAAGGTTCGCAGTGATCCCAGCAGGACCCGATCCGGATTGCGAGGCCCGCCCACACCACTGGGCCCGCCCGCCGGATCCGCAGACAGCACCGCGGTCGCAGCAAATGGGCCCACCACCAGCGCGACGGCGAGGGCGACCACGGTGAGGGTGAACGGCCGGCGAGGCTGACGCATCAGGTTGCCAATCTCGCCGTACGGACCATCCGGACAACCTCGTCCGGGTCATCGGTCAGTTGCAGGAGGTCAAGGTCGGTGGCGTCGATCGCGCCGCCCGCGACGAGCGTTTCGCGCATCCAGGTCAGCAGGCCGGCCCAATACGAGGTCCCAACCAGCACCACCGGGAAATTGCGGACCTTGTGCGTCTGGATCAGGGTCAGCGCCTCGAACAGCTCGTCGAGCGTCCCGAAGCCGCCCGGCATGATCACGAAGGCGTCCGCGTACTTGACGAACATGACCTTGCGGGCAAAGAAGTACCGGAACTCGACGCCGAGGTCCACGTAGGCATTGAGGCCCTGCTCGTTCGGCAGCTCGATGTTGCAACCGACCGATAGACCGCCGCCTTCCTGGCATCCCCGGTTGGCCGCCTCCATCATCCCAGGGCCGCCGCCGGTGATCACCGCATAGCCGGCAAGAGCCACCCGCCGGGCTATCGTCCGAGCCAGCTCATACATCGGATCCTCCGGCGATGTTCGGGCAGAGCCGAAGATCGTCACGGCAGGCCCGACCCTGGCCATCGCGTCGAAGCCATCCACGAATTCCGAGAGGATCCGGAGCGCGCGCCATGGGTCGGTGTCCAGGAACGCCGCGCTGACGTGTCGCTCGAGGAGTTTTTCATCCTCGGTCGCCGTTACGTTTCCCTGGAGCATCTGGGTCGCTTTCGGCGTGACCGTGATGCGACCCGATCGATGAGCCGAGTCTCCGTTCCTTGCCATCGCGCTAGGATGCCACCCAAGAGGTGCGCATGCGCGTTCGCTGGATTGGGGCAGCGGGGTTGGCTGCCGTCGGACTCGTCTGGATCGGCCAGGGGCTGGGGCTTCTGCGCAGTGCGAGCCCGATGGTCGACGATCCAACCTGGGCCGTCGCCGGTGCCGTACTCCTGATCGGGGCCGTCGTCATCGCGCGGCTCGCGTGGCGGGACCGGCCGAAGGCTTGAGCCAGGCTGCCCAAATCGACTCGGCTGAGCCGGCTGTGCATTCGTTGCCATGGCGGACCAGCGGAAGTTTGAGCAACTTCCCGTCCGCGATCAGGCGCGCCACGAGACCTCCCGTGTCGGTCGAGAAGTAGGCGAGACCCGCCTCGCGGTAGGCGCGGCCTTCCGTATCGACCAACGCCGGCGCGCCAAGCCGATCGACGAACCGTCGCAGTTCGCCCGGCGAGATCGGCCGCTTGCCCAGGTCTGAGAAGTGGACGACGATCCGTCGCTCGCGAAAGAAGCGCAGGGCGGCGCGGGTCGCTGGTGAGTCATCCATCCCAAACACCTGAATGTCGGGCATCTTCTTCGTCGGGACCTTGCCGAGGGGCGCGGGCATGAGCGCAAGCCTAGCGCCGGCGGGGCGGTGCGGCACACCGGAGGCCAGCCGCGCATCGAGCGCCACGGCGGCGCGACCCAGCGGGGTACCATCGCCAGCACAGGAGGTGCCCACGTGACGGTCTGGTTCACGGTCAAGCTCGACGATCGCCCGGGTTCGCTCGCGCGCGTGGCCACAGCCCTCGGTGACCGGGGCGTCAACATCACGGGCATCGTCGGCGTCGCCGAGGACACCGACGGTGCACTCATGCTCACCACCTCCGACGCCGCCGCGACGCGCGAGGTCTTCACCGCTCTCGCCCTCGCCTTCGAGGAGCACGACCCCACCGGCGGCCTCGAGCCGGACAGCCTTTCGGTCAACGACCTCCGTCCGGGCGCGGCCGGGCGCGGCTCGCTCTAGCCGATGCCCCGGCGCAAGGCTGCCGAAACCGCGGCGATCCGGTTCGATGTTGTCGACAAGGCGGAGGCCATCTCGGCGGTCACGACGCAGGTCGCCGCGATCGGCGGCATCATCCGGGCGCTCGCGACCGTCCGCCAGACTGACGGCGACCCGCCCCTGACCGAGATCGACCTCGAAGTCGAAGGGGTCAGCCAGGAGTCACTCGCCGCCGCGCTCGAGGGGCTCCCGGACGTACGCTCGATCCACCTGACGCGCGCGCTCGCGGCGGTCTTCGGCAAACGCGTGATCGTTGTCGGTGGTGGCGCCCAGGTGGCCCAGGTCGCACTCGGCGCGGTGAGCGAAGCCGACCGCCACAACCTCCGTGGCGAGCGGATCAGCGTGGACACGATCCCGCTCGTCGGCGAGGCCAACATCGCCTCAGCGGTGAGGGCAGTGGCGGACCTCCCGCGGGCCCGACTGCTCGTGCTCGCCGGATCGATCATGGGCGGCGACATCAGCGTCGCGGCCGACGAACTTCGCGCGATCGGCATCCCGATCATCGCCCTGAACATGGTCGGGTCCATCACGGAACACGTGGACCTCGTGGTGTCGGACCCCGTCCAGGCGGGCACGATGGCGGTCATGGCCGTCGCCGACACCGCCACCTTCGATCTCGCCCGCCAACGCGGCCGGCGCTACTAGCGACCGACGGCAACCGAAGCCGCCGTTCGCGATGCGCATCGCCACCTGGAACGTCAACTCGTTGAAGGCCCGCCAGGAGGCCGTGGAGCGCTGGCTGGAGCGGACCGCCCCGGATGTCCTGCTGATCCAGGAGACGAAGCTGACCGATGGCGATGCCCCGGTCATGCCGTTCGCCATGGCCGGCTACCAGCTGGTCCACCACGGCGAGGGGCGCTGGAACGGGGTGGCGATCGCCGCTCGGGACGGACTGGCCATCACGAATGTCGTGACCAACTTCGGGGACGCGTCGGTGCGCGATTCCGGACCAGGCGGCGCCGGCGCCGAGGCAACCGGCGAGGACGACTTCAACCCGTTCGACGAGGCGAGAATGGTCGCCGCGACCGTCGAGGGGATCCGGGTCGTCAGCATCTACGCGCCAAACGGTCGAACCGTCGGCTCGCCGTTCTACGCGGGCAAGCTGGCCTGGTACGAACGACTCGCCCGCTGGGTGCACGAGACAGGCGCGGCCGGCGGCGACCTGGTGATCGGTGGCGACTTCAACATCGCGCCCAGCGACGACGACGTCTGGGATGCCGCAGCCGCCCACGGCGGGACCCACGTGTCTGAGCCCGAACGAGCCGCCTTTCGAGCGCTCCTCGAGCTGGGCCTGACCGATGGCTACCGGGCGCGCCACCCCGAACGCGGCCGCTTTACGTGGTGGGATTACCGCGCCGGCATGTTCCACAAGAACCTGGGGATGCGGATCGACCACCTGCTCCTTTCGGCAGGCGTCGCCGCCCGTCTCGTTGATGCCGAGATCGACCGCCAGGCGCGCAAAGGCCCGCTGATCCCATCCGACCACGCTCCCCTGTTGGTAGACCTTGACGCCCCGGGCCGCCCGTTCGATGCCGACTGGGCCGGCGCCCTGACCCGGATCGCGTCGCGCACGAAGCCGCCGCGCCGGGCGGGGTGATGGACGCCCGACTCATTTCCTGCTTGTCAGCCGCCAGTCCGGCGCGTCCCGGAGGACGGGACGTCGCGCATCGATTCGCCGGAGTCGCGCGTAGGCTCGGCGCTTCATGATGGCTCAGCCGGAATCGACGTCCCCCGAGATCCAGCTGATCGACCTGGAGAAGCATTTCCGCGAGATCCGGGCGGTCGACGGCGTCTCGCTCGACGTGTTGAGCGGTGAGTTCTTTTCGCTGTTGGGGCCATCGGGCTGTGGCAAGACCACCACGCTGCGGATGATCGGCGGGTTCGAACTGCCGACGCGTGGGCGGATCCTGCTGCGCGGCCGCGATGTGACCGCCGACCCGCCGGACAAACGGCCGGTCAACATGGTCTTCCAGAACTACGCGCTGTTCCCGCATCTCGATGTCGGCGAGAACATCGCTTTCGGGCTCCGACGCCGGAGCGTCGAGACCGGGGAGATCACGCGGCGCGTCGGTGAGGCGCTCGACCTCGTCAATCTCGGTGGCTACGGGAAGCGCAAGCCCAACCAGCTCTCGGGCGGCCAGCAGCAGCGCGTGGCGCTCGCCCGCGCCCTGGTCAACCGGCCCAACGTGCTCCTGCTCGATGAACCACTCGGCGCGCTCGATCTCAAGCTCCGCAAGCGCCTCCAGGTCGAGCTCAAGCGCGTGCAGGCGGAGGTCGGGATCACGTTCGTCTACGTCACCCACGACCAGGAGGAGGCGCTCACGATGAGCGACCGGATCGCGGTGATGAACCATGGGCGCGTTGAACAGCTGGGGACGCCGGAGGAGCTGTACGAACGTCCCCGGACCCGGTTTGTGGCCGATTTCATCGGGATCACGAACCTGCTGTCCGGCTCGGTCGAGTCGAAAGCCGGCGACACGGCGCTTGTCCGGCTGGGGACCGGTTCGGCGGAAACGTGTCTGGTGATCGGGGCCGGCCTGTCTGTCGGGGACCCAGTGGAACTGAGCGTCCGCCCTGAGGCGGTCGAGCTTCGTCTCTCGAACGAGCCCACCGGTACCCCGACCCCGATCGCGGCCACGATTGAGCAGGTGGCCTACCTCGGTGGCACGATCCAGTACATCGTGCGCACGCGTGGAGGGCTCTCGATCACGGCACTGGCACCCAAGTCCGGGGAGCGGCACGCAATCGATGCCCAGGTCCACGTGACCTGGTCACCGGCCGCGGCTTTCGTCCTGGCAAATCGGCCGCAGTCGGAGGAGGTTCCCGTATGAGTAATCGATACGATGGCTCGAGCATCGACCTCGAGAAGTCGCTCACCCGGTACCTGGTCGAGCGACGAATCAGCCGGCGCGATCTCCTCGAACGGATCGCCAGGGTCGGATCAGCCGCTGCGCTGGCGCCCGTGATCGCGGCTTGCACGAGCGCGGGAGCGCCAAGCGCTGCGGCGACCACTGGCCCATCGGCCGCACCGCAGGCAACGGCCGGCGCGTCGGCGACGCTCACCCCGACCATCGGCCCCGTTCAGCCCGTCCCGGAGGCGGAGCTGTTCATCTACAACTGGACCGACTACCTTGCCGACGAAGTCATCGAATCGTTCGAGGCGAAGTATGGGACGAAGGTCACCCAGAGCTACTTCTCGAACACCGCGGAGGCGTACGCGAAACTCGGTGCTGATGGTGGTGGGTACGACCTCAGCTTCCCGATCTCGGTCGATATCCCCGCCTTCATCGAGCAGGGCGCAATCATCAAGCTCGATCGGTCGCTGCTGACGAATATCGGCAATCTCGGCGTCGAGTGGTCCGACCCGGGCTACGACCCCGGCAACTCCTACTCGGTCCCCTACATGTGGTGGACGACCGGCGTGGGCTACGATTCCGTGCGGATCCCCGAGGAGCTGACGAGCTCCACGGCCCTCTGGGACCCGCGCTGGGCGCAGCACATCTCGATGCTCGACGAATTCCAGGAAGTCTTCGGGCTCGCGCTCATCCAGCTCGGCTACTCGGCCAACACCCCCCTGACCAACGAGCTCGACGAGGCGCTGGCCCTGCTGCAGCAGCAGAAGCCGCTCGTCCGAACCTATTCGACGGACACGATCGCCACGATGACCTCGGGCGATGTCTGGATCGGCCACATCTGGGGCGCCGATCGGTTCGCGATCCAGGAGACCAACCCGGACGTCGTCTACTACATCCCCGAAGAGGGCGGGGTGAAGGGCTCCGACACGATCGCGATCTTCTCCGGCGCCCCGCATCCGGTCGCGGCGCACCTGTTCATCAATCACCTCCTCGACGCCCAGAACAGCGCCGCAAACACCAACCTCATCTATTACATGGGCCCAAACGCCGCGGCGAAGGCATTCATCGACCCAGCCATCCTCGACGACCCGACCATCAATCCGGACCAGAAAATCGTGGATGCTCTCGAGGAGTTGCTCAACCTGGACGCGGCGGTTCGTGACGAGTATCTGAGCCGTTGGCAGGAGCTCCGGGGCTGATGCTTCGGGCGGCTGGCCCAGTCCGGGCCGGTCGCCTGGCGAGGCTACGCGGAACGGCGCTCGTCCTGCCGGCCATCGCCTGGCTGGCGGTGTTCTTCGTCATCCCGCTCGCCTTCGTCTTCGTGGTCAGCCTCGGCCAGCGTGACGCACTCGACCGAGTCGACCTATCGCAGCTGAGCCTCGATAACTACGCGCGGGCCATTGACCCGGTCTTCGCGCGTACGTTCCTCAATTCCATCCGGTACGCCACGATCACCACGGTCCTGTCGCTGGCGATTGGCTACCCGATCGCGTACTGGATCTCGCGCTACGGCGGCCATCGCAAGGCGCTGTTGCTCATCCTGGTGATGCTGCCGTTCTGGACGAGCTACCTGATCAGGACCTACTCGTGGATGATCATCCTTCGCGATAACGGCGTCCTGAACTCGCTGCTTCAGGCTGTGGGGCTCACCACGGAGCCGCTCATCCTGATGAATACGGACGTGTCGGTGATCCTGGGCATGACCTACGGATTCCTGCCGTTTGCCATCCTGCCGTTGTTCGTGTCGATCGACCGGCTCGACCCCAACCTGGTCGCCGCGGGCCGTGACCTGTATGCGTCGGGGCGGGCGGCGTTCATCCACGTCACGCTGCCCTTGACGATGTCCGGGATCGTTGCCGCGGCGCTTTTGACGTTCATCCCGGCGATCGGCGACTTCGTCACCCCGGATCTGCTGGGCGGGCCGCAGACGACGACGATCGCCAAGAACATCCAGGAGCTATTCCTTGCGGGGCGGGATTGGCCCTACGGTTCCGCACTCGGATTCCTCTTGATGATCGTGACGCTGGGTGGAACGCTGGTCGCCCTGCGAACCCTGCGCCGCGAGATCATCGGGCGATGAACCGCGACCGGAACCCGTGGCTGACGGCGTTTGCCGTGGCCGTCTACGGCTTCCTGTTCGCGCCGGTCGTCGTCCTGATCGTCTTCTCGTTCAACAGCGCGAAGCGTGGACTCGCCTGGAATGGCTTCACGCTCGACTGGTACCCGGCCCTCCTGTCCAACGATGAATTGCTCGACGCGCTGGGGATCACCCTCCAGGTTGCGTTCGTCGCGGTCACGGTCGCAACGGTCCTGGGATCGCTGCTGGGACTCGGGCTCGCCAGGCTCCAGTTCCGCGGCCGGGCGGCCGCCGAGACGCTCATTCTCGTCCCGATGGTGACACCCGAAATCGTGATGGGCCTTTCGCTCCTGCTGTTCTTTCTCCAGTTGTTCGATGCACGCGGGTCCGTGGCCCAGCTGTCGATTGCCCACGCAACGTTCTGCATCTCGTATGTGGCCGTCGTCGTCCGGGCGCGGGCCGCCAACATGAACCCCGCCCTGGAGGAAGCCGCGCGCGACCTGGGTGCTTCGGCGCTGGGGGCATTTCGCTACGTGACCCTGCCGCTCATCGCGCCAGCAGTGCTGGCGGGTGCCCTGCTGGCCTTCTCGCTCAGCTTCGACGACTACGTCGTGACGACGTTCAACGCCGGGGTCGGCAGCTCCACGCTGCCGCTCTACATCTACAGCAAGGTGAAATTCGGGGTGACGCCAGAGATCAACGCGATCTCGACGATCGTGGTTGCCGGGACGGCCCTCGCGATCCTCGCCGCCTGGCGCCTGGGGGCGTTCCGGGGCGATCCACGGTCCGTGCTTGTGGTCGCCGACGAGGACGCGCCACCCGCCTGAGGCTGGATCCAGCACCGGGTACCATCCGACGATGGACGCCTCCGCCGCGCCGATCCTGGAGATCGGCGCGATTCTGCTGGCCGCTGTTGCCGGCGGTTGGCTGGCGCGCCGACTCGGGTTTCCGGCAATCGTTGGGTACCTGGCCGTAGGGCTCGGCTTTTCCCCGTTCACGCCCGGCTACGTGGCGGATCGCGAACAGCTCGAGGTGCTGGCCAACGTCGGCGTCGTGCTGCTGTTGTTCGAGGTCGGCATCGAGGTCGACCTGGGCCGGCTCCGGCGCGACCACGGCCCGCTGCTCTGGGCGGCACCGGCGCAGGCTGTCCTGTCCACGCTCATAGCTGGAGCGGCGTTCCTCGTGCTCGGCCTGGAGCCGCTGGCCGCCGCGCTGGTCGGGCTGTGCGTCGCCCTGTCGTCGTCCGTGGTGATCGTCAATATCACGGTCAGCCGGCGACGAACCACCGACCGCCCGACCGAGGTGGCGCTGCTCGGCTGGAGCGTCCTTCAAGACCTGGTCGGGGTGGCCCTGGCCGCGGTCCTGCTGGCTGCCATCGATCCGGGCGACCGCTCATTGCCCGAGGCGTTGACGGGGCTCGTCGCGTACGGCCTGCTGGTCGTCGCCGTGGCGCGCCTTCTGCCGAGAATCCTCCAACGGCTCCACGAAGAACACGACCTGTTCCTCATCACCTCGGTGGCGTCGGGCCTCACCCTTGCCGGACTGGGCGCCGTCGTATTCGGCGTGCCGCTCGCCCTCGCCGCATTCGTCGGCGGCCTCGCCGTGACCGATAGCCTCGAGGCAGCCGAGGCGCGCCGGCGGCTCCTGCCGTTCCGTGACGTGTTCGCCGTGCTGTTTTTCGTGGCGATCGGCACCCTGATCGATCCGAGCCGCCTCGTCGACGCTGCACCATGGATGGCCCTGCTGCTCGCCCTGATCCTGGTGGCCAAGGTCGCGGTGGCCTGGGCGCTGGTGCGGCTCGCCCGGCTCGAAGTCCGACCGTTGCAGCTGGCCGTCGGCCTCGGCCAGATCGGGGAGTTCAGCTTCGTGCTGGCGTCGGCCGGGGTCGCCGCCGGAGCGATCGATGAGGCGCTTTATGCCGCGCTCATCTCTGCTGTGGCGGTGAGCATCGCGGTCAGCTCGGTCGCAGTTCGGTTGGTCCCGCGCGTCGCGGGCGGCCCGGCCGGCGCGGCGCCGTTGCCCGACTGAACGCACCGTCGCGATGTGGGCTTCGCGCTCGGGCGTGGTCGGTCTGGCTCGGTCGCGAACAAGCGCTCGCGGGCGCACGGGCGGCGACCATGAAGGACGTGTCTACCAGCCACACAATGACGGAATGGCACCGCTGAATCCGGGGCGGGGGAGCTCCCACGGGACGTAACAGGCGTGAGACGGACGTTACGTTCGCACTCCGGTCCGGGTGAGGCGAATCGGCTCGGGTCAACGGTCAGAACGTGGTCCACGTTCACGTGGTTCATGATCGGGGACCGGGATCGCCCGGGGCTGGGGCTGGGTGCGCGCCGGGACCGGAGACGGCGAATGCGCGGGCAGGGGCTGACGTTGAGGCTACGACTTGGGAACGTCCTTCCCTGGGTCGACGAACGGGATCGCCGCGCTGCGAGCAGGCCAGCGACCGCCGTCCGGCGCTTCGATCTCCAGCGGGGTGCCGGGTCCTGACAACCCGATCGGGAGCTACACGTACCCGATGTTCCGCGTCAGGCGCGGTGACCAGATGAGGTCGGTCACGGTGCCCACCGGCTCACCGTGATGGCGGGCGACACACTTGCGCGACAACTCGAACGGCAGGGCGTCCCCCTCCACTTCGATGCCGACGAGCTTGCGCGGCAATAGCCCGGCAGATACATGTGGTTGTAGATGTCGTACGCGCTGCATCCGGCGGCGAGCGTCTTCTCGAAGAACGGCGAGCGCCGATACCACGGGCCGACATAGAGCGTCGACGCGGCCGACGTGGCAGGCATTGCGATCGGGCTGGTCATGTCGCGACCTCCTCCTGCTGGCTGATGGGTTGGCGGTTCAGCTCCCGTCGCCGATTGTGGCGGCGCCCTCCGGACGGGTCGGCAGCGGCCGTCGGCTCAGGCGCGACCGGAATCTCGGGAAGATGTTCCTGGCTCACCAGCCCGGAGCGGATGATCCGCCGCAGCTCAGTGTCGATCGCCGGGTCCGTCTCCAGTTGCCGGTAGGCCGCGAGGCGCCGATCGACCTCCTCGCAGGCCCGCTGGTAGGTGTCCTTCGAGCCGGCCTTCATCCACGCCTCGCGGTTGTCGCGATCGACGATTGCGCTTGGCAGATACAGCTCGGTCGGCCAGTGGGCGCTCGTATGCTCCGCCATGATCAGGTGCTGATCCGCCATCAAGTGGCGAACCAGATCGGTGGTCGGCAGGTCGTCCAGCGGTTGAACCTCGCGGACGAAGCGCAAGGCCTGGCCGCACATCTCGTCGTCAAAGACCAACTTGGGCAGGCTGAACACCAGCAGGAAATCGAGCATCCCGGGGCCGGACACGGAGTTGACCCCCGCCAGGGCCGCGATGAGCGCGCTCCCGAACGTTTCCGCGCCGGCCTGCGCGTCCAGGATCGGAGCGTCCGAGAGGGCCATGTACGACTGGGTCGGGAGGCCGAGTGATTTGGCGACCGCCACGTACGCGGCGTCCAGTTGCAGGGCCTCGATCGCCGACATCGGGGAACTGGCGATCTTCATGTGGAACGTGGCCGGGGCGCCACCGAACAGGACCGGGGCCCCTGGTCGGACGATCTGGGCCATCGTGATCCCGGCCAGCACGTCCACGGTGTGGAAGACCGTGGCCCCGACCGTGGTCACCGGGGCGATCAGGCCCATCAGGGTGACCGGCACGATCTCGACCGCGATCCCCGCTTCCACGCAATCGATCAGGTTCTGGCAGGAATCCTCGCTGTAGCGGAAGTTGCCGGTCGCGGTGATCGTGAATATCGACATCGGCCGGGCGATCAGGTCCGCCCGGTCGCGCCGGAAGAGCTGCATCATCTCGACCATGCGCGGCACGCCGTGCTCCGTGAACGCCCCCGAGACGACCGGCTTGTTCGAATTCGTCAGGGTCATGTAGAGGCGCCATGCGTCTGACACGCCGGGTTCGATGTCGTCGTTGGTCGAGAAGGCCGTGGCCAGGTACGGGATGTTCGCCAGGCCATCGGCCAGCCGAACGTACTCGACGAAGTCGGTCGAGTCGGCCAGGCGGGTCTCGCCGGTCCGGTGGTCGAGCACCTTGAGGCCAGACGAGCCTGGCACGAAGTGGACGCGATCGCCGCCGAGATCGGCATGCGGTTCGCCGGCGCGGTCATACAGCCAGAAGGAACTGGGGGCGTCCGCGATGGCCCGCTCCACGACGTCACGGGGGAAGAGGACGCGTGCGCCGGTCGGGTCCAGGGGCAGCCCGTGGTCGAGCAGGCGTTGGCGCATCCCCGCCCCGCGGATCTCCATGCCGACCTCGGCCAGGACCCGCTTGGCCTCGTCAACGATCCGGGCGATGAGCTCCTCGCTCATGATGTTCAGGCTCGGACGCATCGAGGCTCCCTTCGTGCCGACAGCCGGTGGATGGTCCGGCATCGGGATTCCAATGCCTCCCATGTTGCGCCTGATGCGCCGGCGTGGCGCCCCACAACGGCGCCGATCGCTCAGTCCAGCGTGACCCGTTCGTGCCAGTGTGGGACGTGCGTGGCAAAGCCGAGGTCCCGGACCTTTGGCTCGAGGGCGACCTGAGCCTCGGGGTCCCCATGAACGAGGAAGACCCGTCTCGGGTAACCGGGGTCACCCGGTCGCTTCCCGGCGGCGAAATGACCGAGCCAGTCCAGCAGTTCGGGCTCATCGGCATGCGCGGAGAAACCGCTGATGGAACGCACCTGGCAGCGGACCCGGCGGGCCTGGCCGTCCAGCCTGACCTCGGCGACGCCGGCCTGGAGGTGCGCCCCCAGCGTCCCCTCGCCCTGGTAACCCACGAACAGGACCGTCGCGGACGGGTCATCAATCAGGTTGCGAAGGTGGCCCACCACTCGGCCGCCGGTCAGCATTCCGTTCGACGCGATGATCATGTACGGACGAGGCGCCCGCGCGATCGCCTGCGAGGCGTGGAAGTCGGTCGTGATGATCTGATCCGGATAGTCGAGCGGCGTGTCCCCCTCGCGCAGCAGCCGCGCGGTTTCCTCATCGTAGTCGTCGGGGTGGCGACGATAGATGTCGGAGGCCTTCGAGGCCATCGGTGAATCGAGATAGAGCGGCAGCATCGGGATCTCGCCGCGCTCGATGAGCCGGTCGAGCTGCCAGACCACCTCCTGTGTGCGCCCGATCGCGAACGAGGGAACCAGCAGCACGCCGTCCGCGGCCGCGACCATCCGGATCGTTTCGGCGAGGATCCGGATCGCCTCCGCCCCGGGCTCGTGTTCGCGGCCGCCATAGGTCGACTCGACGATCACGAAGTCGGCGTCGAACATCGGCGTCGGGTCGCGCAGGATCGGCGTATTCGGGCGACCGAGATCGCCGGAGCAGACGATGATCCGCTCCGGACCGCCGACGTCGTCCGTGGCGCTCAGCCGGATGATCGCCGAGCCCAGGATGTGCCCCGCGTCGACAAACGTGGCGCGCACCCCCGCGGCAACGTCGATCACCTCCCCGTACTTGACCGGCCGGAACTGCGCCAGGGTGCGCTCGGCCTCGCGGGCCGTGTAGAGCGGCGCATCCAGGTCAATGTCGAGGTGCGGCGGCTGGGCCCGGAGATCCGCCTCCGGGTCTCGGGGCCAGGAACCCGCGGCCAACGCCCGGCGTTGGGGTTCGATGGTGGTTTGAACGTGTTCGCCCGTGGGTTGCGCCCCGCCCGAGGTGGCCAGCTCGATGGCGTCGCGGTAGTCATCCGCCTCCTTCCGGTCGTCCGCGCCCGCTTTGTCCGGGTGGCGGCGCTCCCAGCGAGCCTCGCGCCGAGCGAACTCCTCGTGGAGCCTGCCCGAGTCAAGCAGGACCAGGCTGGCCAATTCGATCGTCGCGCGGGTCGCGTGGATGGGGCCACCAAAGCCACCCTTGACCAGCAACGGAAGGAGCCCGCAGTGGTCCAGGTGCGCGTGGGTGAGCACGACGGCGTCGATCTCGGCCGGGTCGAACGCAAATGGGATGCGGTTGCGGATCGACTCGTTTGGGCTGCCCTGGAACATGCCGCAGTCGATCAGGACGCGGGCGCGATCAGTCACCAGGAGGAACTGCGAGCCGGTCACCGTGGACGCCCCGCCAAGGAAACGGATCTCCATCCCGTCATAGTGACAGGCCGGGGCCGGCCGCGCGGCGCCAGCGGCGGTGCGGCGGTGCGGCGGGCCGCGGCTATCATGCCGGTCCCATGAGCAAGCGATTCGACCTGCGAGCGGCCCTGCCCAGACTGCCGGCACTCATCGTTGGCCTGGTCCTGTTCGGAGTGGGCATTGGGCTCATGGTGCAGAGCGGCCTTGGCCTGGGTCCCTGGGAGGCCCTCCACCAGGGCATCGCCGGACGGACGGGCATCCCGATCGGGACGGTCAGCGTGCTGCTGGGAATTCCGATCCTGGCACTCTGGTGGCCCCTTGGCGAGCGACCCGGCCTCGGGACGATCCTCAACGTCATAATCATCGGGACTTCGACGAACCTGGCCATCGCCCTCTTGCCGGCCGCGCAGGTGGTCACGGTCCAGGTGGCCATGATGGTGGGCGGAGTCGGCGTGATCGGGTTCGGCAGCGGGCTGTACCTGTCGGCGGACCTTGGACCGGGGCCCCGGGACGGTCTGATGACGGGCGTTCATCACCGGTTCGGCTGGTCCATCCGGCGCGCACGTACGGCGATCGAGCTGACCGTGCTGGCGATCGGGTGGGTCCTTGGCGGGACGATCGGTCTCGGGACCATCGTGTTTGCGCTGGGGATCGGGCCGACGGTCCAGTTCTGGCTGCGGATCGTTGACCGGGAGGGCAGGGTCGGGCGCCGGCGTGCGCCGCTCGTCGCCGAGGGCGCCATCGGCGAATGACCGTTGGCAGGGGCCCGCTGGCGGGTGACCGCCG
Organism: uncultured Anaerolineaceae bacterium; assembly: GCA_964427285.1. GTDB lineage: Bacteria > Chloroflexota > Limnocylindria > Limnocylindrales > CSP1-4 > SPCO01. Next base: position 23,214 of record CAYRTS010000026.1, read on the forward strand.
GCAAACGAGCGGTCAGACTGCGACGAACACCAGCGCGTCCACGGCGACCGCCAGGAACAGCAGGCTCAGGTAGCTGATCGAATACCGGTACAGGCGGATCGCGCCCGCGGTTGACGCCTCTTCCGACGCCCCGCGCCGCCACAGCCGGTAGGCCTGCCACAGGAAGATCGCCCCGAGGGCCGTAGCCGCCACCAGGTAGATGGGGCCCATCCGGGCGACGGCCCACAGGAGCAGTGACAGGGCCACCATCAGGATCGTGTACAGCCCGATCTGGCGGGTCGTCTCCGGGATCCCCTTGACCACCGGGAGCATCGGCACCCCGGCTGCCGCGTAATCCTTGCGGATCCGCATGGACAGCGCCCAGAAGTGGGGTGGCGTCCAGTAGAACACGATGGCAAAGAGCAGCAGGGCCGGAATGCCGATTTCGCCGGTCACGGCGGTCCAGCCGATCACCGGGGGCAGCGCGCCGGCGGCGCCACCGATGACGATGTTCTGCGGCGTCGATCGCTTCAACAGGATCGTATAGACGACAACGTAGAACCCGATCGCGAGCAGGGTCAGGAAGGCCGCGACCAGGTTGACAAACCAGACCATCACGCCAAACGAGACGACGCCCAGGACCAGCCCGAAGACGATCGCGCGATCCGGCTCCACCTCGTGCGCCGGCAGCGGACGCCGCCGGGTCCGCGCCATCAACTGATCGATATCGCGATCGAGATAACAGTTGATCGCGTTGGCACTCCCCGCTGCCAGGGTGCCGCCGAGCATCGTCCAGAACACCAGGGCGGCCCAATCCGCCCAGTCCACGCCAGCGGTGGCACCGGGCAGGTCGCGTGTCGCCAGCACCATGGCGGGGACCGTCGTGACCAGCAACAGCTCGATGATCCGGGGCTTGGTCAGCGCAATGTAAGCGCGCAGCGTGTCGCCCATCGTTCGCCGTGGCCGCGGCGTGGAGCCGTCGCCGGCGGCCGAGGCCAGGCCGGACGGAGTTGCGGTCGATTCCCGAGCCGTCAGGTAGCTCGTGACGGCCAGTCCGGCGAGCATCGCCCAGATCACCGCGCCAAGCGCCAGGTGGAGCGTCTGGGTCCAGGGTTCGAGTCGGGTGATGACCTGGGCGCCGCCAATGAGGATCTGAACGGCGAACAGGACGGCCGCCCCGACCGCCAGGCGCACCAGCATGGGTTGCTCCCGCTGCGTCCGCCAGGCCGCGACGGCGACCGCGAGGACGAGCAATCCGACCAGGCCGGCCACCCAGCGATGCAGGACATGCGCCGAGGTCACATCCGTCAGCGCCGGAACGAGAGAGCCGCCCATCAGCGGCCAGTCCGGGAAGATCAGGGCTGAGTCCGAGGCCGTCACCTGCGACCCGAAGAGCAGCAGCGCGAACGTTGCAACCGACACGAAGGCGGACAGCAGCGTGAACCGCTGGCTCGCTCCGCTGGCTCCGCGCGCTCCAGGAGCCCCGAGCGGACCGAGATAGCCAGCGCGCACGGCCAGGTAGACGAGCAGGCCGACCAGGAGCATCGCCGCCGCCAGGTGTGCGGTGACCGACTCCCCGCTGTTCCCGAGGCGGACCGTTTCACGGCCAAGCCACGCCTGGAACCCAACGAGCGCGACCGCGGCCAGGGTCGGCCAGACGATGGACGGTCGGGCTCGGTGATCGCGAAGCGCAAGGATCGCCAGGCCAAGGATCTCGAACCCGATGACCGCGGCGACGGTCCGGTGGATCCATTCGATCCAGGCTTTGCCGTCACCGGCCGGCGGGATCAGTTGCCCGTAGCAGAACGGCCAGTCCGGACAACCCAGCCCGGAGTCCGTGGCTCGCACGATCACGCCGATCGTGACCAGCCCGAGGGCGGTTGCGAGCGTGAGGAGACCCAGCTTCTGGAAGCGATTCATGGGCGGTCATTCTAGCCCGGAGCCCGTGCTGGCCGGGTCATCCGCCGTCACCCGCGGCGTTCGGCCGGCTTCCCCGCTACGCTTGTGGCCATGCCACGACGCCACGCCCCATCGGTTCGGTTTGGGCTGGTTACCGCCATCGCGGCAGTCGCGGCCCTCGCGGCCGGGTGCAGCGCCGGTTCCGGCAGCGCAACTTCATCGGGCGCCATGCCCACGAACCTGCCGTCCGCCTCGAGTGCCGGCGGCGCCTGCGCGAGCGCACCGGCACCATCGGACATGTCCGCCTGGGGGCCGCCGGCCACCTCGCCCACGCTGATCCCGGTCATGGTCTCGAACTATGTCGGCTGTGGCAGGGCCCGGATCCTGTTCCTCTACCTCGACGGCGACAACAACGTGGCGAGCGCGCCTGACCGTTCGGCGACCGTGGCGTTCTATGACCTGGGACAGGACCCGAACGCCGTTGCGGCAACGGCCGAGGGCGAGTTCGTCTGGACGATCGAGGACGACCGCGGCATGTACATCCTGAACGTGGACCTGCCGCAGGCCGGGACGTGGGGCGCGGAGTTCACGACCGAGGCGCCGGGATCCGCGGCCGAAACGGTGCGCCTCACCTTCGAGGTTCACGACGATTCGCCGACCGTCGCCGTCGGGGAGCAGGCTCCCGCCTCGGACACCCCAACGCTTGACGATGTCGGTGGCGACGTCGCCAGGATCTCGACCGACGAGGAACCCAATCCCGACTTCTATTCGACCTCGGTCGCAGACGCGCTGACGGCGCATGAACCGTTTGTCCTGGTCTTTGCGACGCCCAAGTTCTGCGCCAGCGCGCAATGCGGACCAACGTTCGACCGCGTGAAGGCCATGGCCGCCGACCACCTGGAAGTCACGTTCATCAACGTCGAGCCGTACAAGCTCCACGAGGTCGACGGGCAGCTCGAGCCGCTGCTGGATGCGACCGGCAACCTCCAGGCCGCCGAGCCAGCGAATGCGTGGGGCCTGCTGGTAGAGCCCTGGATCTTCGCGGTCGATCGGGGCGGTATCGTGCGTGGCTCGTTCGAACTGACGGTCACCGACCTCGAGCTAGAGGCGGTCATCGCGGAGATCACCGCGGGCGGCTGACCCGACACCTCATTCCGCGTCTTCAAGCCGGACCGCGATCGTGGTCTCACCCTCGACGCGGTACCACACCTGCACCCGCTGCGCCGTCGCCTGGTGCTCGACAAGATGGCCGGGCGGGAAGGCACCACCGTCCTCCAGGCTCCCGATGACGAAATCGATCGTCGATGCGCTTACGGTGCGCATCGTGAACCCGCGAACCTTGTCGATACCTTCCGACTCAACGGACACGATGACGCCGATCACCGACTGCGCTTCCAACGGGGAAGCATCGCCGAACTCTCCAAGGCCCGGGGTGCCATCCTCACCCAGCAGGATCGCAGCGCCGCCGGTCACGACGATGGCCAGGGTCAACACAAGCGCAAGCACGTACCGGGTCCGCCGATCCATCTCGCTACGCAGGCTCGGCGGCGAACTCGCTCGGGTCGATCCGGCGCAATCCGACCACCAGGTCAAATCCCCGATCCGGGCTGATGATCTCGGTGATGCCCTCGTGGAGACAGGTTGCAACATGGACCAGATTGCGAGATGCCAGAGATGGATAGAGCGCGACCAGGTCCGGCACTCGGCGCATCAGCGCGTGGGTCACCGGGAGGACCGGCGCGAACAGATCGAGCACATCCGTGGCCAATTGCCTCGCGATGTCCGGGCGTCGCACCGACATGAACCAATGACCGATCTCCTGCACGACTTCGGTTGACGTGACTCCATCGAGTTCGCCCTGTTTGATCAGCTTCAGGATCCGCAGCGATGGGCTTCGCAATGGGTGGCTTCCACCGGCGGCGTACATCGGCACCGCCGTATCGACAAAGACGGTCACCAGTTGCCGAGCTGGCTTTCCATGATCTGTGCCTTCATGACCTCCCAGTCGTCGACCGGCGCGTTCATCGACATGATCGACTGCAGCGCCCGCTGTCGAGAATCTGGTGACGCCTCAACGAACGAGTCGACTGCCTCCCGGATCACGGAGCCGACCGAGCGGCCATCGCGCCCAGCGATCCGCTTGACTCGCGCGAGCTGCTCCGGCGACAGGAGGACCTGCGTTCGTTCAGTGAACATGCACATACCATACCATCCCCGGCCCACGATCCTCACGAGCCACTATGGCCGGTATTCGACGCCTTTGGCCGAGGGGCGGCCCGGTCTTGCCGGAAGCGCCGTCCCAATCAGCCGCCGGTACGACGTGTGGCCTTGGTTCCCGCACTCGGCGGCGAGCTCGTCGACCAGGCGTGCCGGCAGCAATGGGTCGGCGAAGACAGCGGTTCCGACCTGGACCGCCACCGCCCCAACCGCCAGAAAGTCGAGGATGTCGGCGAGCGCCGTCACGCCCCCGACCGCGATCACCGGGATCTTGACCGCCTGGACGACTTCGAACACGATCCGAAGCGCAATCGGCTTGAGCGCCGGCCCACTCAGCCCGCCGTACACGGCGCCCAGCAGCGGTCGCTGTCGATCCGCTGCGAGGGCCATCCCGGCCACCGTGTTGATGGCACTGATCCCGTCCGCCCCGGCATCGGCGACGGCCCGCGCGATCGGGCGGATGTCGGCGACGAGGGGCGACAGCTTCACGATCAGCGGCAGGTCAGTCGCGGCGCGGACCGCCGCGGTGACCTCGGCCGCGGACACGGCGTCCAGGCCAAACAGGAGGCCGCCCTTGCCAACGTTCGGGCAGCTCAGGTTGAGTTCGATTCCCGCGACGCCCGCGATGCCGTCCAGCCGCCGTGCGACGTCTGCGTAGTCACCGACGGAGGCGCCCCCGACGTTGAGCAGGACCGGCGTGGTCCAGGATGCCCAGGTGGGCGCGTAGCGCTCGATCACGGCGTCCACGCCCGGGTTCTCGAGGCCGACGGCGTTGAGCAGGCCGCCGGGCGTCGCGCTCATTCGCGGCGCGGCGTTGCCGACCCGAGGGCGCATGGTCGTGCCGCGGGTCACGATGCCACCGAGCCGGTCCATGTCGAGTGCGTCGGCGTGCTCGACGCCGTAGCCAACGCTCCCGGACGCGACCATGACCGGATTCGGCAACACGAGGCCGCGTCCGAGATCCACTGCCAGGTCGACCTCGGTGGCCGAGAGCGCCGCCGGCATGGATCGATTGATGCCCAAGCTCCGCGGCTCGGTCGTCGGACGGTTCGGCGCAGTCGGACGGTCTGATGTGATCGGTCTCGATGTGATCGGTCTCTGCGGGATCGGCCGGTTTGGCGGGATCGGCCGGTTTGGCGCCGTCGCCGGCTTGACCGTCCTGACCCGCCGCCGGCTTGTCACGCCTCCTCCCAGGCGATCTCCTCGGCCGCAAAGACCGGTCCTTCGCGGCAAACCCGCTGGGGGGTCCCGGTCGCCGTCATCACCGCACAGCCGAGACAGGAACCGGTGGCACAGCCGATTTCCTGCTCCAGCGACACCTGGAGGAACGCCTTCCGCCGAGCTGCGGGCGACCCCGCCGGAACCGGTTTGCCGGCCCCGCGCTTGCGCCCGAGTTTGGCCACGCCGAGGCGCTCGCGGCGCCCGCCGGCGAGGTGGGCGAGTGTGGTCAGGGTCGCCATCGGGCCACAGGCGAACATTTGGTCAGCCCAGGCCTCGTAGTCCGCGACGAGTTCGGTGACCGTTCCGTGGTGGCCAAGGGACCCATCCAGGGTGGCGACAACGTACTCCACCTCGTCTGGCAGCAGAGTGGACGGATAGACCAGTCCGGCGGTCGCGGCCCCGAACAGCAGGGTGACCCGGCGACCGGCCCGGATCGCCTCGTCGATCAGCATCCGCACGCCGGCGATCGCGGGTCCAACGGCCACGAGCAGCAGGTGCTGGCTGCGCGGGTGCACCTCGAATGGCCGACCGTACGGCCCGAACAGATCGACAACCTCACCGGGACGCAGGCGGTTCAGCCACCGCGTCCCGTGCTGGCCGCCCTGGAAGTGGATCGTCACGATCCCTGTTGCCGGATCCGCGGTGTTCAGGGCGAACGATCGACGCATGACCAATCCGGCGCCGGTCTCCCCAGCCGTCCGGCCGCCAGCCGCCAGGTTGAGGACGCCGGTCTGGATGTACTGGCCAGCCCGCGATCCACTCGCGAGTGTCGGGGCGTGGTACGACTGGAGCCACTGGCCCGGGAGGATCTCGCGACTGTCGACGAGTTCGGCCGCGGCCGGCCGGGTTGTCACGCCGTGGGCTTGCCCTCAGCGTCCGCCTCGTCGTCGGCTGAGGTCTCGCCATCGCCGTCGCTTCGCTCTGCATCCGGGGTAACCGACGGGAAGGCTTCGGCAAGAGCATCCGCCAGGTCACCGAAAACATCGGTCGGGTCGTAGAACTCGACCAGCTCCTCCGCGCCATCGAGCGTCCGCCACGCCTCGCCCGAGTCCTCCGGGATGACCTCAGCCCGGAACCTGCCGGCGGCGGTCAGCATGAGCCGCTCATCGTCGTCATCGACGATCACCAGGTCGCCAATAACCGAGATCAGCCCCGCCGACGCCGACTCGAAGTCCTCGAGCAAACGGGCCTCGCTGCGCTGGCTGCGCTCCTGGTACTCGAGCGCCAGATCGTAGAGCCGCCGGGCGGCGGACTCATCATCGTCCTCGCTGAGCGAGATCGGCTGGCCGGCAGCCCACGAGTCGGCGGCTGCGGCGTAGGGATCCTCACCAAGCGAGACGGCGTCCGTGGGCGAGATGCCGGCCGCTTCATACAGATCACTCTCCGCGGTTGGCTCCGGCGGCAGTCCGGCGGCCTCGCGGGCGGCTTCGGCGAAGGCGGCGTAGATATCGGCGGGGTTGTACAGCTCGACGAGTTCCGCGACGGATTCGATCACCTCGGTCTCGCTGACCCACTTGCCGGTAGCGTCGTCGAGGTAGCGGCTCCGGCTCCGGAAGGACAGATCCGGGGCGACCGAAAGGTAGTCCGGCTCCTCGTCGATCAGGGTCAGACCGCCGATCCCGGAGATGCGGTCGCGATGGTGGTCCAGGAACCGGCGGAGCTGCTCCGCGGACTGTCGGATGAAGTCCGCACGCTCGAGGGCGGCGTCGCCCGCAAGCTCTCCGAGCAGGTCGCTGTGGCTGTCCATCTTGGTCGCCTCCTTGCTGTCGGGGAGAGTCTACGGGTGATACTCGAGGTCTGGACCCATTCGTTCGCGCAGGAACATCGAATGGTGGCGCTCAAAGATCCATTCACCGGCGCGATGGCCGAGCGCGCGGGTTGCCTCGTTGGCTTCCAGCTTGTCAAGGGTGGCGTAATCGGGCAGATCCAGCAAGATCACGTTGTCGAAGTCCCAGCCGTGGGCGACGTTGAACCAGCCGACGAAGCGAATCCCGAACTTCTCCTCGTACTCCTTCACCTGCTTCGGGAAGATCGTGCGCATGAAGAACTTGAAGAACGGGTCTCGGCCGCGGCGAACGCTGAAGTAGGTCGCGAGCACGGGCACGTTAGGCCTGGTCCTCCTTGAGCGAACGCTGGGCGGCCAGCGGCCACCTGGTGCGTATTGTCGCACGGGGCCTCGGCAGGAAGCACGTTGTCGCGCCGCCCGCAGCAGGGAGCGCACCACGCACCGAGCGCGGCCGGCGGGAGAGAGCACGTTCTGGGCGGCTCGCGTCCAACTGCCAGTTGACTCGCGCCCACGGGTGAGCATGGACTCGCGCCCACAATGCAGTGTGGGCGCCGATCCACGCACGTTCGTCCTGAAGGTGCAACCTGGAGTTGCGTGCGACGAGCAGAGTGCCAGCGGGCAAATGCCGCCGCTCGGTGCGGCCGCTGATCACGATTTGGGCGGCTGCTCACCGTCGGGAGCGGTGGCGGAATCCTCGATCTCGCCCACTGTCCTGGTGTCACTGGCAAGGGGGCGGCGGCGACCTCGGCGGTCGGCGGCGACCAGCCGAAGCAGGAAGATGATCGTCTGGCCCGTGACCAGCAGCAGCACGATCACGGTGATCATCAGTGCCGCGCTGATCTCCGGCGGCCAGCCCCAGCCAACGCTGAGCGGCGCCAGCACGATGAAGATCGCCAGGACCACGAGCTGGAAGCGAAAACAGCCGAGGCCTGGACCCCGCGCGGGCTCCAGGGCATCGCCCTTGTACTGGATCGGGCCAGTCGCGCGCGGACGGCGGGGCGGTGTGGGGTCGTCGGTCACGGGCGGGAACGATACGGGACGCAGGCTCAGGCCGTGCGTGGGTCCATCGCAAGACCGTCGACGACCTCAACCCCTGGCAGGGCTCGCAGGATCGCGGGCGCCGCGATCACCTTCCACGAGCGAGAGCCTCCGCCCAGCACGATCCGGGTTCGCGTCATGACGCGGGCGTCCACCCAGATCGGCAGGTCAGCGGGCAGCCCGAACACGGTCACGCCGCCCAGCTGCATCCCGGTGAGCGCCGCGGTCTCCTCGGCCGGCGCGAACGACGCCTTGCGCCTCCCCAACCGATCGCGGATCGTCCGATTGACATCCAGCCGGTACGGGGCGAGCGTGACGCACGCGGCAAACCGCGGCGGATCGGACTTGCCGATGACGACGATCGTGTTGGCCGAATCCTCCGGATCGAACCCGTACGCGGCGCAGAACGCCGCGGTGTCTGCCAGCGCCGGGTCGCACGGGAAGAGCTCGTACGGTTCGCCAAGACCGCGCAGATGCGCATCAAGCCAGACTCGAGCCTCGTCGTCGTTGGCAGCGGTCACCCGATGAACGCTACCATCGTCGAGTGACCCGTCGTTCGACTGAACATCCGACCGCGCCCCTGGACCTGGACGGCTACCTCGCCCACTTTAGCTGGCACCCGGAACCGGAGTTGATCGGGTATCGGGACGAGGGTGCCTCACGAAACGCCCTGGCAAAGCTCGGCGAGGAGACCTGGCGAGCCGGGCTCGATTTCATCTTCGGCCAGGCCATGCAGCGCGCGATGGGCGACCCGTCGTCCTACTCCGAAGCGCGACGGCGCTACTACGCTCCTTCCGGCGGCGGCCCCGGGCCAGCGCCGACTGACCCATCCACCGCCGCCGACGTGATCGCCGAGTTCGAGGCGCGGCTCGCCGGCGGCCTGATGAACAGTCAGCATCCACGGCAGTTCGGCTATTTCACGCCGCCGCCGCTGCCCATGTCGATCATGGGCGAATTGCTCGCCCAGGTGGCCAATCAGGGCGTGGATGTCTGGCACGCCGGGCCGTTCGCCGCGTTCGTCGAGGAAGAGGTCGTGCGCTGGCTGTGCGACCTCGTCGGCTACGACGCAAGTGCCTTCGGGTTGCTCACCAGCGGTGGAGTGATGGCCAACTTCATGGCCATGACCCTCGCCCGCGACCTCCATCTGGCCAAGGTTCGAGGGCTTTCGGCCGCGCCGCGCGGCAGCGATCTCGAAAACGCCCGCGTCTACACCAGCGACCAGACCCACTTCAGCATTGCTCGCGCCCTCGATGAACTGGGATTCCCTGCGAGCACGCTCGTGACCCTCCCGGCCGACGATGCCTTCCACCTGCGTGGCGCGGCCGTCGCCCGGGCGATCAGCCGTGACCGTGCTGCGGGCCTGACGCCCTTTGCGATCGCGGCCGTGGCCGGATCAACCAACACGGGCTCAGTCGACGCGATCGGGGAGCTTGCGGACGTCGCTGCCACCGAGGGCCTGTGGCTCCACGTCGACGCGGCCTACGGCGGCGGGGCCCGGCTGTCGCACCGAGACGCGGGGCGCGTTCCGGACCTCCATCGTGCGGATTCGATCACCCTCGATCCCCACAAGTGGTTCTTCCAGGCCTACGACATCGGGGGTCTGCTGGTCAGGGATCGACGGGCCCTGGCGGCCGTGTTTGGAGGGCAATCGCCGGAGTACTACCGTGGCGGCGAGACACCCGAGTCGCCCGATCCGGAGGCCGCAGACGACCACGGCGACCAGCTCAACTTCTACAAGCTCAGCTTCGAAGGGACCCGCCGTTGGCGCGCGCTGAAGCTGTGGATGACCTGGAAACACCTGGGCACGAGCGGCTTCGGCCGACTCATCGAGGCCAACAACGATCACGCCGCCTACCTCGCCGCCCGCTGCGCCGAGGCGGATGACTTCGAGGCGCACCCGGCCGTGCCCGAGTTGTCCGTTGTGTGCTTCCGCCACGTCGTGCCCGGGCTGAGCGGCGAGGCGCTCGACCGTCACCAGGACGCGCTCCAGGCCGCGCTCGAGGTGTCGGGTGACGGCTGGCTGACCACCACGCGCCTGCGCGGTGCAACCTGGCTGCGCGCCGGCATCGTCAACTACCTCGCGACCGAGGACGACATCGACCACCTGCTCGCGACCCTCCGGCGGCTGGCCAGCGAGCTCGCCTGACCACGCTGGCGCGAGCGCCGCGGCCGGGCCTTCAGGCCGAGCGTGACCGCGCCGCCAACCGATCCTTGAGCCGATACCACTCTCCCGCGAGCGGCATGAACCAGGGACGACCCTCGTAGGGCACGGGCACGAGCGGGAAGTTGAGCCGGGCAAGCGCCGGCGCCTCGCCACCAGCCAGCCACTCCCCAACCTTCGTACCGAGGTGCGTGGTCAGGGCAATCCCGGTCCCACAGCAGCCCATCGCGTAGGCAACGCCCTGCGCGGTCCGGCCAACGTGCGGCATTCGATCGAAGGTGAAGGCGACGTTGCCGCCCCACGCGTAGTCGATCCGATAGCCAGCCAGCTGCGGATGGACCTCCAGCAGACCCCGGTGGAGGATCGCGGCGGTTCGATCGATCGTCGTCGGCATGAAGCTGGCACGCCCGCCGAAGACCACCCGGCGATCCGCCGTCACGTGCCAGTAATAGAGGAAGTTCTTGGTGTCGAAGAAGGAGCGACCCTTCGGAGAGATCTCCCGTGCCAGCTCCTCGGGGAGCGGCTCGCTGGCGATGATGTAGCTGCCGATCGGGATGATCCGGCGGCGCAGTGACGGCGCCACACCATCGGTGTAGCCGTTGGTGGCCACGAACACGTCCCGGGCACGGATCGTGCCCCGTTCCATCTCGACATCGAATGAGCCCGCAGCGCGCCGGCGGATGGATCGAGCGCGAACCCCTTCGTGGAGATCGGCACCGGCCCGGTCCGCGGCGTCGACCAACCCGGCGAAGTAGCGACCCGGGTGGATCAGGGCGGAGTTCGGGACCACCAGCGCGCCGAAGTAGGCGTCCGAACCGATCTCCTCGCGAATCCTGTCCCTTGGGACGAGCGTCGCGTCGACCCCCATCGTGGCCAGGCTCTCCTGCGCCCGATGCAGCTCCCTGACATGCGCCGGGGCGTAGGCGAGTTCGACATGGCCAACCTCACGGAAGTCGCAGTCGATCGACTCCTCGGCGATCAGGCGCTTGACCGTCGCGTAGCTGTCGAGCGTTTCCCGGTAGAGCGCCCGCCCGGTTTCGTCGCCGTAGCGGCGGATCAGGGCACGCGGGCCCCACTTGTAGCCCGGGTGGACGATCCCGCCGTTGCGCGTCGAAGCGCCGAAGCCCAACGTCCGTGCCTCTACCAGCGTAACCGCCACCCCGCGTCGGGCCAGCTCCCGCGCAGCGTTGATCCCGGTGTACCCGCCCCCGATGACCACCACGTCCGCGCTCTGCGGGAGGGGCCGTCCCGACCGATCCGGCAGGGCCGGCATCGTCGCCTGCCACAACGAGCGGCGCTCGAAGTCAGGGTTGAGCTGCCCGGGCCCGTTCATCGTGTTGAGCGTAGCCCAAGGCGAGACGTGCGGTCTGGTCGACAGTGACTGGGCAGGTGGTTGCGACAACTGTCGCATATGTGCTACGGTCGGCGCATGACCGACGTCGCCTCACGTGAACTACGCAACAACACTCGTGCCATCCTCGCCCGCGTGGAAGCCGGCGAGTCGATCACGATCACCGTGGGCGGGCGTCCGGTTGCTACGATCGAACCGATCGATCGTCGGCCTCGGTCGATGTCTCGAGAGGAGTTCATCCGAAGGCTATTGCCTGCCCAAGCCGACCCCGGACTCCTTCGGGACCTCCGCGAGATGAACCCGGACACCACGGACGACATCCCTTGGCGATAGCGGAAGGGATCGTCGACACCAGCGTCTTCGTTGCAAGGGAAACTGGTCGGCGGATCGACCGTGACTTGATACCAAACAACGTCGTTGTATCCGTCGTGACCGTGGCGGAGCTTCGCGCAGGGGTTCTGGTGGCGGACGATGCCACGACGCGCGCTGCCCGACTCGCTACGCTGACCCTAGCCCTCTCGTTCGAGTCGATCCCGATCGACGATGACGTTGCTGAGTCGTGGGCTCGCCTTCGTGTCCAGCTCCGATCGCATGGGCGGTCCATGCCCATCAACGACTCGTGGATCGCTGCGACGGCGATGGCGCTGCGGATCCCGGTCGTCACGCAGGACGCCGACTATGTCACGGTGCCCGGCCTCGAGGTCATCCGCGTCTGATCCAACCGTCGAGCCGTCAGGCTTGCGAACAGTGAACCTGGCGACCTCAGGGGTCGGACGCAGCCCCATCAGCCTTAGGCGTCGGGGGCCTCGTAGGCAAGGCGACCGCCCGCGAGGGTCAGGAGCACTCGGCCGCCCAGCTCGCGGCCCAGGAGCGGCGTGTTCTTGCCGCGAGACAGGAGCGCGCCGTGGGTCACGGTCCACGGATCGGAGCGATCGAAGACGACGAGGTCCGCCGGAGCCCCCTCGACGAGTCCGACTGCGCCGGCCCGCCGCGTCCGCCCGCCCAGCACCCCCGCAGGTCCCGTTGTGAGCGCCTCGATCGCCCGCAGCAGCGGCAAGTGACCGGCATCGACCGCCGCCAGCAACACGCCGAACGCCGTTTCGATGCCGCTGATTCCGTTGGCCGCATCGCCAAACTCGACCGCCTTGTCCACCTCGGCATGGGGGGCATGATCCGTGGCCACCGCGGAGGCGGTGCCGTCAAGAAGCGCGGCAAGGCACGCGGCGGCATCCTCGGCACTCCGCAGCGGCGGATTGACCCGCAGCGAAGATGCAAACGGCCCCACGACAAGCGCTCCGTCTGCCCACGGGTCGCCGCTCGATTCCCAGGCCCAGCGTCTGGCCCCTGCGACCCATTCATCGGTGAGGGCCAGATGATGCGGCGTCACGTCGCACGTCACGGGCAGGCCGTCTGCCCTGGCCCGCCGGATCAGGGTCAGGGCGCCCGCCGTTGACACGTGGGTGAGGTGCAACCGGGCGCCCGACACGTCCCGCACCACGTCCGCCAGGATCGCCAGATCGCGGGCGACCGCGGCCTCCTCGGCGGCGGCCGGCCAACCGCGCAGGCCAAGGACCGTAGCGACATAGCCATCGTTGGCCTCGGCACCGACGGTCAGCGAAACGTCCTCGGCGTGGTCGATGATCGGCAGACCCAGCGCCCCGGCATACGCGAGGGCCGCGCGCAGGATCGGTGCCGAGCCAACCGGCGAACCGTCGTCAGAAAACCCCGCCACACCGGCATCGGCCAGCTCGCCGAGCGCCGCCAATTGCTCCCCTGCCCGCCCGACCGTGACCGCGCCATACGCGAGCAGTTCGACCGGCGAACCCGACCCGACCGCAGCCGCCCGGATTCGCGCAAGGACACCTGGCTCGTCGAGCGCGGGATCCGTGTTCGGCATCGCGCAGACGGTGGTGAACCCGCCATGCGCCGCCGCCGCCAGGCCAGAGGCCACGGTCTCGGCGTCCTCGTTGCCGGGCTCCCGCAGGTGGGCGTGCAGGTCGATGAAGCCGGGCGCGACGACCACCCCGTGAGCCTCGATGCCGCGGCCCTCGTCGCCATCCAGCCAGGTGACCGCCGCGACGAGGCCGTCCCGGACTACGAGCTCGCCCGGCCCCTGCCGCCCAGTCGCGGGGTCCACCAGCCAGGCACGACTGATCTCGAGGTCCGCGAGCATCCCGATGCCCGTTGCCCCCGCGGCGTCCACGAGCCCGCCGATCACGCCGACGCCCGCGTCCCGGCCAGCAGATAGAGCAGCGCCATCCGCACGGCGACGCCGTTGGTGACCTGGTCCGTAATGACCGACTGCACGCCGGCGGCCACGTCGGCCGAGATCTCGACCCCTTCGTTCATCGGGCCCGGATGCATGACGAGGGCACCTGGGTGGGCCAGCGCGAGTCGCTCGCGGTTCAGCCCGTACCGCGCTGCATATTCCCGGAGCGACGGGAGTAACCCGGAGGCCATCCGCTCGCGTTGGATCCGCAGCGCCATCACCACATCCGCGTCGCGCAGCGCCTCGTCGACCGACGTCGTGACTCGGAACCGCCGCCCCGCGACCGAACTCCGAGCCGCCCAGGCCTCGAAGCCGCGGAGGAGCGTCGGTGGCCCGCACAGCCAGAGCTCGGCGCCGGCCGCGGTCAACGTCCAGATGTTCGAGCGCGCCACACGCGAGTGGAGCAGGTCACCCAGGATCACCACCTTGCGCCCAGCGAGCGATCCGCCCAGCCGCTCGCGAATTGTGTAGAGGTCCAGCAGCGCCTGGGTCGGGTGGGCATGCCAGCCGTCGCCGCCATTGAGCACGGACCCACCGAATACCTCGGCCGCGAGGTACGGTGCCCCCGAAACCGAATGGCGCATCACCAGCATCTGTGCGCCAAGGGCCTCGATCGTGCGGACAGTGTCCACCAGCGATTCGCCCTTCGAGACGGACGACGTGGCTGCGGCGATGTTGACGACGTCCGCGGACAGGTTCTTGGCCGCCACCTCGAACGAGACGCGCGTCCGGGTCGAGGCCTCGTAGAACAGGATCGTGATTTGCCGGCCGCGCAGCGCGGGGACCTTGGCGATCGGTCGGGCGAGGACCTCGCGCATGGCGTCGGTGGTGTGCATCACCAGCTCGAGGTCCGCGTTCGACAGGCCGTCCACGTCCAGCAGGTGGCGATGGCGCCAGGCGACGGGTTGGCTCTCCGGCGCCGAGTCGACGAAGGGCACGACGACCGGCGTCGGGTCGACCGACGGAACGACGACCGAACGGACGCCACCCGATCCAGCAGCCACCGGGTCGATCACCAGGCTCACCCGACCGACTCGGCCGCCGCTGCGACGGTCACTCGCTCGATCTCGACTCCGTCCTCGCCATCGATCTCCTCGACGTGGACGCGAACCTGCTCCTCGCGCGAGGTCGGGACGTTCTTGCCCACGTGGTCCGCCCGAATGGGCAGTTCACGGTGTCCCCGGTCCACGAGGACGGCCAGCCGGATCGCCTGCGGCCGACCGAAATCGACCAACGCGTCCATCGCCGCCCGAATCGTCCGCCCGGTGTACAGCACATCGTCGACCAGGACGATGGTCTTCCCATCGATCGCCGTCGGGAGGACAGTCCCCTTGACGACCGGCTGCTGGGCCACCATCGACAGGTCATCACGGTAGAACGTGATGTCCAGCGCACCGACCGGGATGACGGCCCCTTCGTGCTCGGCGATGGCCGCTGCAACCCGCCGCGCCAGCGGGACGCCGCGACGTTGAATCCCGATCAGGACGAGACCGTCCGTCCCGGCATGTTTTTCGACGATCTCGTGGGAGAGGCGGATCGTCGCCCGGCGGATCTCGTCCGCGGTCATGATTTGGCGGCCGCTCATCGCTCCTTCCCGGCCTCTCGGGCCTCCGGTGCAGCCTCACGGGGCCGTGGCTGAAGGGTCGCCGGCAAGGATACCGCGCCACCGGGTCAGTCGGTGGGTCGGCGGATCGGTCGGCGGATCGGCGGATAGGTCGGCGGATCGGCGGATCGGTCGGTGGGTCGGCGGGTCGGCGGATCGCCGGGTCGGGGGGACGGCG
>CAYRTS010000027.1:0-4539 GCA_964427285.1 uncultured Anaerolineaceae bacterium
CGACCCGCGGTGTCGACGTCGGCGCCAAGCGCGAGATCTACCGGCTCATCCGCGACCTCGCGGACACGGGTCGCACGGTCCTCTTCCGCTCCACGGAACTGCCGGAAGTCGTCGGGCTAGCCGATCGGATCCTGGTCCTGTACCACGGCCGCCTGGTTTTTGAGGCGAACGGCGGTGACATCGACGACCACGGGCTGCTGCACGCGATCAATACCGGCCGCCCACCGGGGGCCGAACCGGACCATGCTCCCGTCGAACTGGAGGTGACCAGATGATCCGCCGCGCCTTTACGATGCGTCTCAAGCCGGGCGGCCTGGCCGCGTACGCGGAGCACCACGCCGGGATCTGGAAGGAGCTGGTTGACGAGATCGAGCGCCAGGGCATCGCCCAGATCACGATCTTCGAGCACGATCCCGTCCTGTTCCTCTACTCCGAGATCCGCGACGAGGCGGCGTGGGATCGGCTGTGGCATACCGAGATCCACGACAAGTGGGGCGAGATCATGAACCCGCTCATGGAGTTCAACGACGATGGGATCGTGGACTCGAGCGAGCTTCGCGAGGTCTTCAACCTCGAGACCGGCGCCCAGTAAGAACGGTGAGGAGGCCGACCGTGGATGGCACAGCTCGCGGCCGCATCGCGGTCGTCACCGGGGCAGGACGCGGACTGGGCCGAGGCGTCGCGGTGGCCCTCGCAGCCCGCGGCCATCCGGTCGTCGGTGTCGCCCGCAATGCTGCCCAGCTGACCGAAACCGCGCAGATCATCGAGGCGGCGGGCGGACGGATGGTCGCCCGTCCGACCGATGTCAGCGATCCCGCGTCGGTGGCGGCAATGGCCGACTTCGTGCGACAAGAGTTCGGGGCGCCGTCGATCCTGATCAATGCGGCCGGGGTCTTCGGGCCGATCGCGATGATCCGCGACACGGACCCGGCGGCCTGGATCGAGACGATCATGATCGATGGCATCGCGCCGTATCTCACGGCAAGGGCGTTCCTGGGCGACATGATGGATGCTGGTTGGGGACGCATCGTCAACATCACGTCAGCCGCTTCGCTTCACCCGCCGGGCGCCCTCAACAGCGCGTACGCGACCGCGAAGGTGGCCCTCAACCAGTTGACGCGGCATCTGGCCGCGGAGATCGAGGGGACCGGGGTGACCGCCAACGTCATCCACCCGGGCGACGTGAAGACCGACATGTGGCGCGACATCCGCGATCGGGCGGCCGTCATGGGGCCCGAGGCCGAACCCTACCGGCAGTGGGCGGCCTGGGTTGAGGAGACGGGCGGCGATCCGCCGCACAAGGCGGTCGACCTCGTCCTGCGCCTCACCAGCGACGAGGGGGCCGACGTCAACGGCCGTTTCTGCTGGGTGGATGATCCACTTCAGGCCCCAATTGCCTCGTGGGGAGAAGCTGGAGATCGGCAGCCATGGCGAACGTAGGGGCCACTCGGCGGATCGGCCGGTCGAGTGTGGAGGTCTCCGAACTCGGCTTCGGCGGCGCCTCGATCGGGGAGCTGTTCCACAAGGTGCCGGAGGAGGATGCGATCGCGGCGATCCGGACCGCGTGGGACCTGGGCGTCCGCTTTTTCGACACGGCCCCCTGGTATGGCCGCGGGTTGTCCGAGCTGCGCACCGGAGCAGGCCTGCGCGATCGGCCGCGGGACGAATTCGTCCTGTCGACGAAGGTCGGCCGCTGGCTGCGCCCCAACGCGGATCCCGGGTTCTCCGGCGCGCCATGGCTCGGTGGGGCGCCGAATGACGTGGTCTTCGACTACACCTACGACGGGATCATGCGCTCCGTGGACCAGAGTCGACAGCGGCTGGGCATTGCCCGGTACGACATCGCGGTCATCCATGACCTTGACCACCTGTACCACGGGACCGGCCAGAAGCTCGACGGCTACTTCATCCAGCTGGCCACGTCCGGGTGGCGGGCGCTCACCGAACTCAAGGCCGCCGGCGAGATCGGGGCGATCGCGGCCGGGATCAACGACCACGGCCTGATCCCCCGATTCCTCGACCTTGTCGACGTTGACGCCTTTCTTGTGGCCATGCCGTACACGCTGCTGCGCCAGGAGATCCTGGCCGACGAGTTCCCGGCCGCCGTGGCGCGTGGTTGCTCGTTCATCATCGGCGCTCCGTTCCAGTCGGGGATCCTGGCGACTGGCACCAAGGCACCGGCCAATGCCGACTACGCGCCGCCGACTCCCGAGGTGCTCGATCGCGTCGGCCGGATCGAGGTGGTCTGTGCCCGGCATGGCGTCCCGCTCGCCGCGGCGGCCCTTCAGTTCCCGCTCGGCCACCCGGCGGTCAGTTCCGTGATCCCGGGGGCGCGGACGGCCGCCCAGGTCGCCCGCAACGTGGAGACGTTCCGGCACCCGATCCCGGCCGACCTGTGGGCCGAGCTCAAGCACGAGCGCCTGCTCCGCGAGGACGCGCCCGTCCCGAGATGAGTAGCCCTCTGACAGGCCGCCTTCGCGAGCAGCACCCGCTGGCCCTGAAGTCGGTCAGGCCGACATGATGTAGCCGCCATCGACGTAGATGGTCTGACCGGTGATGTACGACGCGGCATCGGACAGCAGGAGGGCCACCACCCCGGCCATCTCCTCCGGCGGCGCGGATCGGCGCAGGGGCACGAGGTTCGTCCGATTGGCGCTCAGTTCCTCGTAGCTCAGGCCGCGGAGCGCTGACACGTCGCGGAGCACCTTCTCCTGCATGGGCGTATCGGTGATCCCCGGCGAGATGGCGTTGACCCGGATGTGTCGTGGAGCCAGGTGGATCGCGAAGCTGCGAGTCACGCCCTGGATTGCGGTCTTGGTCGCGCCATAGACCGCGGTCTCGAGCGTGTACGCCCAGCGGGCCGAAGGCGACGAGAAGTTGACGATGGCGCCGCCTTCGACCATGACCGCGCCGATGTCGCGGCACAGGAACCAGACGGCTTCCACGTTGACCGTGAAGTGTCGCCGGAAGACGGCCGGATCGACGTCACCGATGGGGATGACCTGCAAGATGGCGGCCGCATTGACCAGGAAGTGGGGCGGGTCCTGGCGGGCGGACTCGATGACCGTGGCGCGCTGCTCCAGATCGGCCAGGTCCACCACGAGCGCCTCGCCGCCGGCCTGCCGGACCGGCTCGAGCCCAGCGTCGTTGATGTCCACGCCGGTGACCCGGGCACCCTCGCGCAGCAGGTGCAGGGCCAGCGCCTGGCCGATGCCGCTCCCGGCGCCGGTGACGATCGCGCGGCGTCCCTCGTGACTCATGCGCCACCGCCACCGGTCGACGGGGCGGTGGCGCCAGGCTGGATGACGGGCAGGGGCGGCTTGGTCCGGCCGATCCGTTCGTACTCGCGTTCGGGGATGGCTTCCAGGGTCTTCCAGACCGACCACTGGCACTTGCGATTGGTCGCCGGATCGTCCTCGCCGCGCCAGAGCGGCGGATCCACTGTCCTGACCGGATGGCCCCAGCGCTCGGCCGGAATGGTCGACAGCGCCAGGTTGCAGTGCGCGCAGTAGTGGCACACGCCCGTCTCGCCCCAGGTCCACGGCCGCGCCTCCTCGATGACGCCGAACTCGTACGGCGCAAGGACGCGCGAGCCCGTGCCTTCGACCGGGTCGCCGCGCAGGATGCGACCGCCGGACGCGCACGGGTCAAAGCGGATGACCCAGCGGTCGTCCTCCTCGATGAGTTCGATGTCGCCGCGTCGACCCGGTCCGACGAGGTGGCCGCGCATGGCTTCCAGGGCGATGTACAGGTTCCTGTCGAGGGTCTCTTCGTAGGGGGTCTGTCGGACGTCGAACGGCATGTACCGCTCCAGGAGGTAGGGCTCCATGATCGCCCGATAGCAGGTCTCCAGCTCGGCCTCGCCGAAGCGCTTGACGACGAAGGCGAGGATGCCGGCCATCAGGTCGGCGGATCGGTCGTGGAGCATGCGCCAGTCCTCGCGGATCCCGTCGAGCTCGACGAGCGCGGCCTCAACCGGCAGGTCGTAGCTGCGGATTCCGTTGGCAAGTCGACCGGCGCGCAGGCCGAGCGCGTCCCAGCGCGGCTCGCGCTCGAGCGGCGACCCGTCCGGATATGCCATCAGCCGGTTCAGGCGCCCGACCTCGACGTCAAGATCCGCCTGGCTGACGCCCTGGCCCCTGAGCCAGTCCTGGAAGCCAACGGTCCACACCTTGTAGATGACGTAGACGACCTTGGCCTCTTCCATGAAGTAGTCCACGAGCTGTGCCGCGTTCTCACGGCGGTTGGCGGCCAGCCCGAAGTCGTCACCTGCGGCGCGCAGCTCTTCCTCGATCTTGGCCACGGTCGAGATGGCTTGGTCGGCCCAATCGCCGGTCCGCACCCGCTTGCCGATCGACTCGGACCATTCCAGATGGGTGGCCATTGCCTCTCCTCGTGATGCGGGCCGCGCATGTGCGGACGGGCCAGAATCGGTACTGGAAACGTCGTCAGCCCCGGGCGCCGAGCGTAGTCGGCCGTCTTCGGCCGTGTCAAGCCAGGTCGGGCCTTCGGCGGTCGCAGTCCGGAGCCGGTCGGGCC
>CAYRTS010000027.1:4639-38244 GCA_964427285.1 uncultured Anaerolineaceae bacterium
CCGCGCCCCTATCATCCTCCCGATGCGTGAACAGGGCGGCGCCCACCCGTTGATCGGCGGCTGGCGGCTGCTGAGCTGGGTCTCGATCGCCGACGATGGGTCGGAGTCGATGCCGCTGGGTGACGCGCCCGAGGGCCTCCTCACCTACACGGCGGGCGGGACCATGATCGGGATCATGGGCCGCCCGGACCGAGTGCCCTTCGCGACTGACGACCTGACCGGCGGAACCCTCGAGGAGCAGGCTGGCGCCTTCGCGACATTCATCGCCTACGGCGGGTCGTACGAGGTCGAAGGGGACACGGTGATCCACCACGTCGAGACCAGCCTCTTCCCCAACTGGGTCGGGACGACCCAGCGCCGTCGATGGGAGCTCGACGCCACGGGCCGCGAACTGACCCTGCAATCGCCGCCGATCACCATGGGCGGCGTCACCCGGATCCAGCGCCTGCGCTGGGAACGCGTCATGGACGCCACGCCGGAGCCCAGCCGTCTTGAGTTCGTCGTGGGTCCACCGGGACTGTCGGCGCCGTGATGCGTCCACGCATCGAGCTGAGACGTGGTTCGGCATCCTCACCCGCCAGGCCCTCCGGCGGGCCAGCTTCGAGAGCGTACGGGTCCGAGCCGCTAGGTCGCGGCGCGGGATCGGATGAGCTTTCGGCAGCATCCGGCCCCCGCAACTGGACCGCCGGTCTGAACTGGCCTTGACGCGAGGACCGGGAGATCCCCACTCACGATCCCCCGAATTGCCACGAAAGATAGATCGTCGATGAAATGAAAATCCCGCCAGTTCTCCGTGATCAATGTTCGACCACTGACGAGTGCAGCCGCCGCGATGAGTGCGTCAGCCGCCTCAGGTGCGTCGTCGTGCTGCTCAAATCGATCAAATAGGTCGTCAGCCAGATTGACGATTTCGTCCGCCTCGACGACGACCGTGATCCCGCGGATGAGTGCGAACCATTTCGCGCGTAGGTCGTCATACCGAGTCATTGCAAGTTCTCGGCGGACGGTCTCAGTGACGGCAAGGTCGGTACTTCCGACGTACCGCGATAGAGATTGACCGAGGTTGTTCGCTCGTACGACAGCCGTCGTATCGAGCAGAACCGCGAGAACAGTCAGCGGGCAGCAGCCGTTTGGGCGGTTGGCTTCGTCTCGGAGAGGTACTCCCGGACGCTCTTGCGGCTCCCATCAGCCCGTGTACTCGTCTCGCGGCGCACTCGCGCCATTTCAGCGATTGGAGCGTCGGCCTCAACAAGCCCCAAGGCACGGGCGGCTCGGTCAGCGGACACGACCTGGCGAGTCCCTACGATCACCACATCCACGTTGTGCGCCCGAAGAAGCGCTTGAATCTCGCGACGAGACGCGGACAGCATTCGAGAGAGTTCGTCGATGTCGATGACGTCCCCGTATCGCGTCGCAAAGTCTTCTGTCGTTAGCATGCGTGGACATTAGAGTCGTTTATGCGACTTTGTCAAGGTACGCGGTACTTTCAGCTAGTTCCAGTGACCTCACTGAGGTTCAGCGCCGGGTCGGGCCCACGGTGGGCCCGCGTCGATGCGCTCTCGGGCCACGCCTGCGGGCACCCTCGAATGGGTGAGCGCGACGGGTCGCCAGGCACGCGAGACGAAGCCCACAGGCGTCGGATCGGCGGCTCCCGGAGCGCGCGCGAGGTCGGGGAAGGCGCGCCACAGTCCTGAGATCGCCTCCGTGGCCTCCATCCGGGCCAGGTGCGCGCCGGCACAGTGTCGCGGGCCGACGTTGAAGGCGAGGTGACTCCACAGCCTTGGTCGATTCGGGTCGAGCTCGGCAGGCCGCTCCCAGCGGGCCGGATCGCGGTTGGCGGCGGCGTTGACGGCCAGGACCCGCTCACCGGCCGCGATCCGGATGCCGCCCAGGTCCACATCGGCCGTGGCACGACGTGCCCGCATGTGGACCACGGTCGAGTGGCGCAGGACCTCCTCGATGAAGCGGGCCAGCGCTCCGGCGTCCGCCAGCGTTGAGGTGCGGGCGGCATCGGGCAGCTCGAGAAGGCGATGCACGGCCGTGCAGACCAGGAAGGACGTCGTTTCCGATCCGCCCTCGAACAGGAACTTGGCGTTGTCCATCACGTCCTGCTCGCCCCAGTCTGTCGCGACCTCCCGGCCCGCCGCCCAGAGCAGGCTGATTGCGTCGGCCTCCGGCTTGTCGCGCCGGGCGCGCACGGTATCGAGCACGAGCGGCTCCAGCTCACGGGTCGCCGCGATGGCGGCAGCCCTCGACTCGGCGTCCTCGCCATACGAGTGGCGCCACGCCAGGACCGCCTCCATCCAGGTCTTGGCGCGGTCGAGGGTTTCGATATCGGCATCGGGCAGGCCAAGCACCCGGGCCACGACCGCGATCGGGAGGAGTCGCGCGAAATCGGCGAACAGTTCGAAGGAGCCTCCCTCCGCGAGGCCGGCCAGCCGCTCGGCGATGAGAGGCCGCACTGCGGCTATGGCGAGCGGAGCGATTGGGTCGGGCCGCCAGGCGTGCGAGACCGCCCGGTGGAGCGTTTCGTGCGGGGCGCCGACGAGCGAACGGAAGTCGCGACGACCCACGATCTTCACAGCATCCGGAAGCGAACCGGTGGGCTCCTCGAACAGGTCCTCGCGTCGCTCCACGAACGTGCAGCCGTCATGCGTCAGGACGAGCCAGGCCGCCATCCCCTCGTCCCATACGACCGGGCCGACAGCGCGCATCTGCTCGTACGCCGGGTACGGGTCCACATCCCGCAGGTCCAGGAGCGAGACGGGTGCGCGAGGACGCGTCACGACAGTCACACGATCACCGCTTCGATGCCGAGGTGTCTGGCGACGGTCGCGACATCGCCGGACAGGTCTCCAGGCGTCGCCGAGCTGTGGTGGTTGACACCGGCGGTCGCCCAGCGTGCCCAGGCGGCCTCCACCGGGCCGTCAGTGAACCGGAACGCGCCATTCACCGTGCCCGTCTCCGGGAACGTCCGGGCCGTCAGCTCACCACGCGCAACCACGTACCGGAAGCCGCCGCGTGCGTGCGGATGTGGCGTGAAACCGACCAACGTGGCGGGTCCGGCCGCCGGTTCAAACACGGCACACACGCCGCAATGGGGATCCTTGCCGCAGAACCAGCCGTTGGGGTGCAGCCGAGGCCGTGCCCCGGGTGCCAGCCAGGCGGTGTCGTGCTCGCCGGAGTTGGCGATCACGACCTCGCCCGTTGCGTAGTCGATCGCCTCGATCTCGTGGTAGACGGCGGCGCCCCCGAGTCGCTTCGTGGTCAGCATCGCGACCGCCGTGACGATGTCGCCGGTGCAGCTGAACGGCCGACCGCCACTGGTCAGCCGACCGAGCGCCCAGCATGGCGCGATCCCGATCGGCTCGCCAAAGCGGAACTGCGGGACGTGGCAGTTGAAGGCCCCGCCATTGAGCGCGTGGGCATCGACGACCGCCTCGAGCGCCAGGGCCGCTCGCAGGGATCGATCGAGCGAGTCCGCCGACGGGTCCCCCTCGAAGGTCCAGTCGCGTCGAACGTCCGCCTCGAGCGCCCGGACGTCCGCATCGGCGACCTCGCGGTAGCGAGCCACGACCTCATCGGGGTCGACCGCGACGAGTTCGATCCCGGTCGCTGCCCGGAGTGCGGCGTCATCGACATCGACATGCGCGTAGCCGTCAAGTGGGCGGCCGATTCGCCCGAGCCGGCTGGTCCCGATCCCGCGGGCGATCCCGGCCAGGCGCAGCGCCGCGCCTACGCGAGCGATCGTATCGGGATCGTTCCGCCGACCCAGGACCAGCTCAAACGGCCGATCCGCCCGCGACAGGAGGTTCGAGATCATCGGCGCCCCAACCGTCGCGCCCTGCGTCGTGATCGAGCCGTGGTCGAAGCCGCCCGCGACCAATCCGGTCTCGTGCAGCGCCCAGACGACGACCGGAACGCCCGGCAGCGCCTCGATCGCGGCCATCGTCCAGGCGGCCGGCACGGCCATCGTCTGGAGGACGAGGACGAGGTCCACCCCGACGTCCGCGAACTGGCGCCCGACGGCTGCCCCGTCATCGCCGCTGGCGATTTCAACCACGGCAACCGGGACGATCGCTCCATCACTTGCCAGCTGGTCCGCCACCGAGCGGGCCAGTGCCATCCGGTCCGCCCGGAAGGTTGGTCCGGCAGTGTGCTCCCAGAGCGTCCAGTAGGGGCTGACGACCCCGACCCGCGGTCGAAGGTCGGAGCGGTCGATTGAGGTCGTGGCCATGGTCAATCCTGGTGGAAGACCTCGTCAGCGGTGATCAGATTGCCGTCAGCGTCGACGATGGTGATGATGATCCCGTCGAACGCCTTGCCCCACCGAGCGTTGACTTCGTAGCTCCCCATCTTCCCGAAGACTGTGGCCATGTCCGGGTAGAACTCGCCGTAATAGACGACGTGGGCGCCGCGCCGGAACCCGTTGTAGTTCCGGAAGCCGGAGGCCTCGATGGCCTCCATCAGGTCCGGCCAAGGGTCGGCATGGAGCGCTTCGTACTCGGCGGCGCGGTCAGGATCGATCACGAGACCGAACATGGCGCGCTCGAACGGCCCTTCGAGTTGCGGACCGTCGGAGCGGAAGACCTGGTCGTAGTAGAGGAGGCCGCCGGAGTCGTCGGTGATCTGGGCGATGACGTCGCGGAAGTACTGGTTCCAGCGCTGATTGGCCGGCTTCGGACCATGGATCCCGAAGGCGGTCGCCACATCCGGCTCGCCCTCCAGGTAGTACCAGACGTCCGTCCCGCGGCGAAAGCCGGACATGTTGCGAATACCGGACTCGCGGATCTCGGTGGCCAGGTCCGGCCAGATCGCGTCATGTCGTCGGTCGTACTCGGCCTCCGTCCCGGGAAAGATGCGGAGATAGAAGACGGCGCGATCCATGGCGTGGCCCTCATCAGCGACTGGCAACGGTTCCACCGATGCTAGCGGGTTGGGCCGAGCGCCGTCTATGCTCGCGGCTGCGGCGGGAGCGCCGGACACCGGATGGGAGGTCGAGATGGGTGACAACCGTGGCGTGGTCTACCAGGGTCCTGGGATCGTCGAGGTCCAGGATCTCGACGATGCTCGCCTGGAGCTCCGGGTCGATGGACGCGTTCGCCCGTGCCGGCACGGGGTGATCCTGCGCGTCGTCAGCACGAATATCTGTGGCTCGGACCAGCACATGGTCCGAGGTCGCACGACGGCTCCCGCCGGTCTGGTCCTCGGTCATGAGATCACCGGCGAGATCGTCGAGGCCGGCCCCGATGTCGAGTTCGTCAAGGTCGGCGATATCGCCTCGGTGCCGTTCAACATCGCGTGTGGGCGCTGCCGAAACTGCCGCGAGGGTCAGACCGGGATCTGCCTGAACGTCAATCCTGCCAGGCCCGGGGCCGCGTACGGCTACGTCGACATGGGCGGCTGGATCGGCGGGCAGGCGAAGTACGTGATGGTGCCGTACGCCGACTTCAACCTGCTCGTGTTTCCGGATCGCGAGCAGGCCCTGGACAAGATCCTCGACCTGACCATGTTGTCCGACATCTTTCCGACCGGGTTCCACGGGGCACGCACGGCCGGGGTCGGACCCGGGAGCACGGTCTACATCGCGGGCGCCGGGCCGGTCGGTCTGGCTTCCGCGGCGAGCTCGCTGCTGCTCGGTGCGGCGGTCGTCATCGTCGGGGATCTCATCCCGGAACGGCTGGCCCAGGCGCGCAGCTTTGGCTGCGAGACCGTCGACCTGCGGGACGCCACGCCGCTACCAGATCAGATCGCCGCGATCCTGGGCGTTCCCGAAGTCGATGCCGCGGTGGACTGCGTTGGCTTCGAGGCACGCGGTCACGGGGAGCTGTCCGCGGTGGAACGTCCCGCGACTGTCCTCAACCAGATGATGCAGGTGGCACGGGCAGGTGGCGCCGTCGGGGTTCCCGGTCTGTACGTCACCGATGATCCGGGCGGCGTGGACGACGCGGCCCGCACGGGAAATCTGTCGCTGCGCATCGGCCTGGGCTGGGCCAAGAGCCTCTCGTTTACGACCGGGCAGTGCCCGGTGATCCGCTACAACCGATCGTTGATGATGGCCATCCTCCACGACCGGATCGCGATCGCCAAGGCCGTCAACGCCACGCCCCTGCCACTGGATCGAGCGGTCGAGGGCTATCGCGACTTCGACCAGGGGGCGGCTGCCAAGTTTGTACTGGATCCCAACGGCTACCTCGCCGGGTAATCGCCCCGGGTCACTCGACGCGAACGCCCCGCGGTTCACCGGGCCAGCAGGATTACCGCGACTCCAGTTGTCGCCAGCGCGGCTGCGGCGATCAACCGCCCCGACGGCCGTCGTCGCGTGATCGCGGCCTCGATCGCGAGGCTGAAGAGGGGAGCGGTGGCGACCGCGGTCTGGACGACCGCAGGGTTGCCGTCCTGGACGCCGACCAGGATGAACAGGAAGTGGGCGGTGATGAAGGCAGCTCGCGGAATCATCCCCGGGAGCGCCCGGAGGGGCACGTCCCGGGGCGGTGCGATCAAGGTGCAAGCAACGGCGGCAAGCGCGGCGCGGACCAGGTAGGCCTCGACCACGCCTACGTCACGATCCGCCATCAGACGACCGACGACCGTGAGCAATCCGGTCCCGACGGCTGCGATCAACACGGTCACCACGCTGCGTCGCCGACTGAGGGCTCCGAATGAAGTACTCAGTCCGAGCAGGACGGCCAGCACGACGACCACCGCCGCGACCACCTGTGCAGGCTCAAGCGTGCCCGGCAGGAGGATCGCCACTGCCAGGGCCGCAGGTAGCGGACTGATCGATTGCGCCGTGACCGTAGCGGCCGCGGACCCATGGTCGTACAGGTCCCAGATCGCCATTGAGGTGATGACCAACAGCACCACGGAGACGGCGTGCAGCGCGACGATCTCCGTGGACCAGGTCCACTCGACGAACGGCGCGGCGGGGAGCACGAGCAGGGCGTTCAGCAGGAACAGCGGCCCGATCAATTGACGGGCAGGGAATCGGACGGCGAGCCCCTTGCTCAGCTCGCCACCGATGGCATTCGAGATCGCGGACAGGAGGCCCGCTAGAACTGCTGTCATGCGAGGAGGATGAGCGAGACCCCGGCGACCACGACCACGGAGGCGACAACCGATCGGACCGGCGGGGCAGAGCGCAGCCGGATCGATTCCACCGTGAGCACGACGAGGGGAGTCGTCGCCACCAGGGTCTGGACAACCACGGGACTGCCCGTTTGCGCACCGACGATGACAAACACAAAGTACAGCGTGACCACCACGGACCGGCCCAGAAGTCTCGGGATGTCGCCCCGCGCCACGTCTCTGGGCGGGAACAGGGCGAGGCAGATCACGGCCGCCAGCGCCGTCCGTACGACGTACGTCTCAACGAGACCGACCCCTTCGTCGCCGATCAAGCGGCTCATCACGGTCAGCAGCCCGCTCCCGGTGGCCGCACCGAGGATCCGCCACGTCCGCCCCCAGCGATCAAGGCTCGAGAAGGCGTCGGCCAGCGCCAGGAGGACTCCGGCAACGACGACGACCGCGGCCACCACGTGGATCGGCTCTACGGCACCCGGCAACAGGACGGCCACCGCGAGGGCCGCCGGGATCGGGCTCATCGCGGTCGCGGTTGTGGTCGCCGACGCCGCGCCGTGGTCCAGCAGGTCCCAGACGCAGATGGCGGTCCCGACCATCAACGCGACCGACAGCAGGTGCAGCGCAACGATCGTCGGGGTCCACACCCATGGCACAAACGGGGCGAAGGGCAGCAGGACGAGCGCGTTGCCGATGTAGAGCACGCCGATCAATTGACGCGCCGGCGCCCGGTTGGTGAGTTCCTTGCTGATGAGCGCCTGCGCCGCGTTGGCGAGGGCGGCCAGCAGGCCGAACAGGACCGCGCTCAATAGACCTCCGACTGGTGCGGGCCCTCGGTGGCGTGCTATCGTCCACCCGACGGCGCCTGCAAACGGTACCGGGATCGTCAAGCATCCACGTCTGGCGCGCGGGAGACCACGATGGGCGAGACCACGATCGCATTCACGGAGCTGCTTGGCCGGCGGGTCCGGATGGGTCCCTGGGAAGATCAGAAGATCTCAACGTACCGCAAGATCATCGAAGCGCTGGAGGGCGGGCGTTGGGACGAGGCAGCCAACCTCGGCAGCTACTTCGTGGACGAGGCGAACGTCTGCTTCACGCTCTATCGCCAGTGGATCGGCGACCTCAACGGCTACCTCCGCGACAAAGGCGTGGACGACACAGTGATCAAGGCCCGCAATGATCAAGCGGTCGCGGTCGCCAACCTTCCCGATGGATCGCCGTGGCACCCGCGCAAGCACTGGGACCGCTTCCTGTCAGAGGTCCAGCGGTTCACCGCGGCCACCTACCGCGAGCAGCCGGCCGAAGCGCGCCGTTGGCTGGACACCATGAAAGAAACCTGGCGCCAGTGCCATGACCGTGACGTGGATCACACCTACGGCCTCATGTCCCTCATCCAGGAACAACTTGGCGAGGACGCCATCCGTGACATGTACGACCGCGTGCTGCTGCCCCTGTTCGTGTGGCGCTACGAGAAGTTCGATATCGACAAGCAACCCTGGGATCAGGCCCTCGAAACCCTGATGCTCGTGGCCTGCGAGGCGATGCGGGGCCACCTCGTCGGACCGGAGCGAACCGGGGACATGGAGCTGGTCGAACTGGAGGACCGATTCGTTCTCCGCTTCGATCCATGCGGGTCTGGCGGGCGGACGCTTCGCGGCGACAACCAGGAGGGGACGGGGCCCCGGATGCAGCCCCCGTACAACTGGAAGGTCACCGAAGAGCCGCACACCTGGAACCACAACACGCCGGGTGTCTGCCTCTACTGCGCCCACTGCATCATCCTCATGGAGGAGATGCCGATCGATCGCTTCGGCTACCCGGTCCGGGTCATCGATCCGCCGATCTACGACGCCGAGCGGACCGCCGTCGGGGTCGCCCAGAAGTGCCAGTGGCAGATGTTCAAGGATCCGACCCAGACGCCCGCCGAGTACTACGAACGGGTCGGCCGCACAAAGCCGACATCCTTCGGGTCGAAGGCGCAAGGCGCCCGAGAACTTCCGATGGTGAACGTGGGTCTGCCCGGCGCCGGCTGAGACACCCTGGCAACCGTCCCCGCTTTTCCCCCGGGCGCTGCTCAGCTCCTCCGAGCAGCGCCCGGACACCACTCGCCTCGAAATGTCAGCGATGCCCTGTTCGACTTATGATCGCGCGGAGCCACGTCACCGTCGACCAGCCGGAGGAGACCACCCGATGACCGACGAGCGGATCGCCCGGGTTGATGCCCACCCGTTGCGCTACCCGGAGCCAAACAACAACGGCAAGATCCGGCACCTGACGCTGGTGCGGATCGAGAGCGCATCAGGTGCCGTCGGCTGGGGCGAGGCGATCACCGGCTCGGAAGACGCGTCGCTGGCGATGCGCGTCATCGTGGACCGGGGCCTCGGTCCGAGGCTGATCGGCCGTGATCCGCGGGCGGTGGAGTCGATCTGGACCGAATTCCGTGAGACCACCTACTGGACCGGCGACGGCGGCATCGTCACCTTCGCGAACAGTGCCATCGACATGGCGCTGTGGGACCTCACCGGCCATCTGACCGGCCTGCCCGTCTACCAGCTGCTCGGCGGGAAGCAGCGCGATCACGTGCGGGCCGCGTCGTCGATCATCTTCGATACCGCCAATCTCGACGGGATTGGCCGCCAGTTCGCCGATCTGCACGCTCGCGGCTATAGTGTTCTCAAGGGCGGCTGGGGCCATGACCTCTCCATCGCATTTGGGCGCGACAGGCGGCGCGACGTGGAAATCGTGCGAACGATTCGCGAGGCGGTGGGCCCCGACGCCGAGATCATCGTCGACGTCGTTGCCGGCTCCGGCTGGACGGCCAGCCACGCGATCACCATGGCCCGCGCATTCGAGCCGTACCGGCTGTACTGGCTGGAGGACGCCCTCACCGAGAACGATCTGGCGGGCTGGGCGCGACTGCGCGCAGCGACCGCGACGCCGCTGTGCACCGGCGAGAAGGGCTGGACCGTCCCGCACTTCCGGCGGCTGATCAACAGCGGCACGCTCGACATCGTCATGATGGATCCGGGTCGCGCCGAGGGCGTGACCGGCCTCAAGAAGGTGATCGACATGGCGGCCGCCGCCGGCATGTCATGGAACGCCCATTCCTGGTCGAGCGCACTGAACACCGCGGCTTCCCTTCACCTGGCGGCGGCCTCGCCCAACGTGCTGGTGTTGGAACTCAAGCCGGAACCGTCCCCAATGCAACACGAACTCGTGACCGACCCGATCGAGATGGTCGACGGTCAGATCGCTGTCCGCGATGCCCCAGGCCTCGGCGTGACAGTGGATGAGGCCGCCGTCCGTCGCTACGCGTTCGACTGAAGGGGTCGCGCCTCGACTCAGGCTGCCCAGTTCGGCCCGCCTGGGGGCTCCTCCAGCAGCTCAATCGAGACCCCGTCCGGATCGCGCAGATAGCACGCCCGGCCGCCGCGATACGGGCCCCAGGGGATATCGATGGGTGCGTCTGACCGGAATGTGTCGTAGCCCGCGGCGCGCAGTCGGGCGAAGTCGGACGCCATGTCGTCCGTGACCAGGCAGAGGTGCGCGTTTCCGGCGTTGTAGCTCTCCATGTCGGTGGCGCCCGGCCGCGGCGTCGTGTATTCGAGCAGTTCCAGGACGACCCCGTTCGGGAGCTGGAAGAACGCACCCTCCAACACCAGATTGGGGTAGCCGACGATCTCGCCGACATACGGGACGTCCCACGTCTTGCGCATGAGCAACGGGACGCCGAGGAGCGTCCCATAGAACGCGATCGAGCGGTCCAGATTCGCGACTGCGTAGCCGACGTGATCTAGAGCCCGAAAACGGGGTGCGCCTGGCTCAGTGGGCACGGTCAAGTCCCCGGTCCCGCTCAATGGAGGGCCAGCCCGCCGGTGATGTCGAACTCCGCGCCTGTCGCGTACGTGTTCAGGTCGCTCACCAGCCAGGCGATGATCTGGCCGATCTCTGCCGGATCGGCGATTCGATGCAGCGGGATCATCTCTCGCTCCGCCTTGGCGACGAGCTCCGGCGACGTTTCGTTAAGGAGCATTCCCGTGCGCATCCCGCCCGGGCAGACCGTGTTGACCAGGACGCCGTGCTCCGCGCCGTGCCTCGCGAGCATCTTGGTCAGGACCGCGACGGCGCCCTTGGACATCTCGTAGATCGCCGAGGTCATCGTGAAGCCGCCCTCGTACACACCGGTCGAGGTCACGTTGACGATCCGGCCCCAGTTGCGGCTCGCCATGTCCGGGATGGCCGCCCGGGCCAGGATGAACGGGGCGAAGGTGTTGATGTGGAAGACCTGATCGAAATCGGCCGGCGTCACTTCGTCGAACTGCCGGCGATGCAGGATCGCCGCGGCGTTCACGAGGGCGTCCACACGTCCAAAGGTGGCGATGGTCTGCGGGATGACGGTCTCCGCCTCACCTGGCAGACCGAGATCCAGGACGAGCGCCCGTACGTCCGCGCCCGAGGACGTGAGTTCGGCGGCCATGGCCTCGACCGCCTCGCGCCGATTATCGACGAGGCACAAGCGGTAGTCGCCGGCCTTGGCAAGCAGCCTCGCGACGGCACCGCCAAGTCCGCCGCCGGCGCCGGTGATGACGGCGACCCGCCGATCGTCGCCGTTGGGCTGCCGGTCGATCGTGGTCATTGGGAACCTCCTTCGATGTCGATGGCTGACCCGTTCCTGGCCGCGCTTCGATACGCGGCGTGCAGTGTCTCGACGGTGCGCTGCCCGTACGACGCCGGAGACCCGTTCAGGCCTCGGCCCATGGCCAGTTCGATGAGGTTCGTGGCCGGACCCCACATCGGGTACCGATCCGCAGCGGGGAGCTCCGGCTCGTCGGTCGCGCCATCCGAGGTATAGAGGCGGAGCGATCCATCCATGACGTCGAAGTGCAGATGGCCAGACGACCCATGCATCACGTATTCAAGCGTGTCAGTGTGGGTGACCGGGGTGACTGCCCCCGTGCTCCCGATCACGCCCAGGGCACCCCCGCGGAACCGGATCGATAGCGCATCGACGACATCGACGGCGGTGCCGCCGTTGTCCATGAATGCCGAGACCCGCTCGGGATCGAGCCCGGTCATGAACAAGAGGAGCGCGATGCTGTGAGTCAGCTGGGTCTGGCCCTGGCCACCGCCCGCCAACAGGGGATCGGAATAAGTCGAGGGTAACGGTCCGTCGAATGCCGCGCCCTCGCCATAGGCGTACACGTCGGCCTCGGGATCGCCGCGGTAGAGGTTCACCGGGCTCGATCCGAAGAACGATTGGACGTACCGGATTGAGCCGATCCGACCTTCGGCGATCCACTGGCGAGCGCGAAGCACCTGCGGGTTGTAGTGCCAAGTGTAGCCGACCACGATCTCCACGCCCGCCACGGCGGCGGCCTCGATCAGGCGCCTGCCGTCGGCCGGGTCCAGGACGAGCGGTTTCTCGACCAGCACATGCAGCCCGCGCGCGATGGCCGCAGCCGCGATCTCGGAGTGGTCGCGGTGCGGGGCAGCGACGATCACCGCGTCAAGTTCACATTCGGCCAGCATCTCGTGGGCGTCGCTGAAGCCGGCCGCCACCCCATATCTGGCACGCGAGCGGGCCAGATTCGTACTGTCGGGATCGGCCAGGGCGACAAGCACGGCGTCCGGGTGCGCCTCGACCGCCGGAAGATGCGCCGTTCTTGCCCAGTGGCCGACGCCTGCGACGCCTATTCGAACCCGGCGCATCTAGGCGTCCGCCTCCGTGCGCCCGTCGATCGAAGCCGGCTTCACCCGACCGACATCCGTGTAGTAGCGCTCCGGGACGTTGGCCGGGTCCTTGTAGACGTGCCAGGTGCACTTGACGTCCGCGGTGTTCGGGTACGTCGGCGGCTCCGTGACGCGCACGGGGTAGCCGAACTTGTCGATCGGCATGAGTTGCATCACCACACAGCAATTCACGCAGTAGTAGCAGACACCCTTCTTGTTCCAGGCGAAGTCGTACTCCTCCTTGGTCACGCCGTACTCGAACGGCGCCTCCATTCGTGGTGGCGACCCTTCGATGGCGTCCCGGCGCATGGATCGGCCACCGCTGCCGCACGGGTCGAACCGCCACGTGTAGCGCTCGGCGTCCTCGCTGAACTCCATGTTGCCATCGCGATCCGGCCCGACGAGATGACCGCGCATCGACTCGAAGGCGAGGTAGACGTTGGTCCACAGGGAGTCTGCCCAGGGGTTGCGGGCCACGTCGAACTTCTCATACCGCGCCGTGAAGAGTGGCCCGATGATGGCGTCCCAGAACTCACCCACGACCGGCTCACCCCACCGAACCACTGCCTCGTTGAGCAAGCCATAGAGGTGATCCACGTCGCGGTCCTGGATCTGGCGCCACGTCTCCTTGAGATCGGCGAGGTGCTCCAGCGCTGCCACGCGGTCGCCGCGCCCACAGGCGAGGGTGCATTCGCGGACATCGGCCTGGAACTCCGCCCACCGCGAGCGGGCCACGAAGGCGCGCCCGTCGGGCAGCGGCAGAAGCGCCAAGAGGCGACGATTCATGTTCAGGAGATCCGCTCGAGCCGTCCCTCGCTGCTCCAGGAACGAGATGGCGTCCGGGATCAGGCCGCGGAAGAGCCCGTAGATCACGGCCGCCTCATCGACGAAAAAGTCGACGTACTCCGCGGCCCGTTTCCAATCGGCGGCTTCGATGCCCTCGCGAGCCTTGGTGTAGGTCGAGATCGCCGCTTCTGACCACGAGGCGTCCGACCGGATTCGACGGCCAAGGGTCTCGGAGTAGTGCAGGACGTCGCTGTCCGCAATCGGACCGGAGCCCTGGGCGCCGCCCGCGTCGACGAGCATCGCCTCGATCCAGCCGCCTGCATCTGCTGCCATGCGATCCCTCCTGGCCCATCGAGGCCCGCGCTCAACCTACCCCGACAGATTGCCGCCGTCGATATTGATCGATTCGCCGCTGATCCAGCTCGCGCTTTCCGAGATCAGAAACATGACCGTGTCGGCTACGTCGGCCACGGTCCCCAGTCGTCGTAGCGGGTACCCGGCCGCACCCTCCTCCAGGACCCTGTCAGCTGGCTTCCCGAACAACTCAACCTTCTGACCGAGGACCTTCTGTCCCATCCCGGTCCCGGACACCGTCGAAGGGCACACCGCGTTGACCGTCACCCCGAACGGCCCGTACTCGGCCGCGAGCGACTGGGTCAGGCCGACGACGCCGAACTTTGACGCCACGTAGGCCGAGATCAGGGCGTACCCCTTCTTGCCGGCGTCGGACGCGATGTTGACGACCCGGCCCCGTCCGCTCGCTCGAAGGTGGGGCATGGCCGCTTGGCAGGACAGAAACACGCCCTTGAGGTTCACGCCCAGGATCCAGTCCCATTCCCGCTCGGAGATCTCCTCGAACGCCCTGAACTCGAAGACGCCAGCCGAATTGACCAGCGTGTCCAGGCCACCAAATGCTTCCACCGCCGTGGCTGTCCCATGCACGACCGAGTCACGGTCGGTCACATCCATCACGATCGGCAGGACGCCCATCAGCCGGTTCGCGGCGGCCCGAACCGCGTCCGGGTTCACATCGGCGATGGCCACCGATGCCCCGGCAGCATGTAGCCGTTCCGCCACTCCAAACCCGAATCCGGAGCCTCCGCCGGTGATCAACGCTCGCCGCCCCGACGCGATCTCGAACACCGGCTGAGCCTAACAGACCGTCTGTGTCGGGTGGTATCGTTTCCGACGATCCCGCCAGTTGGCGGACAGAACAGAATGCGTTCCCCGCGAGGGGAGGAGGAACCGTGCCACAGCCTCGGTCCGGCTTCAGTGGGCGCCACGGGTTCGCCCGTTGGTCTTCACTGCTCATCGTGACGGCCCTCATGACCGCGGCCTGCTCGACCCCCCCGGCCTCGTCGGCCCCGGCGTCACAGCCTGCGGTGACCGATGCGCCGGCCGAGAAGCTGCGGATCGGCTACATCTCCGGCGGCGACAGTGATCCGTTCATCCTGCTGGTGACCGAGGGAATCCGGGCCGAGGCGACCAAGGCCGGCGTTGAACTGTCGGAGTGCGACAGCGCGTTCGAAGCCGAGAAGGCGCTGGCATGCGCTCGAACACTCTCTGCTCAGCAACTCCAGTCGATGATCAACTGGCAGTTCTTTCCAGACTCCTCGGAGGCAGTGTGCGAAGCCTACGGAGGACTTCCGACCGTCGCCATCGACACCCCGGAGAAGCCATGCCAGAAGACCTTCGTTGGCGCCAATAACCGGGAGGCCGGTCTGGTGACCGGGAAGGGTATGGGCGATTTCGCGAAGGCGAAGTTCGACTGCCAGTACGACGCGTACATCTCGCTGGACTTCCCGACCATCGCCGAGATCAACGCCGCACGGGCGGGCGGAACCGTCGAAGCCTTCGAGGAAGTGTGCGGCAAGATTCCGCCCGAGAAGTACTTCAGTGTCGACACGTTCGCCGGCGGACCCGACCAGCCCGAGAATTCGCGTCGCCAGGTGACGGACATCCTGACCACGCTGCCGGACGCAACGACGATCCTTATCGTGTCACCGTCGGGCGACATCATGGGAACGGCCGCCCTCGCTGCCGCCGAGGTTGCCGGTCGCAAGGGCCAGGTCTGGATCGCCACGCATGGGGCTGACCCGAGCGTCCGCGAGGCGCTCCGCAGTGAGCCCCAGTGGATCGGGTCATCCGCCTATTTCCCGGAGCGCTACGGCGAGCTGGTGATGCCGGTCGCGATCGCCCTTGCCAGGGGCGAGACGGTGCCTGAAGAGGTCCTTGTCGAGCATCTCTTCATCAACGCCGAGAACATCGACGAGTTCTACCCGCCCGGGTGAGCTCGGCTCCGTCAACCCCGGTCGCCCCGCCCGCCGGGGCGACCGCCCAGAGCGGCAGGCCGCGTCCGCTCCGGGCATCACTGCTCAACCCCATGACCGCGCGCCTCGTCGCGCTCATCGGGCTGTGCGTGGCCTTCTCGATCCTGAGCCCGTTCTTCCTGTCGCCGGAGAATCTGCTCAACGTGATGCTCAACGCCGTGGTCGTCGGGATCATCGCGGCGCCGCTGACCTTGCTGCTCGTCGCCCGCCAGGTCGACCTCTCGGTCGGATCTGCCGTGGCGTTCTCGGCCACGACCATGGCCGTCGTCGCCGAGACGGGCGCGGGGCTCGCGCCGGCCGTCATCGCGGCGATCGGCGCGGCCCTGCTCGTGGCGATCATCAACGCCTTCGCGATCACCAAGCTGCGAGTGCACTCGATCATCACCACCCTGGCGACGCTGGCGGCGTTCCGCGGCTTATCCAAGCTCGTCGGCTCCGGGCGCAACATCCCGGTTGAGGATTTCGATGTCCTCGGCCGCAGCCGCATCGATCTCCTCGGCATCGAGATTCCGGTCAGCGTCTTCATCCTGCTGGCCGTACTCGCGCTGTTCTGGTTCATCATGAGCCAGACGCGTTACGGTCGGCACATGTACGCAATGGGCGCCAACCCGAAGGCGGCCCTCCTGGCCGGGATCGCCCTGGAACGCAACGTCGTCATCGGGTTCCTGCTGACGGGCCTCATGGTCGGACTCGCCGCCCTGATCGTCGTCTCACAGCTGGGAGCCACCTCGCCGACCACGGCCCAGGGCCTGGATCTGCTGGCGATCACCGGGATCATTCTCGGCGGGGCCAGCCTGGCTGGAGGGCGAGGGACGATCGCGGGCACGATCATCGCGATCCTGATCCTCGCAGTGCTGGACAATGGGTTGACCCTGATGCGGATCACCTCGTTCTGGCAGGAGGTCGTCCGGGGGGCCCTACTCATTGGAGCCGTGGCGCTGGACCAGGCGCGGATCGCGCGCGGCAGGCCCGACGTGCGGTTCGAACTGTGATGGACGCCCCGCTGCTCTCGGTCCGCAACGTGAGCAAGAACTACGGCGCTGTCGAGGCGCTCAAGGACGTCAGCTTCGAGCTCCAGCGCGGCGAGGTCGTGGGCCTCGTCGGCGACAATGGTGCCGGCAAGTCGACGCTGGTCAAGTGCATCGCCGGGGTCCTCCGCCCGAGCGAAGGCGAGATTCACCTCGAGGGCACGAGACACGAGTTCAACTCTCCGGCCGAGGCCCTGGCCGCTGGCGTCGAGACCGTCTACCAAGATCTCGCCCTGGTCGAGTTGTTCGATCTGACGGCAAACCTGTTTCTTGGCCGCGAGCTCGTGCGCGCCGGTCTGCTCGGGCGCCTCGGGTTGCTGCGCAAGCGCGAGATGGAGGTGGCGGCACGTGCGGCGGTCGCCAGGTTGCCGGCACGTTTCCCGGATCTCGACGCGCCGATCGACAACATGTCCGGTGGTCAGCGTCAGATCGTCGCGATCAGCAAGGCTGCGTTCTGGGGTCGACGTCTGCTGTTGCTCGACGAACCGACCGCCGCCCTTGGCGTGCAGGAGTCGGCAGGCGTCCTCGAGATGATCAGCCATACGGCCGCCCGGGGTGACATGGCCATCGTCGTCATCGCCCACAACCTGCAGCACATCTTCTCGATGTGTACGCGAGTGCTGGTGCTCCGGCGAGGGTCGCTCGTCGCCGACCTCCAGGCGGCTCAGACCACACCCGAGGAGGTCGTGGCCTACATCACGGGCGCTCGGTAGCCCGCCTGCTCCCTACTCGAAGTACCGGCGCGGGTTGTCGACCAGGAGTTGACGCACGTCGGCCGCCGAGAAGCCGCGAGCCTGGAGCAGCGGGATGAACTCGCGCAGGACGTGCGCGTATCCGTCGCCACCGTTGACCGTCAGCGCTGGACGCTTGCACACGTCCGACGAGATCAGAATCCGGCCGATGTGGCCGGCGGCCGCATAGTCGGCGATCCGATCCGCCCGCCAATCATTTGTCGCCTTGTCGTCCTGGCCGATGGTGTCGAACCCGAGCCACGCCCCACGGGCGATGATCGCGGCGTGGTAGGTGATGTCCGGGTTCGTATCGGCATGGCCGATGAGAACCTTCGAGGGGTCTGCTCCCGCCGCTTCGAGGATGTCGAGCTGATCCAGCCCGATGCGGGTGAAGATGGCGTGC
Organism: uncultured Anaerolineaceae bacterium; assembly: GCA_964427285.1. Classification (GTDB taxonomy): domain Bacteria; phylum Chloroflexota; class Limnocylindria; order Limnocylindrales; family CSP1-4; genus SPCO01. The sequence goes on from CAYRTS010000027.1 coordinate 22,731, forward strand.
GTCGCGATGGGGGCTCCGGTGGCTCGCTGTGCGGCGGCCGCGGCGCGGAAGACGCGAGCCTCCACCGGGTCGATCTCCCGGTGGCCTGTCGCGATTTCGCCGATCAGCCCGGCGCGAATCCGGTCAGGCCCAACGCCCTCCGTCAATTCTTCGATGAACCGCGTGGTCAGCGCCTCCTCACTCAACGCAGCCACCCAGGTCGGTCGGAAGCGGTGCCAGTAGATCCCGGTGCCCGCGATGATCCGCACCCCGCTCGACAGCGAGATCCGGCGGAGGCCCTCCCAATCCGGGTACAGGCCTACCGTCGTCTGGTCGACGATCGTCTCGCCGCCGGCAGCGCGGAACAGGGCCAATTCGCTCGCGGCGACCGACTCGTCGAGCAGGACGCCAGCTGAGTTGAGCGACACCTCGTACATGTCGATGAGCAGATGCTCGTGCACGAGCGTCACGCCGAGGTCGGCGGTCGCTATCGGACCGGTGACCGTCTGAACCGAGGTCACCATCGGGTCAGCCACGAGCGCCGGGGAGATGCGCCCGCAGCCAGACGACGCTCCGATCGACCATGGCGAGTTCATCGACGTCATCCGACCCGAGCGACGCCAGCTCAACGCAGACCGGACCGTCGAAACCGGCAGCCGCCAGGATCGCAATGAGCTCATCGAGGTCGGCGACGCCTTCGCCAAGGGCCGTGGAGATCGGCCCGCCAGGAATGGTCGGGTCGCCCGGCTCGTGGTCCTTGAGCTGCACGAGGAGGGTGTACGGCGCGAGCGCACGCGTTCCTTCGGCCATGTCGTCGCCAACGCGGGGCAGGTTGACGTTGTCAAGGCAGACGCCCAGGGTGTCGGGGCGGTCCACGCGGTCGAACAGGTCGAGGATGTCGCGGGCGCGCAGATCGCCATGGTTCTCCAGCGCGAGCCGGACCCCGACGCCCGCCGCGTAGTCGGCAGCCCGGCGCATCGGCCCGACCAGCCGCTCGACGAGCACCTCTGCGGGTTCGTCGCCGCGTGAAGCCGGGCTGCCGGCCGTGATCCGCATGACCGGGTGGCCAAGGCGTGCGGCCGCATCGATCCAGCGGGCCAGCTCCAGCTCCGCGCCGTAGCTCCGGCCGCCGTCGAGCCCGTGGTGCCGACCGGTCGGCCACGGGTGGCCCCACGAGAAGCCAACCCGCAGGTCGGGTCCCGCGTCGGCGAGCATCGTGGCATCGATCGTTTCGGGCTCCGGCAGGTAGCAGGTCTCGAGAAAGACGACCTCAGCTCCCGTCGAGCGAGCGTGGCGCAGCACGGGTCCGGGCTCGGGCGCCCACGCGGCGTGGGAGGACGGGGTCTCCCCGGGCCGATGCTCGCCGTAGCGGCGGTGATAGGAGTAGCTGTCAATCCCGACTTGCATGGAGCGCCTCAACTCGACGGCGGCTGATGGCTTCACATCGTAATCCCTTGACACATTGTCCCCCCGTGCGTATATATGATCCCGTACAGGGACATATGTCCTTACTTGGAGACAGAAGAGACCGTGGACCTTGGCCATCCAATCGGCTCGATCGCACCCGCGCTGGTCGCCCGTGTACTGGAGGTGCTCAGCGGTACCACTCGGCCGTTGGCGGGACGCGAAATCGGCAGGATCATGGGCGAGGGCAGCGCGAATGGCGTCTGGAAAGCCCTCAATCGACTCGAGGAACAGGGACTCATTCTCGGGGACCACCGCCCACGCGCCACCTATTACATCGCCAATCGCGAGCACCTTGCCTGGCCGGCGATCGAGACCTTGACCCGGCTTCGCGGCGAGCTCACGACGCGGCTTCGCCAGGAGATCGAGCGCTGGGACATCGCGCCGCTTCACGCCTCGATGTTCGGCTCGTCGGCGCGCGGCAATGCCGATCAGGGCAGTGATGTGGACCTCCTCTTCGTTCAGCCTGGCCTCAGTGAGCATGCCGGTGGCGAGACCTGGGATGAGCAGGTTGCCGCTCTCCGCGATGCCGTTCGACGGTGGACCGGCAATCGGTGTCAGACCCTGGTTGTCGACATGTCGCGTCTCCATGAGCACGTCCGGGCACGTGACAACCTGGTCACTGCCTGGATCGAGGACGAGGTCCTGCTCTATGGGACGCCGATTCGCGATCTCGTCGAGACCTTCCGATGACTCGCCCGAGGCACCGCACGGCAACTTGCTCGAAAGACGATGCGCGAAGCCGCCTCAGGCGCGCTGAATCGTTCCTGCTTGTAGCGGACCTCGTGCTCGGCGAGCAGGTCGAGAATCCGGGTCCGGACGACGACATCAATCTGTCGGGCGTCGCGGCCGCTCTCGCGGTCCTCGGAGGCATTGCCGCCGCCGACGCCGCCTGTTGTCATCGGCTCGGCGCGAGGTCGCGTGGACAGGACCACGCCCATGCGATCGCCCTGGTTGCTGGGGTCGCTCCGTCTGGTGGCGACATTGCACGGGACCTGGATCGACTGCTCGACCTCAAGGACAACGCGCACTACGGGATCCTCGGCGTCTCCGACGGTGATGCACGCAAGGCCGTTGCATGGGCGCGACGCGCCACCGAACATGCGCGCCTGGTGCTGCAGTCGTAGCGCCAGTGGCCTATGCTAGCCGGGTTCTGGAAACGTCACCAGCCCGGTGCGCGGCGGCCCGCGGCGGGCCGCCAGCGAGGGGAGAGAGCTGATGATCCAGGTTGAGGGACTGACCGGTCGCATCGCGGTGGTGACGGGCGCCGGGCGCGGCATCGGCCAGCGGATCGCGGAGGTCCTGGCCGGCAACGGGGCGAGGGTCGCCGCCCTGGACCTCGAGGCGCCAGCCCACCCAGGCATCCTTGGCATCGCCTGCGATGTCAGCGACGAGGCGGCGATCGAGGCCGCGTTCACGCGAGTGGAGGCGGAGCTGGGCAACGTGTCGGTGCTGGTGCTCAACGCCGGGATCTTCCCGATCGTCCCGTTCGAGGAAACCACGCGGGAGCTGTGGGACCGCACGATGGCGATCAACCTGACCGGCGCCTTCCTCTGTGCAAGGCGAGCCCTGCCGGCGATGCGCGAGGCGGGCTACGGGCGGATCGTCGGGATCGGATCGAGCGCCGGCAAGGCTGGCGGCGCCCGTTCGGTGGCGGCCTATGCGGCGAGCAAGGCCGGAGTCATGACGCTCATGAAGTCGATCGCCAACGAATACGCCAAGTTCGGGATCACGGCCAATGCCCTTGCCCCGGCGCTGATCGATACACCGATGATCGACAACTCGCGCGATCTCGTATCCCGGATCCCGGTGGGCAGGTTCGGGACCGTGGACGAGGTCGCGTCGCTGGTGGCCTTTCTTGCCTCGGGGCACGCTGGCTACATCACCGGCGAAGTGACGGATATCAATGGCGGCTTCCTGATCGACTGACGGCGGCTCGACTGACGACGAGGAGCGAGCGATGACGGCCCTGCCCCCGCCGGAGGTGCGCCTGGATCGGCTCCGACCGGCCGAGATCGCCGCGGCGCTCGAGCGGGCGCCCATCGCCTGGATCCCGCTCGGCGCGCTCGAGTATCACGCGGCCCACCTCCCCAACGGCACGGACGGGATCACCGGGCAGGCCGTGCTGGTTGGGGCCGCAGAGCGACTGGGCGGAGTGGTCCTCCCGTGGTCGTACCTGACGATCGGCACGCTCGCGCTGCCCTGGTCGTTCCGCTACGACCCGGTCCTGGTGGCCGACGCGCTTCGCCAGACGCTCCGCCAGCTCCCGGCCTTTGGCGTGCGGCTGGCGGTCGTGCACACCGGGCACGGGCCGCTGGATCTGAATCACCTGATCAAACGGGTCTGCGCAGAGGTGGAGGGGGAGGGGATCGGGCTCCGCGCCATGGGCCTCTGTTACCTGGAGTTGAATGCCGCGCTTGGCACGGGCCTCGGTACGGACTGGCCGGTGGCGGTTGACCACGGCTCGACGATGGAGACGTCGTGGATCTCCGCGCTGGAGCCCGGACTCGTCGCGACCGATCGACTCCCCGACGACCGAGGGGCTTCGATTGTTGGCGTGTACGGACCGAATCCACGCTTCACCGTCGACGCGGCATGCGGAACGGCGCAGATCGCAGCCGCGGCGGACCTGCTCGGTGAGCGGGCGGCTGCGGTCCTGCGCGGCGAGCCCCATGACGCGTTGGCCGACCTGCGGAGCTTCGTCGAGTTGTACTGGCCGGAGCGATTGGTGCTCTCCGGACGCGCCGGGACGCCCGGGGACGACGCGGGTGGTCCGGCGATCCTGCTCACCAACCCCGCACCCGTCTCACGCTACGTCTCCGGGATCGATGTCCGGCTTGATGGCGCCCGGGTTCCCGCCGCTGGCATGGAGTTGATTAACCCGACGCCGGGCGAGACGGGCCTCGCCGTTGCCGCCGACGAGCTTGGTCCGGAACGCGGGTTCTACGTGCGCCGGCTCCAGACCGCCGAGATCCGACTCCCGATCACGGTCACGCCCGGCAGCCACGGCGTCGAACTCCTCCTTGGCCTGGCGGGCGTCACGGAGACGAACTTTTCGGAGCTGGTCGACTTCCGGTGACGGCCGGGGCCGAGCGCCGGTTCGTCCATACCGTCCAGGGTCCGATCGACCCTTCGGAACTCGGGATCACCCTCGCCCATGAGCACCTGTGGATGGACTCAACCCCGCTGCTCGCGGTCCACGGCTACCCGACGACCGCGGCCGGCCCGTGGGACGCCGCCGTCGCGGCTGAGGCGCGCTGGAACCCCGGCGTCCACCCGGACAACTACCGGCTGACCGATGTTGAGGCGGCGGTCGAGGAGCTCGGGCCCTACGTCCGCGCGGGTGGGCACTCGATCGTCGAGCTTACCCCGCCGTCGCTCGGTCGCGATCCGCGCCGCGTCCGCGAGATCGCGCAGCGTGCGGGCATTCACGTGGTCCTCGGTGCCGGGCACTACCTGGAGCCCGTCCATGAGCGGTGGGTCGCTGACGCCTCCGACGCCGAGATCGCGCGACGCCTGGTCGCCGAGGCGCGCGAGGGCGTTGGCGAAACCGGCATTCGCCCCGGCATTCTCGGCGAGATCGGGACCTCCGACCCGGTTCGGCCCGGCGAGGCGCGGGTGCTGCGCGCCGTGGCGGCCGCGTCCGTGGAGACGGGCCTCGCGATCTCGGTGCACCTCCACCCGTGGGGCCACGAGGGCCTGGCCGTGCTGGACATCCTGGTCGCGGCAGGGTCCGATCCGGAGCGGGTCATCCTGGGCCACCTCAACACCGCCATCGACCGGCCCGACGACCTGCGGTCCCTTGCCGATCGGGGCGCCACGCTCGGGTTTGACCTGTTCGGCTTCGACCATTCGCTGCTGGGGCAGGGCCGCTGGCCGCCGTCGGACCGCGACGTCGCGGCGGTGATCGCCGGGTTCGTCAGGGACGGCTACGCGGACCGGATCGTGCTCGGGCAGGACATCGGCGTGCGGACGCGCCTGCGTCGCTGGGGTGGCTGGGGCTACGCGCATCTCCTCGAACACGTCGTTCCGGTGATGCGCGAGCTCGGCATCGGCGACGACGCGCTCGACGCCATGCTGGTCAGGAACCCCGCCCGGCTGCTATCGGTCCGGGCGTGAACGCAGCGCCGGATCCGCGGCTTACGCAAATCTCACCCTCGCTGTGGTGGTATCGCGACACCTGCAACGTCTTCCTGTGGACGGCTGGCGAACGCGGCCTCCTGATCGATTTCGGGTCGGGCGGGATCCTCGACGTCCTCGAGGGGATCGGCGTCCGGGAGATCGTGGCGATCGCCCACACCCATCACCACCGCGACCAGTGCGGAGGCGACGATCGGGCGGTCGAACTCGGCATTCCGATCTGGGTCCCGGCCCGCGAGCGAGCGCTCTTTGAGGCGACGGACGCGTTCTGGCGACTCCGGCGCACGTATGACAGCTATGACGCGTCGAGCCTCGGGTTCACACGAGGGACGTCGATCCCGGTCGCCCGGGCCCTGTCTGACCACGAGCGCGTCGAATGGGCCGGCGGGACGCTCGAGATCGTCCCGACGCCGGGCCACACCAAGGGCTCCATCAGCCTGCTGGCCGAGATCGATCGCACGCCGGTGGCGTTCACCGGTGACCTGATTGCCGGCCACGGCACCGTTCCGACCCTCCATGATCTCCAGTGGCAATACGGGATGCCCGATGCGGTCGGCGCGGCGCTCCATTCCGCCACCGCGCTGGCGCGCCGAGGCCCACGCCGCCTCCTGCCCTCGCACGGGTCGCCGATGGACGACGGTCCGGACGCCCTGCGAGCGCTGGCGGGCCATCTCCGCCACCTCGCGCGGCTGCTCGCGGAGATCCGGCGCAACCGTCTCTGGACGACCTGGCCGAGCAGCGTCGATCAGCCCCTGACGCGCGTCCTGCCGCACCTGTGGGTCAACGCCCACAGCCTCGCCAACACCTACGCGCTGGTCGATGACGCGGGCGACGCCCTGATCCTGGATTACGGGTTCCCGTCGTGGGATCACTTCTTCGCCGATCAACGCTTCGTCGCGCACACGCTGGACGCATTCAGGGCGGAGGCCGGTCTGAACCGGGTCATGGCTGCCATCCCGAGCCACTACCACGACGATCACCTTGCCGGAGTGCCGTGGCTCCAGCGCGAGCACGGGGCACAGGCCTGGATCCACGAGTCCTTTGCCGGGATCGTCGCGGATCCCGCGCGCCATGATCTGCCCTGCCTGTGGGCCGAGCCCATTCGGGTCGATCGCGTGCTGGCCGACGGGGATCTCGTGGAGCATGCCGGTGGCCGTCTCGAGACGTTCCATATGCCCGGACACACGATGTTCGCCCTGGGTCTCGCGGGGGTCATCGATGGCGTACGGGTGGCCTACACCGGTGACAACCTCCTGGCCGGTTCACTCAGCCCGTTGCGCGCGGCGGCCCCGATCTACCGAAACGTCCTGCGCCACGATTCCATCCGGATCGGGGTGGAGCGGCTGATGGCCTACGAGCCGGAGCTGCTTCTCACCGGGCACACTGGCGCGCTCGAGGTCACCCGGGCGGACCTTGACGACTTCCTGGCCTGGGCCCGCGAGCTGGAACTGGTCGTCGCGCGGCTGGCGCCCGTTCCCGGGCTCGTCGACGAGGCGCTGGACCCGTACGTCGCCCGATTCGACCCATATCGCGCCACCGTGGCGCCGGGCGACCAACTCACGACCTCGGTCGTCGTCCGCAACCACGCGCTCGACCCTCGCGACGCGCAGGTTCGCATCCGCGTGCCACCGGGCTGGCGCGTTGAGCCCCTGGAGGCGGTCGTGACCGTCCCGGGCGGGGGCGCGTCCGCAACGCTCGGATTCGTGCTCACGATCCCGCCCGCCACGTCGCCTGGGCGGGTGGTCGTCACCGCGGACGTTCATCTTGGCGGCCAGCCACGTGGCGAGCTCGCCGAGACCCTGCTCGAGGTGCTCCCGACATGACCGATTGTCAGTCTCCTGGCGAGTCGCCAGCATGATCTCCAGCTCCGACGTCACGAATCACAGGACGCACCAGCCGAGGATGGGCGCATCCGCGTGCTGATTCAACTGTGAATTGAGACCGGGCGACGAGCGCGCTTGGTCGAGTGACCAGACTGCAACCTGGGGCTGGGACCACGCGGGTTCATCGCTCGCACTCAACCCTGAGTTGAGCCAGTGGCTTCGAGCGCTGCCTGGTCCCGATCTTGCCACTTGTGCCTGGACCACCACCCGGGATCAGTCCCGGCTGACCCTGGCGACGGCGCCCGTGGCGGCACTGCGGTACATCCCGTCAAGGATCTCCACCACGCGCGCCCCGAGCGCGGCAGGCGACGGATTGTCCGTGGTGCGGCCCAGGACGAGATCCACCATCCGGTCCGTGACGCGACCGAACGACCAACCGACGTCCTCGTCACTCAACGGCGCACTCACGTTGTCGGCGCCGATCGACCTCGCGACCCGGGGTGCCGCCATGTCCAGCACGACCTGGCCGCGCCGCCCGGTGATCCTGATCGTCAGCTGGTGTTGGTTCCCGAACGTCCCGAGCGGCAGCGACGCCCCGCCGATCGATGCGATCGCCCCACCCTCGAACCGGACCGCGAGCGCGTCGTGGAGTTCGACGCGGGCGCCTGGGCCGGCCGTGAACGCGGCAACCTCCGAAGCCCGCAGCTCCGGGACGAGGCGCATGACCAGGCCCAGCGCATGGGTCAGCTGCCCCTGACCGTACCCGCCGCCGGACACGGCCGGATCGGACCAGGTTTCGCCGCGGGGAAGGGGAACGTCGGCATCGCCGAGATACGTGGTCCCCGCGGTCAGGAGGTCGCGCACGACGGTTGACATCTCGACCGAGACGTATTCGACCTCGCCGATGCCTTCGGGGCCGCCGATGAGCCGCCGAGCCTGTTCGGTGATGCCCATCTCGTTCCAGGCGTAGCACAGGACGACGTGGAGCCCCCGGTCGCGCGCCAGGCGATCAATCGCCCACGCGTCGGCCGGGTCCACGGTGAACGGCTTCTCCGCCAGGACGTGGATACCGGCCTCCAACGCCGCGAGCGCCTGCTCCGCTCGCAGGTGCACCGGCCCGGTCAGCGTCACGATGTCCGGCCGGGCTTCGATGACCTCGCGCCAGTCCGTCGTCGCCTGCGCGAAGCTGAACTGCTCGCGCAATCGATCGAGCTGTGCCGGGTCGCGCCGATTGATGATCCACGGCTCGACTTCGGGACGCCGAAGGAACCCGGGGATGTGAGCGAAGGCCGCCCAGGCGCCCGCGCCGATCACGCCCAGTCGCAGCCGGCCGTCTGGCGCGCTCATGTCATGATCCAGCCGCCGTTGACATCGATGGTCGCGCCGTTGATGTAGCTCGCGCCATCGGAGGCCAGGAAGCCGACGACCCGGGCGATCTCGATTGGCGCGGCGAAGCGCCCCAAAGGCACCAGCCCCGTGAACCGCTCCTTCTCCTCGGCGGTCAGGTAGTCCGTCATGAAGCCTTCCACGGCGCCCGGCGCGACCGCATTCGCGGTGATCCCGTACGGGCCGTAATTGCGGGCAAAGTTCTTCATCAGGCTGATCACGCCGGCCTTGGCGGCGTTGTATACCGCCGAGTTGGAGACGCCACCCGTCCGCGCCCCCACGCTGGAGATCCCGATGATTCGACCCCAGCCGTTGGGTCGCATCGCTTCTGCCGCCGCCTGGGACAGGAAGAAGACCGCGCGCAGGTTGACCGACGTCTGGAGGTCGTAATCCTCCAGGGTGACCTCGGGCAGGGGATGGCTGGGGACATAGATCGCGGCGTTGTGGACGAGGACGTCGAGACGGCCCTCGGTGGCCAGCACCTCATCCACGATACGGCGCGGCGCAGCCGGGTCGCGCAGATCGGCGACGACGGTCCGCTCGAGCGGACCCCGGTCCTGCTCCAGCAGATCCACGCCGACGACGCGATGGCCGGCCTCGGTGAGGACCTCGCACATGGCGCGGCCCATCCCCCGGGCGCTCCCGGTGACGACCGCCACGCGTGGTTCGGTCATGGCGCTACCTCCACGAGGCTTGGTGGTGGAAACGACTCGGCCCCGCCCGTATGGGCGGGGCCGAGTGTGGGCCTGGGGGAGTTCAGCAGGCAGGGGTATCCGGGAACAGCGTCCGAACGTTGTCCTTGGTGACCGTCTCGTGCTTGGTGAAGAGGTTCTCCGCGATGGTCTTGCCGTCGAGCAGGTCAACGACGGCGGGGATCAGGATCGTGCCGTAGCGCTCCGGAAAGTAGGCCGTGTCAGCCAGCCAGTACGGATTGCAGGCAATTTCCTTCCAGGAGGTTGGATCGGCACCCTGGCCGGCGAGCCGAAGCTCGGACTCGCGACCCGCGGTGCGGGCAGCGGCAAAGGCCCCGAGCGACATGTCGTCGTTGAGGCTGAGGACGGCGATGATGCCGCCCGGCTTGATGGCGGACAGCTGGTCACCGAACTTGGTGAGGGCCAGGTCCGTGGTCCCGCCAACGTCGATCGGCTTGAACTTGGCCGGATCGATCGTGCCGCAGGCCTCCTCGAAGCCGGCGATCATGCCGTTCATCCGGGCGAGGGTCGTGGCGCCGGCTCCCTTGGTATCGAGCGTGACGACCGCCTCGTAGGTGCAGTTGTTCTCGGCCTTGAGCGCGTCGCCCACGGCTCGACCCGCGACCTGGCCGGCCATCGTGTTGTCCGCACCCATGAAGGCGACCTGGCAGGGCGCCTGGACAATATCGATCGCGATCGTGGGCAGGTTGCCATAGGCCTCGCAGATCTCTGGGGAGCTGGCTTCGAAGAGCTGGAAGTTGAGGACCGCCTGCACTTCCTGGACCTTGAGGTTCTGGGCACAGGCGAGGGCCTTGGCTGCGTCGATCTCGGAGTCGCACACGACGACCTCGACGCCGGCCTTCTCGGCTTCCGCCAGGATGCTGTTGGTGACGAGGCTGACGAACGGAATGGCCTCGCCCAGCGAGATGTAACCAACCTTCTTGGGCGCCGGTGCCTCCGTCGGAGCCGCCGTTGCCGGAGCCGCGGTTGCCGGAGCCGCCGTTGCCGGGGCCGCGGTTGGTGCGGGTGCGGTGGGGGCCGCCGCCGAAGGGCTGGCCGGCGCGTTGGTACAGGCGCTGACGATCAATGTCAGCCCCATCAGCGTTGCGAGGATATGTCGAGCGCGCATGCGCGGAACCTCCAGGTCTTTGATTGGGGATTAGATCCGGTAGAGACGTTCGGCGTTTCGGAAGAGCATGCCCTCCTGCTCAGCGCGGCTGAAACCGGCCTTGGCGAGGATCCGGCGATAGGCGTCCGTTTGCTCGAGATAGGTGGCATACAGGATGTCCACCGGCCAATTGGTCCCGAACATGATTCGATCCGGTCCGAAGGCCTCGATGCAGTGAAGGACCCACGGCCGGATCGAGTCGATCGTCCAGCGGTTGTCGGCCATCCCGAAGCCTGAGACCTTGCAGGCCACGTTGTCCGCCTTGGCCAGGGCGGTCATCTCCGTCTGCCACTGCTTGAAGTACTCGGCATCACGCTGGACCGGGAACCCCGCGTGGCCAAGGATCACCTGGACGTTCGGTGTCGCGCTGGCGACATCGCGCCCGGAGAGCAGCTTGCCGGGTGACGCGTTCAGCTCGTACGACAGACCGCGCGCCCCGAGCGCCGCGTAGCCCTTCTTGAATGCGGCTGTGTTCGGATCGTCCGGATGGGCCCGGATTCGCACACCTCGCACGCGCGACGACGCCGCCAGGTGCTGGTCGAGCTTAGCCTCCGCGTCGTCAGCCTCGATGTCGCAGAAGGCGACGATCGCGTTGGGCATGCCGTGCTCATTGGCGACCTGCTCCAGCCAGACCGTCTCCTCGAGCGGATCCGGTCCGGCGTAGGCCGCTTCGACATGGACGCTCTTGATGACGTTGGCGCCGTAGAACTCCTTGAACAATCGCCACGGCGCGCCGATGGTCGAACGGATCATCTTGTAGTCGCCGAGAAGCCCCGTATGACCGGCCCAGCCCGGCTCGGCGAGCCAGTCGTAGTGGAACCGACCGATCTCCCACAGGTGATGGTGGGTCTCGATGAATGGGATGCTGCGATCAACCTCGGTCATGGCGCGTCCTCCTCAACCTGGCTGGATGACCGGCAACGCCGGTTTTGATCGACCAATGCGTTCGCACTCCCGCTCCGGGATGGCCTCCAGGGCCAGGTCAGGTGTGTGGCTGTCATGCTCGGGGCGTCGTCCCTGCCGATGCCGTGGGTGCGCTAGGAGTCGGCGCGCGTCAGGCGGACGCGCACGCGATCGACCGTGACCGCGCCCAGCAACAACAGCCCGTTGGCGACCTCGATCCAGAACGACGGGACGCTCAGCTGGATGAGCCCGTTGGCGAGCACGCCGACGATCAGCACCGCCAGGACCGTGCCGCCCAACCCGCCCCGGCCGCCTGACAGGCTGGTGCCGCCGAGGACCACCGCCGTCACCACGGACAGCTCGATCCCGAGCCCCGAGTTGACCGAGGCGCCGGCCACCTGCGAGAGCCGAATAAGGCCTGCCAGGGCCACGCAGAGTGCGGACAGCAGGAACGCGATGAAGATGACTCGCTTGGTCCGAATGCCCGCCAGGCGGGCGGCGCTGGGGCTCGCCCCGATGGCGTACAGCGATCGACCGTAGACGGTGTAGCGGAGCACGAACCAGAAGGCGATCACGATCGCCGCAAAGATGTAGACCGGCAACGGGATACCTGCGATTCGCAGGACGCCCAGCTGGCCGAAGTTCTCGATCCGGATGGTCTGGCCATCGCCGAGCACCTTGGTGAGGCCACGGAAGATCGCCAGGGTCCCAAGGGTGGTGATCAGCGCATTGATCCCGATCACGGTCACGCAGAACGCATTGATGACCCCGACCACGAGGGTGCCAACCACCGCAATCACGAACGCGCTCGGGACGGTCATGTTCATTGCCAGCGGCAGGTCAACGCCGCCCGTCCCGGGCGTCAGCGCCGCGACCGCCATGAGCATCCCGGCAAACCCGACCGCCGATCCGACGGACAGGTCGAACTGCCCGGCGATGAGCAGCAGCGTGGCGGGGCAGGCGATGATCCCGACGACGGCCACGTTCTGGAGCACGTTGATCAGGTTTTCGCTGTTGAGGAAGAACTCCGAGGCAATCGAGAAGTAGACAAACAGGCCGATGAGCACGACGAGGAGCGCGGCCGTCTCGGGTACGGACAGGCCTCGACCCTTCAATGGCAGCGCGGTCGCCGCGGCAGCCGGGGTCGGGCCTGTGGTGGGACCGGGGTCCTGCGTGGTCACGTTGGTCATCCTCCTGCGGCGGCCAGCAGCCGCGTGGTCGTGATCGCGTCACCCGTGAGGTCGGCAACAACCTCGCCGCGGGCCATGACATAGACACGGTCGGCGACCTGGACGGCCTCCTCGTAGTCTGACGTGCTGATGAGCACTGCAACGCCTTCCGCGGCCAGCGCCCGAAGTGCGCGGTAGATATCCTGGCGGGCGCCCACGTCGACCCCGCGGGTCGGTTCGATGAGGACCAACACGCGGCTGCTGCGTTCCAGCCAGCGGCCGAGCAGGACCTTCTGCTGGTTGCCACCGGACAGGGTGCCCATCGCCTGGCTCGGGTCGTTGCGCGAGCGGATCGACAGCTTGTCGTGCCAGCGTCGATAGGCCTTCGACTCCGATCGTCGACTGATGAGCTGGCGGAACGTGGCGAGGCGGCCCCAGGAGGCCACGGCAACATTCTCAGCCACGGGCCGGACCATGAACGCGCCACCGGCCTTGCGGTCCGCGGGCAGGAACCCGACGCCCGCTGCGACGCCCTCGACCGGGCCTGCAATCGTCGCCGGGCGGCCATCGATCTCCATCGTGCCGGCGGTGATCCTTCCCAGGCCATAGGCGGTCTCGCCGACCTCGGCCGCACCCGATCCGAGCTTGCCGTAGATGGCCACGGTCTCGCCGCGATGGACCTCCACGGAGACGTCCCGGAATGTGTCACCGGACGCGGCCGCAGTCCAGCGGATCGCTGGATGGTCCCCGACCGGGCGGACCTGCGCCGTTGGGCGCGGGATCTCCGAGATGTGGCGACCGACCATCGCCTCGATCATGGCTGCGCGATCCGTCTCCGCCACCGGCGCCAGCAGCGCCACGTGGCCGTCGCGCAGGATCTGGACGCGGTCCGCGATGGCGGTCACCTCGTCGAGCCGGTGGGTGATGTAGATGATCGCGACGCCCTGATCGCGCAACCGTCGGACGAAGGTGAAGAGCGTCTCCGCCTCGTGCTGCGACAGGGCCGCCGTCGGTTCGTCCAGGATCAGCAGTCGCGCCGAGCGTGACAGGGCACGGGCGATCTCGATGATCTGACGCTCGCCGACCCGCAGGGTGGAGACCCGTCGGGTGGGGTCGATCTCGACCCCCAGCTCGTCGAGAATCTTGCGGGCGCGACGGCTGACCGCCGGCCAGTCCACGATGCCCATCCGGTTGGGGATCCGCCCCAGCGAGATGTTCTCGGCGACGGTCAGGGTCGGGGCGTCCTGGAACTCCTGGAAGATGATGGCGACCCCGAGGTCGCGTGCCGCGATCGGGGTCAGTGACGGATGCGCGACGCCATCCACGACGACCTCGCCGCCATCGGGCGTGTAGTCGCCGGCGATGATCTTGACCAGCGTGGACTTGCCGGCCCCGTTCTCTCCGAGCAGGGCCAGCACGGAGCCGCCGACGGCGTCGAGGTCCACACCGTGGAGAACCTCGACGCCACCGAACGACTTGCGGATACCTCGCGCCGCGAGGGCGAAGGTCATTGGAGCCTCGGCGATCGATCGGACCTCAGCAGGCTGGGGTTTCCGGATAGATCGAGCGGATGTTGTCCTTGTTGATCAGCTCGTGCACGGTGAAGATCTCCTTCGGGATCTCCTCGCCCTGCAGCTTCTTGACCATGTTCGGGATCAGCAGGGCGCCGTAGCGCTCCGGGTAGTAGGCCACGGACACGATGTAGTTCGGGTTGCAGGCCACGTCCTTCCAGATGGACGGGTCCGTGCCCTGGCCGCCGTAGTACAGGTCCGTCTGGCGACCGAGCGTGTTGGCCGCGCCGATCGCGCCAAGGATGCCGTCCTCGTTGATGGCCACCACGATGATCCGGTCGCCGGGCAGCGCGCCAAGGAGGTTCGTCACCTGCTCGAGGGCCGGGTCCGTGCGATCCGCGCCGTCGAGGATGTGCTCCTTGTCGGCCGGGATCGGGCAGGACTCCTTGAAGCCATCGCGCCAGCCGCCCATGCGGGCCGTGTTCGCGGCGCCTGCTGCGGACGATTCGAGTGACACGTAGGCCGTGATGTCGCAGTCCCAGTTGTCCTTGGCGTACTTGCCGAGGACGGCACCGCCGAGGCGCCCGGCCTCGTGGTTGTTGGCGCCCATGAAGGCGACCTGACACGGCAGCTGGATGATGTCGATGGCGATCGTCGGGACATCGCCATACGCGGTGCAGATCTCCGGCGAGCTGTCCTGGAAGACCTGGAAGTTGAGGACACCCTGGACGCCCTGGACCTTGAGGTTCTGGGCGCAGGCGAGCGCCTTGGCGGCGTCAATCTCGGAGTCGCAGAACGCGAGTTCCTGGCCGGCCGCGGTGGCGGCTTCCTTGATGCCGTCGGACACTAGCTTCACGAACGGGACGGAGTCGCCGAGCGAGATGTAGCCGATCTTGAACGCCTCGACTGGCGCTTCGGTGGGCGCAGCCGACGGGCTGGCGGCCGGGGTGCTGCACGCCGCGACCACGAGGGCCGTGACGGCGAACAGGATTGACCAACGGGCGAGCTTGCGGCGCGCGTCGATCCGCGGGCGGGGTAGTTGCACGTTTCCTCCTCCGAATTCCTTGGGAATATCCGCGCCCGGCGATCCAGAAATCCATACTGGAAACGTCGTCAGGGCCGGCGCGCGGAGCGTAGGCGGCGGCCCGGGTGGTGTCAAGTTTGGGCGCTGTTGGTGTGTTTGGGCGCTGTTGGTCAGGGATGCCCGCCGGCTGCCTGCGCCGCCCGGCTGCCTGCGCCGCCCGGCTGCCTGCGCCGCCCGGCTGCCTGCGCCGCCCGG
>CAYRTS010000028.1:0-36632 GCA_964427285.1 uncultured Anaerolineaceae bacterium
CGACCGGGACCCGCCGACCGGACTTGACACCCGCCGACCGGGACCCGCCGACCGGACTTGACACCCGCCGACCGGGACCCGCCGACCGGCGTCGCCGGCGCCATAGACCAGCCTCGGAAAAGTCGGTCCCTCGTGCCAGCAGGAAGTCCAGCCCGGCTTCGCCGAGGGACGCGCCCCGCCAGAGCCCACCCGACCGGTCAGCGGCTCGATCGCCGCGCGGTGATGTTGAGCCGGACGTAGTCGATCATGGGCTCCCGCATCCGACCCGCGACGGCGGCAACGAACGCGTCCTGCTCGCTCGCCGGGAGCCGATCGAGGTGCGCGCCCAGCACGACGGTCCGCAGATACGTCTGGAGCGGCTCGCCCGGCGCGAGCGCAGTTGGCTCGTCAGTCAGCCAACACTCGATCCCGGTGAAGCCAGCTGCCTCAAGACGCCGAACCGTGTCCAGAGGCGTCTCGAAGTGGGCAGGGCCCAGCCAGCCATCGCCGAGGGACGCCAGCACCCGCTGGATCGAGGCGATGTTGCCCACTCCGCCACATTGCGCCACCAGCCAGCCGCCCGGACGGAGGACAGCGCCGAGATTCCAGAAGAGCGCGTCGTGATCGGGAACCCAGTGGAACGTGGCGGTCGACAGGATCGCATCGACCGGCTCCGACAGCGGTAGCGGCCGGCCCAGGTCAGCGACGACATACTCGACACGTTCTCCGAAGGGCGCGAGCCGCTCACGCGCAGCTTCGATCATGGCCATCGAACCATCGAGTGCGATCACCCGGCCCCGCGCCAACCGGGCGGCCAGCAGTTCCGTGACCCGGCCGCTGCCGCAGCCCGCGTCCAGCACCGTCTCGTCGCCGCCCAGCGGAAGTCGATCCAGAACTGTCGCGCCCCAGCGCGTCATTGGATCGGCCACCCGGTCGTACATTGGGGCGTCCCACTCACGAGGCACCGTGACAGTCTCGCAGCGCGCGGAGATGAATGGCAAGGTAGAGGTAGAGGTAGAGGTAGACTCTGGACCGTGCCCGGACCCGTGGCGCTCATCGGCGCTGGCGAATTCCTTCCGATGATGGCCGAATTCGACGCCAGCCTGCTCGCCGCGATCGGTCGACAGCGACCACGCGTGGCGATCCTGCCGACCGCCGCCTGGGCGGATGGCAAAGTCGCCTTCCAGCGGACCGCGGCCATGGGCGTTGCCCACTTCGGCGCCCTCGGTGCCGAGGTAGAGCCGGTGCCGGTCCGCGTTCGATCCGACGCTGACGACGCGGCCGCGGCCCAGGCGCTCGAGGAGGCGGACCTGATCTATCTCTCCGGCGGCAAACCGGGCTACCTGATCCGGACGATCGAGGGAACCGCCGCGGGACGGGCGATCGCCGCGGCGCATGGTCGGGGTGCCTTCGTGGCCGGATCTGCGGCCGGTGCCGTCGTGCTGGCAAGTCGGGCCTACGAGCGCCGGATCGGTCTGCTGCCTTGGCCGCTGCGTTGGCGTTCAGGGCTTGGGGTCGTGCCCGGGGCCTCAGTGCTGCCCGCCTACGACAGCCATCCGGAGCCGATCTGCGCGCTGATGGTGCTGCAGGCCGCGCGCGGCGCCGTGGTGCTGGGGATCGATGAGGGCACCGCGGCGGTTGGCCATAACGGTGTCTGGCAGGTCCACGGCCGCTCGCGGGTCACCGTCTGGCGAGGCCGTCGCCGCGATCGCTACCGGGCGGGCGAGATCTTCAGGCTGGACAGTGGAGGGCCCGATGGCCTCGATCAGCCGGCGCCGCTCATCCGGGCTTGACCGTTCGAAAGCAATCCGAGCAATAGACCGGCCGGTCCATCCGGGGCTTGAACGGAACCTGTGCCTGATTGCCGCAGGACGAGCAAAGGACCGCGAAGTACTCACGCTGGCCACGCTCGTCACTTCGTTCGTAGCCACGCGGCCCGCCGATGTCACGCGCGTCGTACCCGCCACCATCCCGATTCGCACGGCGACCCGCTCGGCAGGCGGTGCACCGCTTCGGGTCGCTCACGAACCCCTTCTGGACGTAAAACTCCTGGTCAGCGGCCGAATGGGTGAACTCCATCCCGCAATCCACGCAGGCGAGGGTACGATCGACGTACGTCACGATGTGCTTCCTCCGGGGGGCGCGAAAATCTCAGCCGGTGACCAGAACGAGGCACCCGCAAGGTGGTCGAGGCACACCGGGAGGATACAACGGGCTGCCGATTCTGGCCGCCCGAGCGCCGAAACAACCGGCCACATTGACACCGTACCTGTCACAATGCTCCTCGACATTCTGGTCAGCGAGCGGGGAGTCATGGGGGCGCCTCGCTCGCTTCACATACCGTCCCGCGACACCCGGCGAGCGTGGACGACGGGCTGGGATGATCTGACCGAAACAGCCAGGGAGGCGGGCCACACGACCGGATGCTGAGGCTCATCCACACCGCCGATGCCCATCTCGGCGCTCGACACGCGGACCTCGGCGATCAGGCCAGCGCCCAGCGCGAGCGACAGTTCACCGCGTTCGCGGCCGCCATCGAATTGGCCCTCGAGCAGAAGGTCGATCTCTTTCTGATCGCGGGTGACCTGTTCGATTCGAACGTCCAGCCGCGTCGCTCCGTCGAACGCGTCGCAGCGGAATTGAAGCGCCTCGTTGACGCAAGGATCCGGACCGTTATCATCCCGGGAACGCACGACGTCTTCGATCGCGCCTCGATCTACGGCGCGTACGACCTGCCCGCCCTGGCCGGTTGCGGCCCGGACGATGACTTCGTGACGGTCCTCAATCCGGGCCGCGGATCCGTCCACCTGCCCACCTGCGATGTCGTCGTCCATGGACCGGTCTTCCCGACCAAGCGCGCGCCACACAGCCCGCTCCAGGGTTTCCGCGGCGGCCACGACGGGCCGGCTGCCACCTGGCACATCGGCATGGTCCATGGCTCCATCGCCATCCCCGGCAAGACGGATCGGGACGAGGTGGTCATCACCACGGACGAGATCGCTGCCTCCAACCTCGACTACCTCGCCCTGGGCCACTGGCACTCGACCCAGACCGGCACGGCCGGCAGCGTGACCTACGCCTACTCCGGGGCACCGGAGCCGGTGGCGCTCGACCAGGATCGGGCCGGCAAGGTCCTCCTGGTGGAATTGGACGAGCGCAACGGCAAGAAGTCCGTCACCGTCGATGAGCGCAAGGTCGGCCGGACCAGTTTCGAGAAGCGCGACGTCGACGCCAGCAGCGTGGCCAGCCAGCCGGGCCTGATCAAGACCCTGGCGACCCTCGCAGATCCGGATCTGGTGCTCGATGTCCGGCTCGTCGGAGTCAAGCCGGATGAGCTCGACCTCGATGTCGAGGAAATCGAATCCGCCCTGGCGCCGTCCTTCCTGAAGGTCAGGGTCCGCGATTCGTCGCTCCCGGCCCTGACCGAGGGCACGTTACCGTCGCCCGACACGATCGCTGGCGCCTTCATCCGGGACCTTGAGACGGGCATCGCCGCCTTTGAGGCTGCCGGGTCCGGTGCCGAGGCGGCTGAGGCACGGGACGTCCTGCGGCTCGGTCGACTGCTCCTGGCCGGGCACGAGGTCTCACTGTGAGGGTCCGCAAGCTGATTGCCCAGGACTTCCGACGCTATCGCGCGCTCGACGTTGATTTCGCGCCGGGCCTGACCATCGTCCGGGGGCCGAACGAGGCGGGCAAAAGCACCATCCAGCGCGCCCTGGAGCTGGTCCTGACTCGTCGCGTTACCAGTACCGCCGCGGAGATCGAAGCTCTCCGACCGTGGGATGCGCCGGACAGCGCGCGCTCGATCATTTCGATCGAGTTCGAACAGGACGACGACGATGGGCGCAAGACCGGCCGAGTCGAAAAGACGTTTGCCGGCGGGAAGGGGACGGTCCGGCTCGATTACGACGGTCAGGCCATTTCGGATCCGACGCTCGCCGACCAGGTCCTGGCGGAGCTGACCGGTATTCCCACGGAGGGTTTCTTCCGCTCGACCGCATCGGTCCACCACTTCGAACTGAGCGACCTGTCGCGCGACGAGGGGGCACTGCGCGACCGGCTCCAGGCGTCGATCAGCGGGGCCGACCGGGGCACGAGCCGAGCCCGCAAGAAGCTGGACAAGGCGCTCCACGACCTGACGACCAGGGGCGATCGCAATCCCGGACGGCTCAAGGTCGCCGACCAGGGCGTCGCTGAGGCGAAGGCCGGACTCGAACAGGGTGAACTGAGCCTGGCGCAGCTTGAACGCGACCGAGACACTCTGTCTGGCGCGCGGGAGCGGCGGTCGGACGCCGAAACGGCACTGACCGAGCGGCGGGGCATGCTCGAAAAGGCCCGTCAGGCGGAGCGGATCACGGCCGAGCGGGCCAACGCCACGGAGCGCTATGAACGGTACCGGCAGGCGGTTAAGATCGCGGCCGAGATCGACGTATTGGCATCGAGCCACCCATCGCCGACGCCCCTCGCGGTGCTCCGACCCGCGGTCGAACGGATCCGGGGGCTCGACACACGGATCCGCGAACTCAGGGCCGCACTCTCGGGCGAGATCGAGGTGTCCTTCGAGGTCAAGCAATCGGGCACGTGGCGTCCCTTGGCCCGCCTGTCGGTGGTGTGGGTCGTCATCGGCCTCGTGATTGCTGTCGCGTCCTTCGCGGCCGGCGCCCTGGCCATCGCAGAACCGGGCGTGGTTCCCAGCCTGATCGGCGTCGGGATTGCCGCCATGGGCCTGATCCTGGGCGGCGTTTCGGTCTGGCTGCGGCGCACGGATCAGATGCAGGGCCAGCTCCGCGATGTCGAGATTGATCGACGGTTGCGCGGCCGCTCTGAAATGGAAGCGGAGCTGCGCCTGACCGAAGCCGGGATGGAGCAGCATCTGGGGACGCTCGGGGTGGCGGATCCCGCTGAGGCCGAGGACCGCCTCAGCCGCGAGGAGGCCCACGTCGCCCAGATCGACCGCCTGTCGGCGCAGCTGGAGGGTCTCGTTGGAAAGGAGCCGGCTGAGACCCTGCCGGCCACGCGCGATGCGGCCGCCCTCGAAATCGAGCAGAAGACCAGCGCCCTGGAGGCACTCGGTCCGATCGCCAAGGAGCCACGGGCGCGCGAACGACTCGAAGTCGAGGTACACGACGGCGAGGGGTCATTGGAGCGGGCGCGCGACGACGAAGCGAATGCCCGGGCCCGGGTCGAGGCCAACCCGGTGGACGCGGAGCAGGTAGCCGCACAGGCGGAGCGGCTCGCCACGTGGCAGGAGCAACTCGCGCTGCTCCAGCGCCGCCAGCGCGTCTATGCCGCCACGCTCGCGGGGATCGATCGCGCGGAGCAGGCAACGATGAAGACCGCGACGCGCTACCTCGAGGCCCACATGGTTCGCGACCTGGCGGTCGCGACCGGCGGCCGGTACCGTCGGGTCCGGGTCGATGATCGGACGCTGGACATCGAGGTCCACGCACCGGAGCGCGACGACTGGGTCCCGGTGACTGCACTGAGCCAGGGCACCCTGGACCTCGTGTACCTCGTTGCGAGACTGGGGCTGGTTCGGCTGGTCACCGGCGATCGGCGGCCGCCGCTCGTGTTCGATGACCCATTCGTGACCTTGGACGACACCCGCGCGGCCAACGCGCTCGACCTGCTCAAGACCCTCGCCGCGGACTTCCAGGTCATCTACCTCACGACGTCGGGTCGCTACGACGCAGTCGCCGATGCCGTCGTCGAGCTCACTGGCCCAACAGCGCTCGATACCGCCGCAACCGGACAGCCAGCCTGATCGAGCTGCTGCCGGCAGGGATGACGGTCATCGCCCTGGGTCTTGTTTCGGCACTGACCTGGGGGGCGGGTGACTTTTCTGGTGGGCTGCTCGGTCGCCGAGCTCCGGTGCTTTCGGTTGTTCTGGTGTCGCAGCTGGTCGGGACGGCCGTTGCCCTGGTCCTTGGTGTGGGCGGCGGCGAGAGTGTGCCGCCCGCGCCCGACGTCGCCTGGAGTATCGCCGGCGGCGTCTTCGGCTGCATCGGGATTGTCGGGCTCTATCGCGGCCTGGCGATCGGTCGGATGGGCGTGGTGGCGCCCGTCACGGGGGTCCTCGCAGCGGTCATACCGGTCGCGTTCGGCATCGTGTTCGAGGGTGTTCCGTCATCGACCACTGTCTTCGGCATCGGTCTCGCCATCGTCGCCGTGGTGGTCGTGTCGCGCATCGATGACGACCGCCAGGGTCCATCGGGTCTGGGCCTTGCTGTCGTTGCGGGTCTCTCGTTGGGTGGGTTCAGCGTGACGATCAGCCAGATTGGCGAGGGCCATACCTTTGGACCGCTGACGATCATCCGGGCGACCGAGGCGTTGCTGATTGGCGCTGTCCTGTTGGTCGGCCGCCAACCGTGGCGCGCGGAGCGGCGGCTGATACCGGCGATGGCCGGCGTCGGCGTGCTCGACATGGCGGGCAACGCCGCGTTCATCCTGGCGGTCCAGGCTGGCTCGCTGGCCATTGCCGCGGCTCTCTCGTCGCTCTACCCGGCGACGACCGTCGTGCTGGCCGCCATCGTGCTGCGCGAACGGGTCACCCGATCGCATGTCGTCGGGCTCGTCCTGGCCGCCACCGCCATTGTGTGCATCGCGGCGGGCTCGGCGTAGAGCCCGCCGCGCGCACGGCGAAGGTTCCGGCGCTCGGCGTGGATCCCGGCGCACGGCGAAGGTTCCGGCGCTCGGCGTGGATCCCGATCGGCGTCATGGCGCAGCGCGCGGATGGCAATGTCACCCGTCCCTGCTACTGTCCCGCCATGGAGCTCTTGCACGGACCCAGGGCATCGAGTCACGTTGCCTGCGCACACGTCCCGTCAGAGCGCGCGACCCCCAGCAGCGGTGCGGCCTGCGAGGAGTGCGGCAGCAAAAGCAGCCTACGCCTGCGTGCGACCTGCGGTCATGTGGGTTGCTGTGACTCGCAGGCCGGCCATGCCCGCGTCCACGCGGTGGATGTCGACCACCCGGTCATCTACCAGATGCCCGCGGGCACCGGCTTCGTCTGGTGCTATTCGGACGACCGCTACGTCGGCTGAGCCGCGGCCTCGCGGACGAGGCTGATCGCCTCGAGGTCACGAGGGTCCCGCAGGAGCACCACGGCGGAGAACCCCTCGGCTCGCAGGCCGCCATCGGCGGCGGCAAGTGTCGTCCGCATCCGCCCGAGGTGACGACGGACGACGGATTCGTCAACCTTGCGACCTGTTCTCGCAGCATTGCGTGCGAGCACGACGGCCGTGGGCAGGTCCAGCACGATGGCGACGGCCGGTACACCCGCTGCCTTGGCGCGGGCCAGCAGGGCGCCGCGCGCTGCCCGTTCGATATTCGTCGCATCGACCACGGTCAGCAGGCTCGCTTCCAGGCGGCTGGTCAGTTCACGATGGAGTCGCGCGAAGGCCGCCCCGGTCGCCCGCTGATCCGCCGCATCGCCCGAGATCTGGGCACGAAAGCCGTCGGACGACAGGATCTCGGGCCCTTCGAAATGGCGGGCCGCGAACGTGGTCTTGCCGGCACCCGCGGCCCCGACGAGGACAACCAAACAAGGGTCGGGGATGGCCACGATCGCCGGGCGTCTGAGCCGTTTCGTCATCTGGGCCGCACCTCCCAACGGTGAGTGTATCCACAGACCTTCCACAGCAGTGCCATGTTCGGGGATAACTTGCAGGTATGTCAGCAAAGTTCGTGGACAAGGGCCTTGTGAGCCACCCGGCTCGGGACGTACATTTCGTCTCGCCCGAAGGGGCAGGTGCGAACCGCCAGACCGCACCGGGGAGTGATCCTCGGGACGGTCCCGGGAACCAGGCTCGAAGGTCGCAAGGCCGGCGAGCGAGGGACCCGGCGGCGATCAGGGACTGCGGCTTGCTGTAGTTTCTGGACCCGTCGAATGGCCGGTGCCTACCAGTTCCTTCGGGCGCTTTCGTGCGTTCTGCTCGCCCCGTGCCCGGTCGGGTACTTCGCCCCCGGGCGCCCGGCCCGGCGCTCGGCCTGGCGCCCGGCCCGGCGCTCGGCCCGGGCGCTGAGCCCGGGCGGACGGGTCATCCGCCTCCTGGCAGCGCAGGTCAATTGCCAGTTGCGAAGTCCGCATGAACCTGCTCACCCGGGCCGCCAGCGTGCAATCTGGGAATGGGACCGCGCTCGTTCAACCCGATCTCGAAACTGGCAGTTGAGCCTCGCGCCCGGCAGTTGAGCCCGGCGCCCGGCCCGGCGCCCGGCAGCTCGGCCTGGCGCCCGGCGCTCGGCCCGGCGCTCGGCCTGGCGCCGGGCAGCTCGGCGCTCGGCCCGGCGCTCGGCCCGGCGCAAACCGGGTCATGGAGGCTGAACCGTCCCGACACGGCCGGCCTCGGCAGCGCGGTGAGGCCCCCGCCCGGCGTCTCGACGGGGCACCCCCGCGCCGGAACCTTGCGGCACACCCGTGGCGTACGATGCAATCGTGCCGAACATCGCGTTGCCCCGCCCCCGAGCGAACCGCCGGCCTGCCGCGGCTGCCGTCGCTCCGACCGAGACGGCCGCCCCGGAGATCATCGAGGCCGCCGGGTTGCGCTGGATCCACATCGAGTCGCCCCGCGCGGCGGATCGCGAGTGGCTCGAGGCGCAGTTCGATTTCCACCCGCTCGACTACGAGGATGTTTACTCACGCAACAACCGGCCCAAGCTGGACCAGTACGACGACTACGTATTCATCGTGCTGCACTTCCCGATGTTCGAGAAGTCGACGTCGCGGATGCTCACCGCCGAGCTCGACCTGTTCATGGGCCCGGACTACCTGATCACCCTGCCCAATATCCCGTTGCCGCCGCTGACCGCGATGTTCGAGCGCTATCGCGAGAAGGACGACCTGCGCCAAGCGACGCTGTCCAAGGGGTCGGGCTACCTGCTCTACAAGATCGTCGACACGTGCGTGGATGCCTCATTTCCAATGCTCCGCAAGATGGCGGTCAAGCTCGATCGCATCGAGGACGACATCTTCGAGGGTCGCTCATCGGAGATCGTCCGCGACATCTCCGAGGCGAAGCAGGAAATCATCAATTTCCGGCGGATCGTGCGCCCCCAGCGGGCCGTCCTGCGCGACCTGGAGCGGACCAAGCAGCGCTATCTCCAGGAAGAGCTGGAGATCTATTTCGATGACATCTCGGACGCGGCCGAGCGGATCTGGGACACCCTCGAGAACTACAAGGAGGTGATCGAGGCCCTCGAATCGACCAACGAATCCGTGCTATCGCATCGCCTGAACGACTCGTTCCGGATCCTGACCGCGGCAAGCGTCGTGCTCCTGCCATTGACCCTGATCGCGAGCATCTTCGGCATGAATGTCCCAGTGCCGGGCGAGGGAATGCCGCTGGCGTTCCTCGCGATCATGCTGTTGATGGTGGTCCTGCTCGTCGTGATGGTCGCCTATTTCCGGCGGCGCGGCTGGCTCTGAAGCGGCGATCAGCTCGCCAGGGCCGACGCTCCACGACGAGTGAAACCACTCGCTGCTTGCTCGCCTCTTGGTCCCCGCCGATGAGAGGACCTAGTTCGTGGCAGTCCCAAAGCCCGGAAGGTCGCGCTCCGCTGGGCCGACGTAGTTGACGTCCGGGCGAATAAGCCGGTTGTTGGCGGCCTGCTCGAGAGCGTGGGCCGTCCAGCCGGCGTGACGGGCAAGCGAGAAGGTGGCCGGGAACAGGTCCGGCGCTAGCCCGACGCCCATCAGCACCGGTGCCGCGTAGAACTCCACGTTCGTCTTGAGCGGTCGATCCGGGTGCATCTCGGCCAGCACGCGCAGCGCCACGTCCTCGACCTCGATCGCGAGCTGGAGCCAGTCCGGCTTGTGCTCCATCCCCTCGGCGACGGTTCGCAACGCGGCCGCGCGCGGGTCGTAGGCCCGGTAGACGCGGTGCCCGAAGCCCATCAGGCGCTCGCCGCGCGCCAGGGCCTCGCGGACCCATGCCTCGGCGTGATCCGCGGATCCCACCTGGGACAGCTGGTCAACGACCTCGGACGGGGCGCCGCCGTGAAGCGGTCCCTTCATGGTGCCGATCGCTCCGGTGACTGCTGAAACGAGATCCGAGCGCGTCGAGGTGATGACCCGGGCCGTAAAGGTGGATGCATTGAAGCCGTGCTCCGCCCCGACGATGAAGTAGGCATCGAGCGCTCGCGCGGTGCCTGCATCCGGGCGTGAACCGGTCAGCTGGTAGAGGAACCCTTCGACCAGGTCCAGCGATGGGTCGGGCTCGACCGGCTCCTGGCCCGCGCGGAGGCGGGCGAACGCCGCCAGTGCCGAGGGCGAGAACGAGGTGAGCCCACGCGCCTGCTCAACGGTCGGTGGCCAGGGCAGGTCCGCGGTGGTTCCCCACGCGGAAACCGCCGTGCGCAACGCATCCATCGGCTTGGTGGTGGCCGGCAAGGCTCGCAGGACCGTGAGCACAGCCGGCGGGATCGGCGACGTCGGGAGTCGGTGGGCCGGGTCCCAGTCGCCCGTCCACAGCAGGTTGGCGACGGACGGATAGGTGCCGTGAGCGACGAGGTCGCCGATCCGGTAGCCGCGGTAGGTCAGCCGGCCGCGTTCGCCATCGACGTAGGAGAGACTTGTCTCGCCGGCGATCACACCCTCGAGCCCGGGGGAGTAGGGTCGGCTGCCCTGGTCCAATTCCGCAGCGGGCCTGGCGTCGGCTGAATTCGTCATGAACTGATGGTAGTCCGCCGGACGGGCGATCGCTCAGCTGCGATCGAGGGCGTTCAGCACCAGGCGCACGATGAGCGCTCCGAAGACGGCGACGACTACGGCAGCGATGAAGCCCCCGACCGGAGCGAAGCCCATCTCCCGGGCAAGCCAGCCACCGACGACTCCACCGACCACACCGACCACGACATTCGGCAGGCAACCCCGAGCCGTTCGCCCACCGATCAGGGCGCCAGAAAGAGCCCCGGCGATGAAGCCGACCACGACCCAGCCGGCGAGGCCCAGATCCAGCATTCGGTCAGCCTGGCGGGCTCGAGACCGTCCGTCGGGTCGGATCTGGACCGGGCGCTTCAAGCACATATCGTTGGCGCACGGGTAGAGGCAGATTGGCTGCGGCGGCTTCGTCGAGGATCCACGTGGCGGTTGGGCGTCTCGCGAGCTGGGCTGGCCACCGCCGCGGGTCGCGGGCGCTGCCAAGGACCTCGCCGAGGATCGTCGCCTTCGAGGCGCCGGTGGCCACGACCAGCAGGGACCGCGCGACGCCCAGGATGGCCGGGTTCAAGGTCATCCGCTCAACATGCGGTGCAATGTGGGTTGGGGCCGGGATCGGCAGCGCCCAGTCGGTCGAATCGAAGGCAGTCGACCCCGGGAAGACCGACAGCACGTGTCCGTCTGCCCCAACACCGAGCAGGACCAGGTCAAGGACCGGCCAGCCGTCGACCGTTACGAGCTTGGCGCCCCGCAGTTCGGCGGCGACCTGTGCGGCGGCCCATGCGGCGCTCATCCCGGCGGCAATGGCCGCGTCAACCGGGAACGGGTGGATGTTTGCGGCCGGCAACGGAATGGCTCCAGACCGCAGCAGGACGTCTTCGAGCGGCCTGACATTGCACAACGGGTCATCGCGCGGGACGCAGCGGTCATCGCCCCACCAGACGTGAACGGCCGACCACGGTACCGCATCACCAAGCCCCGGAGCGGCGAGGGCACGGTAGAGACCCGGGACCACGGAGCCCCCGGTGGTCGCCCAGTCCGCCCGGCCTCGCGCCCGGACCGCCTCTGCCAGGATCGTCGCGACCCGCTCGGCCGCGAACATCGTCGCTGCCCTGGGCGTATCAAGCACGACGAGCTCGGGTTCGCTCAGACCGGTGGATCGACCGGCTTCGACCGTCACAACGGGCCCGCGAGGTCGGCGGCCGAGCGCAGTGCGCCCATCGCGACCGGGTCCCGTCGGCCGGTCTCGATCGATTCGGCGAGCAGGTCCACGTCCGTCCGTCGAGCAGCTCGAAAGCGGCGATCCAGGACCTCGACCCCGTCCTGCCAGACACGCACATGGACCGTCTCGGCCTCCGCCGTGACATCGATTCGAAGCTCCGATCCGCGTCGCTCTGCAAGAATCTCGACCCGGAGCGTGGTGCCGGCCGGCGTTGGCGAGACCACCGGGCGGATCACCACGGCGACGTCCGAACGGCCGTCCGACAGCGTCGCGACCAGGCCGCGGCCGGGGGCGAGCCGAGCGCCCGCTCCCGGCTTGGGCGCGGGCCGAGCGCCCGCTCCCGGCTTGGTCGCTCCGGCCGTGCGCCCGCGGCTTCCTGCCGGGCCCAGTGGCGCCTCCACCGTGAGTCCCAGACGCGACGCCAGCCAGGCGACGTGGTAGACGGGTTTGATCAGGTTCGTCGAGCCGGCCGCCTCGTCCTTGTCGTGCGTGCTGTAGGTGACCGCAATCCTTCGAATCGAGCCCAGGTACGGGAGGAATTCCGGGTCATCGAAGGTAGAGGCGATGGCTTCCCGCCAGCGCGACTGACGGATCATGGCAAAGTCACTCACGGTCAGGCGCATGGTCCGCGGCAGCCTCGCCATCTCGCGCAGCCGGACCAGGCCGTCCCCACTCCACGCGGAGCCATCCACGATCAAACGATCTGCCCCGGCCAGCAGGTCTCTTGCCGCCCGGGTGGCAAACGAAGGCTCGCCCGGCCACCAGACGGTCACCGGGAGATCGTGGACGACCAGCGGCATCGCGATGGCTGCGAGGTGCCGTCCGGATTCCCCGCCACAGGTCACCGAGATGGTTTCTGCGCAGATCTCCGGCGCATCCTCGCGCGGCAGGACGCAGTGAGCTTCGATCCGGGCGTCGAGCCATGACGGACCGTCGGGATCGGCGGACTGGATGACGATCGTGCGCGATGGATGGCGCCCGGTCAGCGACTGGATCGTGGCCGCACACCGTTCGGCCAGCTCCGGCCACCGGGCGATGACCACGAGGTTCATGACGCTGGTGCGGGCGGCGATATGGCGCCCGGGTGCGTCGTCGATCCTTGTCGTCAGGTCGGGGGTCGACCAGATTCGCAGCAGCTCCCGTTCGATCTCGGCAATGCTGTGAGCGTGCGCCGACCAGCGCAGGGCCGGCTGACCAATCTTGAGCTGGGTTGCGGGAAGCATCGCCGGTCAGATCCGCCGCCAGCGACGACCCTCACGGGTCAGCATCTCGTCGGCGGCCGCCGGACCCCAGGTGCCGGCGTCATAGTTGGGGAAGACGGGCGGCGGCTCGTCCGCCCACGAGTCGACGATCGGGTCCACGATGCTCCAGGCCTCCTCGACCTCGTCGGCCCGCGTGAACAGCGACGCGTCGCCCTTGAGCGCGTCCAGGATGAGCGTCTCGTAGGCGTCGGGCGAGTCGACGCTGAACGCCGAGCCGTAGGTGAAGTCCATGGTGACGGAACGCACGTCGATGCCGAGGCCCGGGACCTTGGCGCCGAAGCGCAGCATGATCCCTTCGTCCGGCTGGATGCGGATGGCGAGCAGGTTCGCGTCCGGCTCGACGCCCTCGTCCTTGAACAGGCGGTGCGGGACTTCGCGGTACTGGATCGCAATCTCCGTCGACCGCTTGGGCAGCCGCTTCCCGACCCGAACGTAGAACGGGACCCCTGACCAGCGCCAGTCATCGATCATGAGCTGCGCGGCCACGAAGGTCTCCGTCTCCGAGGTCGGATCAACCTCGGGTTCCTGGCGATAGCCGGGCACCTGGGTGGCGGCCACCCAGCCCGGTCCGTACTGCCCCCGAACGACCGTGCTCGCGACATGTCTTGGCGCCCCCGAGATCGCCCGCATCACCTTGAGCTTCTCATCGCGCAGGGCGTCTGCCGAGAACGCCGCTGGCGGCTCCATGGCCACCAGGCAGACCAGCTGGAGCAGGTGGTTCTGGAGGAAGTCGCGCGACGCGCCGGTCTCCTCGTAGAACGAGCCACGGCCCTCAATCCCGATCGATTCGGCCACCGTGATCTGAACGTGGTCGACGTAACGCCGGTTCCACAGCGGCTCGAAGATTCCGTTGCCGAAGCGCAGGACCAGCAGGTTGCGGACCGTCTCCTTGCCCAGGTAATGATCGATCCGATAGACCTGCGACTCGCGGAACACCCGACCAACATCGCGGTTCAGCCGCTTCGCGGAGTCCGAGTCGTGGCCAAATGGCTTCTCGATGACGACTCGCCGCCAGCGAACGTCGTGCAACTCATGGTCCAGGCCGACTCGACCGAGCTGAGCGACGATCTCGGCGAACTGCGAGGGTTGCGTGGCCAGATAGAACAGGCGGTTGCCACGCGTGCCGTGGGCGGCGTCGAGCTCGTCGAGCCGGACAGCGAGGCCGTCGAACCCGGCAGCGTCACCAAAATCCAGCCGCTGGTAGGTGATCCGGTCAGCGAACGAGCGCCACGCGTCGTCGTCGAGCGGCAGGACCCGGCTGTACTTCTCCAGCGACGCCCGGATGGCGGTGCGATAGGTCTCGTCATCCTGCTCCCGCCGACCGATCGCCAGGAGCATGAACTCGTGCGGCAGCAGGTTGGTCCGCCACAGCTGGTACAGCGCGGGGACGACCTTGCGGTGGGCGAGATCACCCGTGCCACCGAACAGGACGACCACGCAGGGGTCGGGCACACGATCGAGCCGCAGCCCCTCACGGAGCACGTTCTCGAGCGCCTTTGGCCGGGTGTTTCGTTTCCCCTGCCGCGCGATCCGGATGTCCTTCATCGTCTGGGGCACGTCTCTGGGACGCGGTGCGGCCACGGCCCCCGGCCCGTCCACGGCTCCTGGCCCGGCCGCCGTGCCCCTGCTCCGACCTGACGCCACCCCGCGCTACTCCGTCTTGACCGCGTGGCCGCCGAACTCGTTGCGCAGCGCGGCGAGCACCTTGGCCCCGTACGAATCGTCCTGGCGGGAGCGGAAGCGGGTCAGCAGCGACAGCGTGATGACGGGGGCCGGCACGTCATGGTCGATCGCCTCCTGGACCGTCCAGCGGCCCTCGCCGGAGTCGGCCACAAAGCCCTTGAGGTGTTCGAGATCCTGGCCGTTGGCCTTGAACGCCCGCACGGCAAGCTCCAGCAACCAGGAGCGGACGACCGAACCCTGCATCCACAACTCGGAGATGGCGCCGAGATCGAGCGTGTAGTCGCTGGCGTGCATGATCTCGAAGCCCTCGGCATAGGCCTGCATGAGCCCGTACTCGATCCCGTTGTGGACCATCTTCACGTAGTGGCCGGCACCCGGGCCGCCCACGTGCAGATAGCCGCCGGGAGGCGCCAACGACGTGAAGATCGGCACGAGCGGGTCGACCACGGCCGCGTCTCCACCGACCATGAGGCAGAACCCGACCTTGAGACCCCAGATCCCGCCCGAGGTCCCGGCATCCACATAGCCGATCCCCTTCGCGGCAAGCTCGCCGTGCCGGCGCACGTCATCGTGGAAGTTGGTGTTGCCGCCATCGATGATCGTGTCACCTGGTTCCAGATGGCCCAGCAGCTCGGCGATCTGGGCTTCGGTGGCATCGCCGGCCGGGACCATCACCCAGACCGAACGCGGCTTCTCCAGCTTCGAGACGAGCTCCGCGATCGAATACGAGGGGATCGCCCCTTCGCCCTCTCCCGCGACTTCGGTCGTCTTCTCGGGCGTCCGGTTGTAGATGACGACGTGATGGCCGTCCTGCACCAGGCGGCGGACCATGTTGGCCCCCATCCGGCCCAGACCGATGAACCCGAGATGCATGTCGTTCAACGCCTCCTATGACTGATCGAGGGCGATGGCCAGGGCATGTTCCAGGGCGGCCAGCCCGGCGTCCGGGTCGTCGCCCAGGTTGACCCGCAGGATCGGCGATTGGTGGGCCTCGATGGCCGCGAAATCCCCGTCGGCCTGGCCATCGATCAACTGGCCGAACGTGTACGGCCAGCCTGGGATCGGACGATCCGTCGGGTGACCCGAGGTGAGCTGGATGAACCAACCGATGGGTGCGCCACCCTTGTGCAGCTGGCCGGTCGAGTGCAGGAAGCGCGGGCCGTAGCCAGCCGTCGTTGCCTGGCGGGTCCGGTCCCGGAGCAGCGCGCGAATCCTGGCGATGGCCTCGTCCCGGCCCGGTGTCGGCGCGATGAATGCCTGGAGACACAGGTAGGCGTTCTCGGGGCGGCGGGCGAGGTGTCGGGCCAGCGCACCTGGGACCCCGCGGTCGTCACCGCCGTCGGTGCCGGTGCCGAGCCGCAGCCAAGCGTCGCCTTGGAGGATCAGTCCATTACCCGTGGCGATCGGCGTATGCGCCGGCGCAGCCTCGCCATTCCCGCGACCGTGACGGGCGAGCACGTCCCGGGTGAGCTGCTTGGCCTCCTCGACGTTTGGCTGGTCGAACGGGTCGATGCCCAGGACCGCACCGGCGATCGCGGTGGCCACCTCCCAGCGGATGAACTCGGCACCCAGGTCAATGGGGTCCGCGATCGTAATCCGGATGACCGGGTGGCCGGCCGCTTCAAGCGCACGGGCGAGGGCGTCCCGGTCGCGATTGCCCGGGCCATCGACACCCGCCAGCGCGAGGCGCACGAACGCCCGATCCGATCCATAGGCCTCGACCGCCCCGAGGGGCTCCAGGTCCACCGGCACGATGCCGACGCCGTGCTTGCCCGTGCTCTCCGCGATCAATTGCTCCGCCCAGGCCCCGAAAGACGAGATCGCGTCGTCGGTCAGGAACGTGAGCTTGTCGCGTCCTGCCTGGGCCAGGGTGCCCATCGCGATCCCCAGGCTCAAACCGGGGTTCGCGATCGGATCTGGCTCTCGACACGCGCCGAGCATCGCCAAGGCCGACGCCAGCAGCGCGTCAAGGTCGAGGCCGATCAGTGACGCCGGCACGAGCCCGACATAACTCAGCGCGGCGTAGCGACCGCCGATATCGGGTGGATTGAGGAAGATCTCGCGGAAGTCGTCATGGTGGGCGATCGCCTCGACGCTCTTGCCCGGATCGGTGATCGCCACGATGAAGGCGCCGGGTGTCTCGTAGGTGTGATGTCCGACCGCGTCCAGCGCCGCGTGGGTGCGGGCCCAGGTGTCGGCCAGGAAGGCATTCGGCTCCGTCGTCGTGCCCGATTTTGAGGCGATCAGGACGAGCGTCTTGAGCGGATCGAGGTCATCGAAGGTGGCGGCAACGTAGGCCGGGTCCGTCGAGTCCAGGATCCGCAGCGCCGGATAGCCGTCCTGCGAGCCGAACGTGCGGTGCAGGACGTCCGGAGCGAGGCTGCTGCCGCCCATCCCGGCGACCACGACGGTGGTGTAGCCCTCGTTGACGATCGCGTCACCGAAGCCCTCGAGCGCGGCGGTCCGGTCGGCGAAGTGGCCCGGCGCGTCGAGCCAGCCAAGCCGATCGGCGATCGTGGCTCCGACCCGCCTGTCTGTCGACCAGAGCGTCACGTCGCGATCGAACAGGCGGGTCGCCCAGTCCTCGATCCGGGCTTGTTCGACCGTAGCCTCGTAGGCACGCTCGCCGACACCCAGACTGAATCGCGCAACGGTCGTGGTCGGGGTGGGCTCCGTCATCGTGACCTCCGGAGACTGGTGCGGGGTCGGGATCCTGCTGGTACAGGTCGAAGCCGCGGCGGTCGTGCCTTCGCCGCCCACGGCTGGGCCATGGTACGCCGCCGGTCCGGTCTGCCGAGCGAGTCAGGCGCCCCTGACGAGCGCCAGCGCGGGAGCCATCGCCTCGAGCGCCTCGAGCGCATGGGGTTGCGGGAGAAACGTGCCGTCCCGGTCGCATCATGCTCGCCCGTGACGATGACCAGGCCCAGGTGCCTGGACGGCATCAGGCTTCGGTGGCCCCTCCGGCCCCTCCGGAGTCGCCGGCCCCTCCGGAGTCGCCGGCCCCTCCGGAGTCGCCGGATTCGATGGCGCGCACCTTGTCGAGTCGTCGTTGGTGGCGCTCCTCGCCGCCGAATGTCGCCGCCAGGAACGCGACCGCGCATTCGAACGCAGGCTCCGGTCCGATCACCCGGGCACCCAGGGTCATGACGTTCATGTCATCGTGTTCCACGCCCTGGTGCGCGGAATAGGTGTCGTGGCAGATCGCGGACCGGACGCCACGCATCTTGTTGGCCGCAACGCTCGCACCGACCCCGGAGCCGCAGATGAGAATCCCCCGGTCTGCCTCACCACGTTGGATCGCGCGCCCCAGGCGCTGGGCGAAATCCGGATAGTCGTCGGTCGGGTCGGAGCCGTCACCGCCGAGATCGACAAGGTCGTCGCCCAGGCCCGCACGGGCAAGCCGGCCAAACAGCTCATCCTTGAGCGCGGCCCCGGCATGATCCGCAGCAAACGCGACGCGCATGTTCAGTGGGTCCCAAGGACCGTGACGGGGACATCCTGTGGGGGCCACAGAGCATCCGCGGTCAATACGAGGTCAGCCCTGAGCACGATTGCCGTCGCGATGATCAGCGCATCGGGCAGTTTGACCCGCTGGCCATCCCGTGCCCGGATGGCGGCTGCCTGGCGACCGATCTCTCGAGTTGCCGGTTCGACGCGGGCCGGGATGGCGTCGACGAGCCCGTCGCGGAACATGACCATGGCTGGATCATCCAGATAGGCGCGAACCATGAACTCGGCGTATGCCGCGACCGGGACGACGAATTGGTCCCCGGCCTCGCGTCGTTCCCGAATCACGGTCCGGGCGGCTGAATGGTGCGCGTCGCCGGCGTCGACGAGCGCGATGAGGATGCCGGTGTCCAGAACGGTCATTCCCATTCGTCTTGGAGATCCCGAAGATAGTTGGGGGGAAACATTCCGGTCATGGAGCCGTAGTACCGCTCGAGCGGGTCCTTCTCACGTCGGAGGACGATATCGCCATTGGCTCGAGCCTCCACCTCGATGCTGTCGCCAGGACGCAGCCCTGTCCTCGCGACCGCGTCGACTGGAAGCGTCACCTGATTCTTCCGACTCAGCCGGGTAAAGCCCTTTCGGCGTCGTAGTCGCTTTACTTCATCCATGGTGAGTCAAGGATACGCCTCCGGTTGTCACGTCCGCAAGAGGCGCGGGGCGACCCACGGCGGTGCCTGCCCGGCGATCGCCGCAATTCCGTCGAGGCCTTCGTCGAAATGGGCCAGCTCAAGTTGTGGCGCTGTTCAGTGCCCCGCGATCTGGCGGCCGAAGTGGCCGCCGTCGAGGGTCGGGATCCGGCCGTGAAGGCCCTCGCGGACGACGCGCCGAGCGACGTCGGCCACACGCTCCGCCGTAAACCCGAACTTCTCGAAGATGATTCCGGCGGGCGCCGAGGCGCCGAAGTGGTCGAGCCCGATGATCGCGCCCTCGTCGCCGACCCAACGCTCCCAGCCGAGCGTGACGCCGATCTCGACCCCGACACGTTTTCGAACCTGTGGCGGCAGGACGCCAGCGCGATACGCCGCGTCCTGGGCATCGAACGCCTCCCAGCAGGGGAGCGAGACGACACGGGTCGGGATCCCGTCGGCCTCGAGCGTCTCGGCCGCGGCGGACGCGAGTTGCAGTTCCGACCCGGTAGCGATGAGGATCAGCTGGGGCCCGCCGCGTCCCGAGGCCTCCCGCAGGATGTAGCCGCCGCGTCGCACGCCATCGCGCGCGAGCCGATCCGTGTCCGGGAGGGTCAGGAGCTTCTGGCGGGTCAGGGCAAGGGCGACCGGGCCGCCGCGCCGTTCCACGGCCAGCGCCCACGCCGCCGCCGTCTCGTTGGCGTCACCCGGTCGGATGAACCACAGGTTGGGGATCGCACGAAGGGCGGCGTAATGCTCGACCGGCTGGTGGGTCGGCCCGTCTTCGCCCAGGCCCACGGAGTCGTGCGTCCAAACGTGGATGACGTGGAGTCCGACGAGCGCCGAGAGACGCACGGAGCCGCGCATATAGTCCGAAAAGGTGAGGAACGTGGCGTCGTACGGGATGAACCCGCCGTGATAGGCGATCCCGTTGGCGATTCCACCCATGGCGTGCTCGCGCACACCGAAGCGAAGGTTGCGACCCGATTCTCCTGCGCTGAAGTTTGCGGCACCCTTGACGTCGGTGAGGTTCGATTCGGACAGGTCAGCGGCGCCGCCGAACAGCTCCGGTACACGCGCGGCCAGTGCCTGGATCGCGTCCTGCGAGGCATTCCTGGAGGCTACCTCGGATCCCGTTTCATAGACCTTCAGCTCCGCGTCCCAACCCTCGGCGAGTCGACCGGCGACTCGCCGCGAGAACTCGGCCGCGAGATCGGGGTGCGCGGCCGCATAGGCGGCAACGTCCGACTCCCAACCGGCGACGAGTTCCTCGCCGGCCGGGACGGCCGAGCGGAACAGGCGCGCCGCCTCGTCCGGCACGAAGAAGGTGCGCTCGGGATCCCAGCCATAGGCCAGTTTGGTCAGGCGCACCTCGTCAGGTCCGAGGGGCGCGCCGTGGGCCTTCTGCGAATCCTGCTTGTTCGGGCTGCCAAACCCGATGCTGGTGCGCACGGCGATCAGGCTCGGTCGATCGTCTGCCCGGGCATCCCTGATCGCGGCCTCGATTGCAGCGACGTCATTGCCGTCCGCCACGACCGCGGTGTGCCAGCGGTAGGCCTCGAAGCGGGCCACCCGATCTTCCGACCAGGCCATCGATGTGGGGCCATCGAGCTGGATCCCGTTGTCGTCGTACAGGACGATGAGCTTGCCCAGGCGCAGGTGACCCGCCAGCGAGGCCGCCTCCGACGCGATCCCTTCCTGGAGATCGCCATCGCTGGCGATGACGTACGTCCGATGGTCAACGATCGTGTGCCCGTCACGATTGAATTCGTGCGCCAGTCGTCGCTCGGCGATCGCCATGCCCACGGCGTTGGTGAGCCCCTGGCCGAGGGGTCCGGTCGTCGCCTCAACACCAGGCGTCAGGCCGAATTCCGGATGTCCCGGTGTCCGCGATCCCCACTGGCGGAACGACATGAGGTCCTCGAGCGTGACGTCATAGCCGGTCAGGTGGAGCATCGAGTAGAGCAGCATCGAGGCATGCCCGGCGCTCAGCACGAACCGGTCGCGGTCCGGCCAGTCCGGGTGTGTCGGGGCGTGACGGAGGAACCGTGTCCAGAGCGTGTAGGCCATGGCCGCCGCGCCCATCGGTGCTCCGGGGTGCCCGGAATTTGCCGCCTGGACGCCGTCGATCGACAGCGTTCGAATGGTGTCGATGGCCAGGCGATCGATATCTGGCTTGACCGAGGTCATGCGGGGGTCACTCCGGGGGGACGGCGTCGAATGGTCGCCATTGTAGGTGCCGACCTGTATGCAGGGAGCCGGTTCGTCGAGCCGACGCCGGTCAGGGAAGCGGCGCCTACCATGCGCACATGACCCGACTGCGGCCGCGAGTCCCGGTCGGCCTGAGTCGGCTCCGGCGGATGCGTGTCGTCGTGGTCGGCGACCTCGTGCTCGACGTTGTGCTTGCGCCGAGCATCGAACTGGCGATCGGGACGGACGTCCCGGGTCATGTGTCGCTGGTCCAGGGTGGGTCGGCGGCCACAACCGCCCGATGGCTGGGCCGCCTTGGCGCGAGCACGAGCCTCGTGTGTGCCGTCGGTCGCGATGCCACGGGGCGAGCGCTCCTCGCGGCTGTGCGTGGCGACGGTGTGACGCCTCGGGTCATCCGCGTGCCGGGCACCCGCACCGGCCGAATCGGCGTGTTGGTTGGCGCAGACGCTGAGCGCTCGTTCGTCCAGGACCGAGGTGCCGCGCTCCTGCTTGGTCCACGGGATCTACGCCCCGAGTGGTTCAGGACCGCCGACAGCGTCCACGTCCCGGCCTACTCGCTGCTGGGCGAGCCGCTGGGGCAGGCCGGGCGGCGAGCCGTGGCGTTGGCGCGGGAGGCGGGCGCTGCGGTGAGCTCGGATCTGTCGTCGATCGGGCCGCTCATGGCCGGAGGTCGGCGCGATGCCCAGGCCCTGTTGGCGGAAGTCGCTCCGGATCTGCTCTTCGCAACCGCGGCGGAGGCGGAGGCCCTGCTGGGGGCCAATCGACCTGATGGGCTGCTCGAATTCGCCTCGACGGCGGTGATCAAGCGCGGGGCGCAGGGCGCGACCGTGCTCGCCCGCGGCGGAGCCGGCGAACGCACGCTCCGTCTCGACGTTGGGACACGGAGCGTCGTGGCGACAGACACGACGGGCGCGGGCGATGCGTTTGCCGCTGGATTCCTGGTTGGCAGGTTCCAGGCTCAGACCGCGGGTAGGTCGCAGTCCTCGTGTCTTGAGCGAGCTGCGCTGGCCGGGCATCGGACCGCCGCCAGACATCTGCTGACCCGTCGCGCGGAGCTGCGATTCGACCGGTGACCCGGCTGGGTCCACGTCCGGACGCCGCGTCCGGGTTACCCGCTCCCGACGAGGTGGCGATCGAACCAGTCGAGCATGCGGGTCATCCGGTCGATCCGGCGGTCGGGGCGGCCGCTCGAGGAGAACACGTGCGACTCCTCCGGATAAAGGACATATTCGACCTCCCGCCCGAGGTGGCGCAGCGCGATGAACAGCTGCTCGTTGTCCTGCGCCGGGCAACGCAGATCCGCTTCGGCCTGAAACATCAACAGCGGGGTCCGGATGGACATGACGTGGAGGAGCGGTGACTGGCGCCACAGCCGCTCGATCCCCGTGGGGCTGAACGGGTCGCCGAGCAGCGCGGCCCGGCCGTACTCGGGCCCGGAGTCGGAGTTCGCCCACCCCGAGATCTGGTTGGTGACGCCGTTCTCGGAAACGGCGGCCCTGAAGCGATCCGACGTCCCGATCAGCCAGTGGACCATGAACCCACCGTAACTGAGGCCCAGGACGCCAAGTCGCGTTGGGTCGGCGAGGCCAAGACCGACGACGTGATCGAGTGCCGCATGGACGTCGGTGGCGTCCACTCCGCCCCAGTCGCCAAGTTGCGGCCTGATCCAGTCTCGTCCGTAGCTCGTGGATCCACGGATGTTTGGGAGGACGACTCGATAGCCCCGGGCGACCAGCAGGGCGACCTCCACGTGGGGCGCCGGTGCCCATGCGCCGAGTGGCCCGCCGTGGACGTCGACCACGGTGGGGAGCGATATATCCCCGGAGCCTGGTGGCGACGCGACCCAAGTCTCGATCGGACCGCCGGGACCAGGTGCATCGAAGCGGCGCATCTCGGGCTGGGGATGCCGTTGCTGCCAGGCTGAACCGAGCGTCGAGCGGGTTCGCCATCGGGGCCGGCCACTCGCTCCGCTCGCCGTGAGCGTCATCAGCTCCATCGCCCTCGTCCCGAGCGTCCCGAGCACCGCAATCGTGCCGGTCGCAGAGACACCCAGGGCATGGCTGGTCGACTCGGACCACGGCCCGTGCGCGTCGCGCGGCGTGGCAACCGGGGCGCTGCGGACCGCTCCGGTTGCAGGATCGAGCTCAAAGCGAACGGGGTGGGAGCGGCCACGATCAGTGACCGTGGTCACGATCGTGGCCGAATCGAGCCAGTACGGCCCCGGCCGGCCCGAGACCATCCAGCCGTTGAGGTCCGTATCCGCCCAGTTACCGACGGGGCGATCCAGGTCAGGCGCAAGCGCCCAGGGAGTCGCCGAACCGTCCGAAGGCCCGATCAGGAGCGTCGGGCTGACGTCGTCGAGCGGAGCGGGTTGCAGCACCCCGATGGCCGCCAGCCAGCGACCATCGGGCGACCAGGCAGGGTGATTGGCGAAGCCTCCGGCCGCCATGACCTCGCGAGGCTCGGGGTACGACGGCCCGCCCGCCGGCGAGCGTCCGGGAACCGCCACCGCCGTTGCGTCCACGTCCACCGCCCAGATCGTCGGTTGCGGGTGCAGGTCGGCGGCAGGACTCCGGTCCGCCGTGAACGCGACCGATCGACCATCGGGCGACCAGGCGATGTCGGAGGCGCCCCAATCTCCGGCCGTGATCTGGCAAGCCGTCGCGCCCGGCGCGACATCAACGATGAACAGATGTGACCAGCGGTCCTGGTGGCCCTCGCCATCCCAGCGCCAGTCGAGCCGCTGGATGTGGCGGGCCAGGGGCGATTCGGTGTCCTTCGCGACGGTTCCGGAGCGACCGCCACGTCGTCGCGAACGGGCATCCACTGACGGCACCCGCCCGACCAGGAACCGTGGCGGATCCACCTCCGCGGTGAACGCCAGCCGACGTCCATCCGGCGACCAGGCGATCTCCGCGACGGCGCCGTAACCGCGGCGTCGCGGGATCTGCTCGCGCCCGCTGCGGAGGTCCAAAACAACCGGCGATGACGGTTCGTCGGGCTGCCTTGGATCGCGGCGCACGAACGCCAGGCGACGACCATCCGGGGAGAGCCGTGGGCAGCCGTCGCGGACGATTCCGCGGGTCAGTTGCTCGGGTTTGGCGGGCCGGGCGCCGGGCGCCGGATCCAGCCTGATCGAGTAGAGATGGGTCACGTACCGATTGCCACGGGTCGATCGCCGGGCCACGACCGCGAAGCCCCCATCAAGCGCGAGGTCCAGTTCCTCGATCACCACCTGACGGCGGATGTCTACGGGCGTCATCGCGCGTCGAGCGGGCACGAGCGACAGGGTAGCCCCGGCGCTACATTTGCAGCATGGTTGTTCCGCTTGACGTCACGGGCCGGCTGGTGCTTGCCCCCGCCGTCGCCGCCGCGCTGGCGGATGGCGCGCCGATCGTGGCTCTCGAATCGACGCTGATCAGCCACGGCCTGCCGTACCCACTCAATCTCGAGGTCGCCCTCGACTCCGAGGCGGCGGTTCGAGCCGCGGGGGCCGTGCCGGCGACGGTGGCCATCTGGGACGGACGGATCCTCGTTGGGCTTGACCGTTCGCAACTCGACGCCCTCGCCACCGCGCCTGCGGGCTCGGTTCGCAAGGCCGCGCGACCGAGCCTGGCGATCGCCCTCGTGACGGGCGGGTGGGCGGCCACGACCGTCTCGGCCACGATGATCGCCGCGCACGCCGCCGGGATCCGCGTCTTTGCGACCGGTGGTATCGGGGGCGTCCATCGTGGAGCGCTTGGCGGCTCGTTCGCCGCCGGGTCCGGCCTCGACGCCGCCGGGCCGACGTTCGACATCTCGTCGGATCTCGATGAGCTGGCCCGGACGCCGATGGCAATCGTGTGTGCCGGTCCCAAGGCCATCCTGGACGTCCCGGCCACGATCGAATACCTCGAGACACGCGGCGTTCCGGTCGTCGCGATCGGGCAACCCGAGATCCCCGGATTCTTTGCCCGCTCGGCCGGCATCCTCGCGGCGGCCAGCGTGCCGGATGTCGCGTCCGCGGCAGACCTGGTGCGCACCCATCTCGGACTCGGGCTTGGCACCGGCGTACTGGTGTGCGTGCCCGTGCCTGGCTCAGAGGCCCTGCCTGAGGCGATGGCTCGCGAGGCGGTGTCGCGAGCTGTCCGCGAAGCCGCTGCGGCGGCGGTTCATGGACCGGATCTCACCCCGTGGCTCCTCGCCCGGATCGCCGTCCTTACGGCGGGTGCTTCGACGCGGGCCAATCGGGCGCTGATCGTCAATGACGCCCGGGTCGGCGGTGAGCTGGCGGTTCGTCTCAGGGCCGACTGACACCCCCCGAACGCGGGCGGGTCCTCAGATCGCGGCTGGTTGTCTTCGGCCGCTGGCTCGCTGCTACACTCAGCGGAACCGGACGACCGGCTCCCGATCGAGGAGGGGCGCCAGCAAGATGCGGATTTACGAGGGAAGCCCGCGCCAGGACTTCGAAGAGGTCTTTCGTTCGATGGGGGCGTTCATCGACGACCGTGGCATGCGCGATGTCCTGCTCCTCGAGGCGCCCGATGGCTACATCGTGCAGGGGCTGGTGACCACTGGGGCCAGCGGCGGCGCCTGGTCGGAGTCGCTCGGCGCCCAGACGAAGGAGACGCTGACCTTCCTCGACGACGACATCGCCAGGTTCATGGAGGAAGCCTCGGCCCGCCGCGGCCGTACGCAACCCGCGCAACCCCACCTCGCTGGCCGCTACGAGACCGCGTTTCGCGTCATCGGGCGATACATGGATGAGCAGAAGCCGCGCGACGTCTTCTTCTTTGAGCAGGACGGGGCGTTCGTCGTTCGCATGCTCATCAGCAACCAGGCCGGGCCACGGCATGAACTCGCGGAATTCACGGCCGATGATGTCAGCGGCCTGGTCGCCCGCGGGCCCAGCCTGCGCCAGCCGGCCCTCGCCCGGACGGGCACGCCATCTGTCGAGGCATCGAGTTGATGCGCGGCCATCGCCAATCGGAACATCGAGGTACGCCATGAAAGCGCTCAAGACTGTCGCCGTTGCCCTGGGGGTGACCTTGGCTGCGCTGATCGTCATCCCGCTCGCGGTCCTGGCCGGCCTGTTCGTCTGGCTCAAGTTGACTGAAGAGGCTGACGAAGAAGTGCTCGAGCTCGATCAGGACACAACCGCCTGAGTTCTCGCGACCCGGTCCCCGGCTCGACCCAGACGCCCGCCACGCCGGCGGGCGTCGCGCTGTCCGCCACCGCGACGGAACGGCGCCTGGCGGAACTCGGGATCATGGTCATCATGGTCTTCTGGGCGGGCAACTTCATCGTGGTCAAGGGCGCGATTGCGATCCTGCCGCCGGTGGGCTTCACGTTCCTGCGCTATTGCATGGCCGCCGTCACCCTGATCGCCCTCCTGCGCTGGCGCGAGGGAGCCATTCGCCTTCCCCGTGGCGATGTCCTTCGGATCGCCATCCTGGGCGTCGTCGGCTTCGGGTTTTATCAGATCCTCTGGCCGGTCGCCCTGCAATCCATCCCGGCAGGAGACTCGGCGCTGCTCATTGCGACCACGCCCGTGTTCACCGCGCTCCTCGCGGTGGCGGTCGGGGCCGATGTGCCGAACCCGATCAAGCTGGTCGGGGTGTTCATCTCGCTCGTCGGCGTCGTGTTTATCGTCGGTGCCGACGCCGGCCTCAACCTCGGGGCATCACTCGTTGGCGATCTGCTGACCCTCGGCGCGTCCCTGTGCTGGGCCATCTACTCCGTCTTTGGGGCCGCTGTCCTGCAACGCCACTCAGCGCTGGCCACCACGACCTGGGCCATCGTCGCCGGCACCCTGTTCATCGCACCGATCGGGCTGGCTCAGTTGGCCACCGCCGACCTGTCCGGGTTTGGCTGGCCGGTGGTCCTCGCGATCGTCTACTCGGGGACGGTTGGCGCGGGATTTGCCAACGTTGTCGTGTTTCACGGCGTGAAGCTGCTCGGCCCGACACGGGTCGTGGCATTTCAGGCGTTGGTGCCGGCGCTCGCGGTTGCGCTGGCGGCGATCTTCCTGGCTGAGGCGATCCGGCCGGTCCAGGTGGTTGGCGGCATCGTCATCGTGGCTGGTGTGGCGATCGTGCGTCGGGGCGCCTGGCCACGACGCCCGTTCACACGTGTGCTCCAGACGCGTTCGCCGAAATGACCGCTGACGGGACCGCCCCGCCCGTCGGGCCATTGCTCCCGGGCCAGCCGCCGCTGGCGATCCTGGTCGACTACGACGGGACGATTGCGCTCACCGACGTCTCCGATACGGTCATGGCCGAGCACGTCCCGGCGATCTGGGAATCCGAGGCCGCCGCCTACGACGCCGGGCTGATGGGCTCGCGGCGGCTGATGGAGATCGAGATGGCCATGGTCGATGCGCCCGGGCAAGCGCTCCTGGCCACGGCCGCCGCCCAGCCACATGACCCAGGCTTTGTGCCGTTCGTGCGTCGCGCCCAGGCCGCCGGCGTCGTGGTCGAGGTCGTCTCGGACGGGTTCGGCTTCTTCATCGAGCCGGCCCTGGCGGTGCTCGGGGTGGGTGAGCTGCCGGTGATCACCGCACGAACGACGTTCGAGGGGCGCCGCGCCACCATCGCCTTTCCGAACGGGCACCCGACCTGCCTGGTGTGCGGGACCTGCAAACGAGCACGGGTGCTGGCCCATCAAGCCGCCGGGCGCGCGGTCGCCTTCATCGGTGACGGCGAGAGTGATCGATATGCCGCCGGTTACAGCGACATCGTGTGGGCGAAGCGTTCGCTGACACGAATCTGCCTCGAGGCCGGCTGGCCGTTCCGGCGCTGGACCGAATTCAGCGAGATCGACGCGTGGCTGGCGGACACCCTGGCGGCCTGGCGCGCCGATCCGGCCAGTCTTGGCGGCCCTCGCACTCGCCCATTCTTCTGCGGCCCGGAAGCCTGGGCGGACGGGCTGATCGATCCGCCGCCCGGAGCCTGGCCGCCGGGTCGTTGAGCCTCAGGCGAGGAGGTCGATGTCTCCGATCATCCCGGCGCCGCCACGTTCGGTGAGGTAGATCCCGGCGGCAGTGAGCCGCCCGCCGGCCGCGTCGCCAGCAACAAGATCCATTGGGGCCGCGACCGATGTCAGGGCAATCGCGCCGACGCCCGCGTCCAGCAGGCCACGGAGACCGCCGCCGGCCGGACTCCACAGTCGCAGCATCCCGAAGACCGGGTCGGCTTCATCGATCCAGCCGTTGTCATCGAGGTCGTAGGAGGCAAGGTCGGCAAACCCGTTGCCGCTGGCCGGCCCGAACAGCTCGGCGCCCGACTCGATCGCCCCGGAGCTGTCGCGGTCAAGCGCGAGGAAGGCGTCGCCCGAACTCAGGGTCCGGATGGTCTCGGTTTCACCGTCCGCGTCCAGGTCGAAGGTGATGGTGGACGTGGACAGGTTGAGCCCATTGCCGTCAAGGTCGAGTGCCAGCGGGTCGACCAGCTTGGCATCGCCAAGTCGGATCCGGACGTCCACGGTCCTGCTGGTCGCCTGGGTCGAGGCGATGTCGAGCGCGACGGCGATCTCGCGGCCATCGGCGGTCTTGACCACTGCGCTGGCGCTGAAGTCGAGGGTCGCGCTGGTGGCGCTCTCGGCGTGGGTGTCCACGGATACGCCCCAGCCGGCGCGCGGCGGCGGGCCACCGGACCGCTCGGCCTGCGCGGCGTGTGCGGCCTGCGCGATCTGGGCCATGGCCGCTTCATCGATTTGTGGGTCCATGTCGCTCAGCTTGAGCAGGTGGACCCGGCGGCCGGTCAGGCGTTCTACCAGCTCGATCAAGGCGAGCATCCGCGGATCGGTCGTGGCGGTGTCCGCGGCCGCTTCGGCACTCGCCACGACAGCCGGAGAGACCACGTCTCTCGAACCGCCGGCGGACGGGACGAATCGCGCGTGGGCCAGCCCGGATGCCGACCGCGGTGCCAGGGCCGCACCCCAGCCAGCTCCCGCCGGGCCCATGGCCAGACCGGGCGGGAGCAGGCCGGTGCGCGGTTGGTCCAGACCGGGCGGCGCGTCGCCCGGTCTGGGGGATGATTCCCGCCTCGTCGGCAGCGCGAGACGCAGCCGGTCCGCGTTGAGGGTCTGTGCGGCTTCGCTGATGGAGATCGATGTGCTCGCACTCGACTCGGACGTCTTGCTCGTGATCTCCGAGCGGTTCTCGCCGTCGCCCTCCCAAGCCCGGAGCGCGCTGCTCGAGAAGGAGGCCTGGGTCGTCGCG
Source organism: uncultured Anaerolineaceae bacterium (assembly GCA_964427285.1). Lineage (GTDB taxonomy): Bacteria > Chloroflexota > Limnocylindria > Limnocylindrales > CSP1-4 > SPCO01. The sequence continues at coordinate 29,348 of CAYRTS010000028.1, forward strand.
ACTCGCGCCCAGAGTCGGAGGCTCGCGGCGTCGATGATCACCGCGAATCCCCTCGCGTCTCGAGCGGAGTGCAAGTCCTCATGTCCAAGGGATCGGCAGCTCCAGCCTGAAACCTGAGGGCATTCCCCTAGGAGTGTCGTTGCAGCCGCTCGAAGTGAGACGCCCGACATCATGAGTGATAGCGTGCCACCATGAATCGCACCACGTTCACGATCAACGACGACACCCGCCGACGTCTCCGTCGGATCGCCGCGGACCGTGGCGTCTCGATGGCCACGATCATTCGCGAGGCGATCGATGACAAGGTCGAACGACTCGCCCCAGTACCTCGAAGCCTTGGCATCGGGGCGTCCGGCACGGCCGATACCGCGCGTCGAAGCGGCGACGAACGCCCCGCGCCTCGCCCGTGGCGCTGATCCTCGATACGGGTCCGCTGTACGCATCGCTCGATCGGTCGGACGCGGATCATGCGGGTTGTCGCGCCCTGATCGAATCCGCTGACGAGGCCTGATGATCCCCGGCCCCGTGCTGGTCGAGGTCGACTACTGGATTGGGCAGCGGCTGCACCCAGGCGTGCTCGTCGCCCTCCTGGCCGATATCGAGTCGGGCGCCTACGTCATCGCCGATCTCACCGCGCACGACTACCCGCGCGTTCGCGCGATCTGCGATCGATACGCCGATGCCGATATCGGGTTCGTGGACGCAGCCGTTCTCGCGATCGTCGAGCGGTTGAACGAACCAAAGCTCGCGACCCTTGATCGGCGCCACTTTGGCCTGCTTCGCCCGCGTCACCGCGAGTCGATCGAGCTGCTGCCGGCCTGATCGGTTCCGCTCGCCTCAGCGCGCCGCGCCGAGACCCGCAACCCAGGGACGGAGCCGACCTGCGATCGCCGGGACGTCGCGGGGTGAGCCGTCGGCGATCGACGCCACCCGGTCGAACGCGTGATCTGCCGGCATTCGAAGGTCGCGGTCGTTCAGTCGATAGAACAGGCGGACGCTGGCCACCGGCAGATGATGCCGCGCGGTATCGCCGCGTCAAGGCAGCCGATTCGCGCCCCGGGCGCTCTTCCGGTAGCATTCGAAAAACCCCCGGAGGACCCGACCCATGGCGAAGTATGTCTTTGTGACCGGAGGCGTGACCTCCTCCCTCGGCAAAGGCATCACCGCCGCCAGCATCGGTCGGCTGCTCAAGGCACGTGGCCTGCGGGTCTCCGTGCTCAAGCTGGATCCTTACATCAACGTGGATCCGGGGACCATGTCGCCGTACCAGCACGGCGAGGTCTTCGTCACCGACGACGGCGCGGAGACGGACCTTGACCTGGGTCACTACGAACGCTTCATCGACGAGAATCTGTCCCAGGTCAGCAACGTCACGACCGGTCGCATCTACCAGGCCGTCATCGCCAAGGAACGTCGCGGCGATTACCTGGGCGGAACAGTCCAGGTCATCCCGCACATCACCAACGAGATCAAGGAACGGATCGGACGGGTCGCTCGCCACGGCGATCCCGACGTCGTGATCATCGAGGTCGGGGGGACCGTCGGCGACATCGAGAGCCTCCCGTTCCTCGAAGCCATCCGCCAGATGCGCAAGGACGTCGGCCGGTCCAACGTGTTGTACGTGCACGTGACGCTGCTGCCAGCCCTGGCCGCGACAGGCGAACTCAAGACAAAGCCCACCCAGCACTCCGTCAAGGAGCTGCGCGGCATCGGCATCCAGCCCGATGTCATCGTCCTGCGCTCGGATCATCCGGTGCCCGACGAGATCCGCGAGAAGATCGCGCTGTTCACGGACGTCGCCATGGAAGCGGTCATCCCGGCCGAAACCGCGGACACGATCTACGAAGTCCCGCTCATGTTCGAGGCAGCCGGTCTGGGTCGGCTGATCGTGCGGGAACTTGGTCTGGGCGACCCGGCGATCGAACCGGACCTGGCGAGCTGGAAGGCTCTCGTCGAGCGGATCAAGGCGCCCAAGCCCATCCTGGAGATCGCGCTTGTCGGCAAGTACATCGAGCTGCCAGACGCCTACCTGTCGGTGACCGAGGCGCTCCGCCACGCGGCCTGGGCGCACGGCGTCGATGCCAAGGTCCGCTGGGTCGATTCGGAGGCGCTGTCCCACGAGAACCTCCATGAGCGACTGGCCGGAGCTGCCGGCATCCTCGTCCCGGGCGGCTTCGGTCATCGCGGTATCGAGGGCAAGGTCCTCGCCGCCCACTATGCCCGCGAACATCGGATCCCGTACCTGGGCCTGTGCCTCGGCCTCCAGTGCGCGGTCATCGAGTTCGCCCGCGAGGTGGTCGGCAGCAAGGACGCAAACTCCACCGAATTCGACATGTTCACGGAGCACCCGGTCATCGATTTCATGCCCGATCAGCGGGAGATGGAGGACAAGGGCGGCACGATGCGCCTCGGCCTCTACCCGGCCAAGTTGACGCCAGGGTCCAAGGCCGCGGCGGTCTATGGCCAGGAGGTCATCTACGAGCGCCACCGCCACCGCTTCGAGGTCAACAACCGCTATCGTGCGACCCTCGAGGCGGCCGGCATGGTCCTGTCGGGCCAGTCACCGGACGGTCGACTGGTGGAGATCGTCGAGCTCCGCGATCATCCTTGGTTCGTGGCCAGCCAGTTCCACCCGGAGTTCCGGAGCCGGCCGGAACGTCCGCACCCGCTGTTCGACGGCTTCGTGGAGGCTTCGCTTGCGGTTCGTGACGGTCGGCAGCCGGCGTTCGGCGTCCGTGCTTCGCCACGCGTCGTAGACGCGACGGTTCCCGCCCCTGCCGGGCGTCCTCCGGAAACAGTGACGGCCGAGTCGATTCCGCGCACCTGAGCTCAGGTCGGCGCCCGGTCGGAGCCGGAGGTCCCGGGTCAGGCACCCGGACCCGGAACGGGCCGGATATTCGCGAGAGACATGGGTTGGCCGCATTGGTCGCACGCTGCCGCGAAAGCGCCGGGCCTCCCGCACGTCTCGTGGACGAGCAGCAGCGGCGGCCCGGCCTCGCCAGAAGCCCACCGGTCTCCCCAGGCGAGCATCGCCGCAATGATCGGAAAGAGGTCCCGACCCTTGACAGTCAGGACGTATTCGTCGCGCACGGGGTGCTCCTGGTAGCGCTGGCGTTCCATGATCCCAGTTTCGACCAGCCGCGCCAGGCGTGCCGCGAGGACGTTGCGGGCAAGCCCCAGGCTTCGCTGGAAGTCCTCGAACCGGCGCCTGCCGTAGAACGCGTCGCGAATGATCAGGGGCGTCCACCACTCGCCGATGATGTCGGCCGTTCTGGCGACCGAACAGTTGAAATCCGCGAGGCTGGTGCGGCGCATCGTCAGAATCTACCCCGTTGCATCATGCAACGCACGGCTCGCGGCGGTGAGCACCGGACTGCTCTACCTCCTGGTGTCAACCGGAAATCCGTTCTTTGGTGTAGTCCTGCTGTTCGTGCTCATCGGTATCGGGTTGACCGGCACGAGCTACCTGCTCGATCGAAGCGAGGCCTCGAGCGCACCCGCCTGACGGATGCCGTCGGTTCGGCATCGCACCCCCCACGGATGGGGGATGGGATCCCGTCGTCGGGTGGTCCAGCGTTCGGGCGTAGAATCGCCTTCGTACCCAGCCCGCACGGAGTTTCGCCAATGAAGATCTTCCTCGACACTGCCGACATCGACGAGATCCGCCAGGTCGCCCGGTGGGGTGTGCTGGATGGGGTGACGACCAACCCGAGCCTGTACGCCAAGGTCGGTGGCTCGTATGACGACATCCTGCGCGAGGTGTGCTCGATCACTTCGGGCCCGGTCAGCGCGGAGGTGATCGCCGACGATGTCGAGGGGATGCTGGCCGAGGGCCGTCATTTCGCCAAGATCGCGCCGAACATCGTGGTCAAGGTCGCGATGAGCGAGAACGGACTTGAAGCCATCAGTCGCTTCGCTGAGGAGGGTATCAAGACCAACTGCACGCTCATCTTCACGGCCAACCAGGGACTGCTGGCGGCCAAGGCCGGGGCGAGTCTCCTCTCGCCGTTCGTTGGGCGGCTGGACGACATCAACCAGGACGGCATGATCGTGATCCGCGAGCTGGCCGAAATCGTGGCCATCCACGACCTGGATACAGAGGTTCTGGCTGCCTCGATCCGCAACCCGCTGCACATGACCCAGGCTGCCCTCGCGGGCGCCCACGTCGCCACGCTGCCGTTCAAGGTCCTGCAGCAGATGGTTCACCATCCGCTCACGGACAAGGGCATCGTCCAGTTCAAGGCGGACTGGCAGAAGGCCCAGCAGGCTGCGGCCGCGAAGGCCTGAGCGCACGATGCGCGGCCGTCGTCCGAACGTTGCCCCGCGGTCAACGAATTCCGGCCGAAGACCCTCGCCTGACGCCAACGCCGTTTGAACGTTGCCCCGCGGTCAACGAATCCACCGCAATCGCGCGCTCACGGGGGGCTCGCGGATTCGTTGTCTGCCGGTCAACGCCACCTCGCTCCGGTGCGCGCGATCTACCCTAACTGCGACCGGCGCCGTCCAGCCACTCCCCGCGACGCATGACACGGCCGACTCGGAGCGCGTCGTCCAACTCGACCAAGTCGGCGCGCTGGCCGGCCTCGATCCGACCACGGTCCGTCACGCCGAGCATCGCCAGTGGGTTCCGGCTCGCAGCCGCGATGGCAGCCGTCAGCGCGAACCCCGAACCAACCAGATTCCGTACCGCGTCATCGAGAGCGATCATCGATCCCGCCAGTGTCGTCGTTCCGACCAGGGTGACCCGCCCGCCGACGACCTCGATCTCCAAGCCACCCACCGAGGCCCGTCCGTCACCGGTTCCTGCGAGCGCGATGGCGTCGCTGATCAGCAACAACCGGTCGGCCGGTTTGAGCCGTCCGATGACCTCCCACAGGGCCGGATGGACATGGTGACCATCGGCAATCAGTTCCACCCAGGCCGTGTCATCGAGCAGCGCCGCCACCGCCAGACCCGGGGCGCGATGGTCGAAGCCGCTCATTGCATTGAACAGGTGCGTGGTCGTCGTCCCGCCGGCCGCGTACCCGGCCTGGGCCTCGTCCAGGGTCGCCGCCGAATGGCCCATCGAGACCGCTACGCCACGGGCCGACAAGCGCGCAATCAGCTCCAGGGCCCCCGGCCGCTCGGGCGCGATCGTGATCAACCGCAGCCCATCGATCAGGGGTTCCAGCCCAGCCTCGTCCACAGCGGCGGGATCGACGAGATGCGCCACGTCATGCGCACCCCGTCGCGCGGCCGACAGAAATGGACCCTCGAGGTTGAACCCCAGCGGTTCCGCGCCGTCCGATGGCGCCACCGGGATCCAGCCCCGCACGCGGTCGGCAAACTCGATCAAGGCCGGGAACGGCGCCGTGACGGCCGTCGGCAGGAACGACGTCACCCCGTGCCACAGCAACGACCTCGACATCCCGTCCAGTGCGGCTGCGTCACCCATGGCGTCGTGCCCCCCCCAGCCGTGGACGTGAACGTCCACGAACCCCGGCGCAACGAACGGAAGCTCCGGGCCCTGACCAGCGTCCTGGAACTGGACGCTCGTGATCAGGCCGTCCTCGACGACGATCACGCCGGCCTCGACGCGATCGTCGAGGACGAGCCGACCGGCGACGCGCACCAGGCCGCTCATTCGGCCGTACTCCCCCGAGTGCGGTCCGGAGCCTCGACCTCGAAGCGCACATCAAGCCCATACCGGCTGGCCGGGTAGCGCGATTCGGTCGCCTCGATCGAGCGACCCTGGACGTCCGCGATCACCCGCCGCTCGACGAGGAGCGGATCGCCGACGCGAACGGACAGCAGGCGGGCGTCCTCGGCAGTCGCCGCGGCCGCCGAGATCGTGCCCGTCCCGCGGCGGAGTGCGAACCCGCCCCGGACGAGGGCCTCGTGCAGGGACCCATGAGCGAGATTGGCGGTCATGACCGCGGGTGCACAGGCGCCGAGCAGCACCGCCGATTCGACCGCAATCGGCTGGTCGTCGGCAAATCGGATCCGGCGCAGGTGGACGATCGGCTGCCGTGGCGGGATGCCAAGACTGGCAGCTTCGGCGGCCGACGAAGGTCGGATCGATCGTTCGAGCAGGCGCGAGCTCGGGGTCAGCCCACGCCGCAGCATCTCCTGGGTAAAGGTCATCAGGCGGTTCGCCCGTCGATGCACCGACGGCGCGGCCACGAAGCTGCCGCGCCCGGGCTGCCGCTCAATCAGTCCGTCCTCGGCGAGCTGTTGCATCGCGTTTCGAGCGGTCATCCGGCTGACTCCGAACTCGACGATCAGCTCGGCGTCCGAGGCCAGGCGATCGCCCGGTCGAAGGGCTGCGACTCGCTCCCGGAGTGTCTGTTCGATGCGGCGGTATTGCGGTGCGCGCGCGGGATCGATCATGGATCCAGTCGGTCTGCCGACCGACCTGTCGACCGATCTGCCAGCCGCTCCGCACCATGGATCGCGGCACCGATGGCTCCGGCCCATGTTCCGAGCTCGGCCAGCACGAGCACGACCTCCTTGAGCGACGTGGTCCGGACGCGGCCGCGGAGTTCGTCACGGATCGGCCCGAGCAGCAGCTCGCCGGCAGCGGCGACGCCTCCACCGATGATCACCCGGTCCGGTGAGATGAGCGTGACGACATTGGCGATCCCGATGCCCAGATAGCGCCCGACCTCGGCGAGCCCCTTGAGTGCCCTGGCGTCGCCCGCCCCGGCCGCCTCGACAGCCGTCTCGACCGACGGCGTCCCGCAGGCCGCCGCGATCCGATCAGCCCGGGCAAACGCCTCGAGGCAGCCGTGATTGCCGCAATTGCACGGCGGCCCGTCCGGGTCGATGGTCTGATGGCCAACCTCCCCGGCGGTGCCGTCATAGCCCTGGAGCACCCTGCCGTCGATGGCGATCACGCCCCCGACCCCGGTCCCCAGCGTCAACCCGACCATGGAGCTGGCACCCCGTCCGGCTCCGAGGCGCAGTTCCGCCAGCCCGAACGCTCGTGCGTCGTTGATCAACCACGTCGGCAGCCCGACGGCCTCCTCGATCGGCGGAGCCACCGCGCAGCCGCCCCACCCCCCGGGCATATTGACGAGGAATCGTGCGGAGCCGGTGACGGGATCGTAGAGCCCGGGCACACCGATGCCGATCGAGGCGATCGCCGGTCGGCGCTCGACCGCCTCGCGAGCCGTCCCGGTCATCCGACCGATGACCGCGCCCGGACCCTCCGCGGCGAACGTCGGTCGTTGACCCTGGTCGATCGTTCGCCAGCCGCCGTCGTCGCACTCGACAACGGCCCACTTGAGATTCGTGACGCCCAGGT
>CAYRTS010000029.1:0-20615 GCA_964427285.1 uncultured Anaerolineaceae bacterium
GCCAGCCCTTCAATCGTGACGATGGCCGCTGCGATCATCGCCTGGGTATGCGCCAGGGCCAGCCCCGCCAGCGGGCCTGGTGGTGCGGCCGCTGCCACCTCCGCCGCCATCGCCGAGCCAGCTCGGAGCGCCGCAACCGTGGCGTGGTCGCCCGGCCACTGATCGTGCCGGCGCATGACGAAGGCGGAGTCCCCGGCATGGACCGCGGCCGCCGCCTGGACATGCGGCCAGAGCCCCAGCGCCGCCCCCTGCAGCGGCGGCTCGCTGAACGCGAACGGATGCCCCGGGAACAGGGCGCGCCGCACCGACACCTCCGCGATCGCCCGGGCGCCCGGGGCCGGTTCGTCGGCGACCCACGGGGGCAGGGCTCCGAGCACGATCTGGTCGGCCGGCAACCCGTCGCTTCGGGCCAGGATCACGCCGATGAGCTGGAGGGCAAGTGCTCGGCCAGCCCGTGTCGCTGGATCTGACGGAACTCCGGCGGCCAGATCCGGCGCGACGACAAGGGGCCCGGGCCCAAGGACGATCGCCGTGCCCGCGCGCGCAGCCAGCCGGTGGGCGAACGCGTGGTCGGCGAGGGCTCGATCCGGCTCGACGCCATCGGCCACAATCTCCTCCATGAGATCGGCCACGTTGAGATCGATGCGCTCAAAGGCGGCGACGACGGCGCCTTCGGGCGAACCCAGCGCGGGCACGACCGTCGACAGACGGATGTAGCGTCGACGCTCCGCCCCGGCTTGATCCACGGCCGCCCGGAGCATGGCGAGTGCCCGCTGGCTTCCGATCGGTGCCGGGTCAGCCAGCTCACGCCCCGGCGCTCCGCGCGATCCTTCGCGCGGACGCCACTCGGGGACGTCGAGCCCGGCGGCGCCAAGGCGGGCTGCAAGTTCGCGGCCAATGGGTACCTCGATCTCGATCAGGTCAAGCCCGGCGGCCACGATGGCGGCCCCCTCCTCGAGCGCCAGGTCCTCGTCCGGCTGGCGGAGCGTCGCCCCCAGCCACGGGCGCGGCGAATCGCCGAGCATGGCGATCGTTTCGTTCCGGGCCGTCCGTTCCGCATCGATCCGGGCGACGGCGGCGGCGGCGAGCCGACGGGCCTCCATCTCAGCCGCGACACGCCGGTCCGGCTCTCGCAGCAGGGCCGCCTCCAGCCCCAGATCCACGGCACCAGAAGCGACGTCCAGGGCCAGCCGCTGCGGCTCGATGTCGTACTCCAGGAGCGCCATGGCGAATGGCAGCGTCATCCCGGTACCCAGGCCACGAGGGTCTGCCGCAAGCCAGCGGTCAACGGTCGTGCCGGCCAGCGGTCGCCCGCTGGCATCGAGCCCGTGGACGCCGAACAGGCGCAGGATGGCGCGCTCCTGCCCAACCGTGGTCGAAGCTCGTGCCCGCGCACCCCAGGAACCGGCCAGCTTTTCCGCGAGGTCGACCAGACGATCGAGCGGGCCCAAGCTGTCGGTCACGTTCCCTCCCGCGGCCCCGTGCGCGCCTGGTGGCCAATCCACACGTGCCCGTCCGCGAATCGCTCGGCCTTCCAGATCGGTGCGCGCGCCTTCGTCTCGTCGATGGCGTAGCGGGCCGCGGCGAAGGCGGCGTCACGGTGCGGTGCGGCCGCCCCAACCGCGATCGACGGTTCGCCCAGCGGCACCTCCCCGGTGCGGTGGACGATGGCCACCCGGTCCACACCGAAGCGCGACGCCACTTCGTCAGCGATCGAGGCCAGGACGGACAGCGCCATCGATTCGTGGGCCTCGTACTCGAGGGATTCGACGGCGCGACCCGCATGGCGCCCAGCCTCGGCTTCCTGCCCCGGCGCCGGCGTCCCTGGGGTGGAGCGTGTCCGCCCGAGGAACCCGACGAAGGCTCCGTCCTCCGGGACGGCCAGGCGGTCCGCCAGCTCGCCGAGGATGGCGGTCGTGAACGGCGATTGGCGGATCTCGAGGATGCGAAGTGGCCCCGCCTCGCCGTGGCCGCCGGAGCCGCCAGCGCCGCCCGAGCCGCCCGAGCCGCCAGGGCCGCCGGAGCCGCCCGACACCGGCGGGATCATCGCGACTTCATCGCCGTCAGCCAGCACCGTCGCGGGGTCCGCGTAGTCACCGTTGCGGGCAAAACGGACCGAGCCGCGACCCGGGGCCAGCACGGGAAATCGCGCGACGAGGCCAGCCCACGCCGCCTCGACATCGGCCCCCTCCGGGAGCTCAAGCTGCACCTCGCGCGTGCCGGCCAGCTCGCGTTGCACCGCGAACAGGCGGATCCGGACCGCGATGGTCATCGCCGTTGCCGCCCTGGCCGTTGCCGCCCTGGCCGTTGCCGCCCTGGCCGTTCCCGCCCTGGCCGTTCCCGCCTCAAACGCGCAGGCCCGCGATCAACAGGCCATCGCCAACCGGCAGGATCGTCGCGTGGAACCGCCGATCAGAAAGGACCGCCGTGTTGAAGCGGCGCAGGGCGTCCGTGTTGGCGTCGTCGGCCTCCGCGGGACTGGAGCCCGACACGCGCCCGCTCCACAGGACGTTGTCGGCCACGATCAGAGCGCCCACATCCATCCGCGGGACGAGTGCCTCCAGATACGCCTGGTACTCCGGCTTGAGGGCGTCGATGAAGGCGAGATCGAACGTGCCCCCGAGGGCTCGCTCGTTCGTCGCGAAGGCCTCGAGCGCCGGGCGGTTCACCACGTTGATCCGTCGATCGGCAATGCCGGCCTGGCGCCAGAAGGCGCGGGCGAGGTCAGTTCGCGATCGATCCGGGTCGATTGTCACGATGGTGCCGTCCGCCGGCTGGCCCATCGCCAGCCATAACGTCGAGTAGCCACACGCGGTCCCGATCTCCACGATTCGCCGCCGATTGGCAGCCAGCACGGACAGGACCCGACCGCTGTCCCGATTGACGATTGGAACGTTCCCGGGTTCGGCCGCCGCCTCGATCGCCGCCAGCGTGGCCGACAGCGGCATCGCGATCGATTCGATCCAGTCGACATCGGTGCGTCCGGGGATCCAGGTTTGGTCGAGCTTTCCCATCACTCCCTCATACGAGCAGTCCGGCACCGAAATAGAGCCCCGCGGACAGGATCGTCCCGGCCGCGATCGAGCCGACATTGATATACAGCAGACCGGTCGCCGACTCCATCGAGCGCGAGCGCGCCGTCTGGACGGCCGCCCACGACACGATCAGCGGAAAGACGAGGCCCACGATCAGGCGCAGCCACACGAACAGCGCCCACGGCCCGACGAGAGCCGCGAACGGCGCCCCGCCGGCAGGCCCCGCACCCAACCCGAGCCAGATCACGAACAGGATCAGCTGCGCGACGACAACGACCAGGAGTGCCCGCGCCAGCAGGATGAGCGGCGCCTCCGGGAGCTTGGGCGTCACCAGGTACCAGTGGCCCAGGATCATCGCGGCGAAGACGCCGCCGCTGGCCGCACTTACGGTCACGAACTGGAGCAGCAGCGCAGCGACCCCCGTGGATGCACCGCCGCCCCAGGCCAGCGCCCCGCAGGCCAGCGTCGCGCCGGCGGCGGCCAGGGCCGCCAGTTCGATCGGTGAGGCGGCGGACGGCGCCGCGCGGCGGGCGAACAACCCCGCCGTTGCCAGCAGACAGAAGGCCGCCAGGGCCGCGCTCCGGGGACCGTCCCAGGCAGGATCGGTCGTGACCGGCGAGTCACCGAGGGTGGCGGGGAGAGCGCCGTCGGAGAGCCATGCCAGCACACCGAAGGCGATGGCACAGAACGTGGTGAACCCGAGGTAGCCGCTGGTCGCGGCCGTCCGCCGGCGAAGCAGGATGACGGCGCCGTAGGAGCCCAGGGCCAGACCCGTCAACACCGTCCAGTTGATGAACGCCAGGTTGTGAGCGATCTGGGTGGCAGGCACCCGCCGAGTGTAGCCGCGTCGGGCCGGATGTCCTGAGGAGTTGCTACGATCCCCGTGGAGGTGCTGCGCGATGGGACTTGATCGAGACACGACATTCACCTGGTACGGCCACGCCTGCGTGGAGGTCACGTCGCCCGGCGGCAAGGTGATCCTGATCGACCCATGGTTCGGCAATCCGAAGAGCCCAAGGTCAGCCGATTCGATCGATCGCTGCGACGTCCTGCTGGTGACCCACGGCCACGGCGACCACATGGGCGACGCCGTCGCGCTGGCCAGCCGACTGCGTCCGGCCTGGCCGTGCATCCACGAGATGAGCCTGTGGCTTGGTCGCCGGCTACCCGGCGGCAACGACGCGGCGACCGGCATGAACAAGGGCGGGACCGTGGAGGTCGCGGGCCTCAAGGTCACGATGGTCGGCGCGGACCACTCGGCCGGTGACTGGAACCCGGGCGGCGAGACCACCCTGTACCTGGGCGAACCGGCCGGCTTCGTCGTCGAGGTCGAAAACGGCTTCCGCTTCTATCACGCGGGCGACACCGCGGTCTTCGGCGACATGCGCCTGATCCGCGATCTGTACAAGCCGGACGTGGCGCTCCTCCCGATCGGTGGCCACTACACGATGGGCCCGCGCGAGGCGGCGCTGGCGGTGGAGCTGCTCGGCGTCCGTCACGTCATCCCGATCCATTACGGGACCTTCCCGCTCCTGGCCGGCACGCCGGATCAGCTTCGCGCGGAACTGGCGGCGCGCGGCCTGGGCGACGTCGAGGTCCACGCCCCGGAGCCGGGCGGCAGCGTCAGCTGATCGCCCGTTTTGCGCCCGCAGCGGTGCCGCGCGGCGCCGCAATCTGCAACCCCGGTGTCGCCTCGGCCGTGTCCCTCAGCGGTGTGGCCGGCCTCCTCGAAGCGCCGAACGAGTTGTCTGGGGATGTCCTCGTCGAGGACGAGCTTCATCTAGGCGGTCCGCGCGAGGAGACTCTTTACTTCCTCCAGGGCGGCCACGGCCAATTCGCGGCTCACGCTCGGATACTGCGCCAGGAAGGTCTCGAGCGTCTGTCCGTCTTCGAGATAGTCGAGCAGGATCTCGACGGGGACTCGTGTGCCGCTGAACACGGGCGTTCCGCCTTGGATCTCCTTGTCCCGCGTGATCGGCGGTTTGGCTCTCGTGTCTCCACCAGCGGTAGGCAGCGCCATCCATTCCGCTGCTTCCGGTTTCCAGAGCCGTTGGCTCGACCCAGCGAAGACCGGAGCGAAGAAGCTCGTCAGGAACGCAATCGCGTCCTTCGTCGTGGCCGGTCCGAGGCCGATTTCCGTTCGGAAGCGGGCGTAGGGCTTGGCCCATGACTCCGGGAGACTCGGCAGGGAGGGCGGCCAGGGATGGTCATCCCGGACTGCAAATGTCGCAACGGCAGCCTCGATAAGGTCCGTCGAGTGAACGCTGAATCGTTCGGCGAACCACACCAGGTCGACCAGATCGCGCACTCGGCTGTTCTCGTGGTCTCGCGGCAACGTCAACGCGTGGATCTTCTCTGCGATGCTCTGTGCGACCGGATAGACGGGAAACTCCGAGCGCGGGTACCCGATCGCCGCGAGAACGGGGTCGGAGGGGTGTCGCTCAAGCTCGCCGACGATCACATCGGACGCACTGATATCGATCTTGAAGCGCACAAGCTCATTGCCCACAACCCGTGCGACGGCCACGAAGCGGAGGCCCCCGCCGGGCGGCCCCTCCAGGGGCGCCGGCACTGATGCCAATTCATATGAGAGCAGGTCGGCGAGGTCTGTGCCAATGGCTTCGGCGATCAGGCTTGGCGCACCATCGATCGTCGAAGCGATCCGCAGATCGACGTCGTCGGTGGAGCGTGCCTCGTGTGGTAGTCGGAGTTGATTGGCAAAGCCTCCTTTGACCACCCAGAAGTCTGGCGGGGCGGAGACGAGAAGACGCGCCAGAAGTCGGTCGATCGCCACCACGAGCTGGATCCGACGCGCTGGCACGCTCGCCGCCTTTGCCTCTCGGTTCATACGTTCGAGGAGGCGCCGGGCGCTGTTCCCCTCGGTGAGGTACGGATCGATCACACGACGACGGCGAAGAGTGGATCGGCTCGCAACCGCTCGATGTCCGACATGCGAAGAAGGCCTCGTCCCTTCGCCTCCTTCGCGGCCGCCTGCATCTGGTCTGGATCTGCGCCGGCGCGCGCCGCATCAGTCAGGGCGCGGACTGGTGTACTGATCCAGAGGCCGTCGCGGAGTATTCGTTCGCGCTCGGCTCCGAGCCTGGACCGATGCAGGCGGAGACCAGGACGCGCGGCCAGCCGCGATGACTCGGGGATGGTCATGTGGATCTCGGACGGGATGAGATCTCCCAGCCCGAGCAGAGACAGGGCGGTCTCATGGCTGAATGTCCCGAACGGCGCGAGCGTCTGAAACGCATGGAGCTCGTCGTTCGGATCCGCCGGCCACATTGAGAGTCGCCACAGGCCGTGAGCCGCGTGCTCCAGTTCGCCGATCTGAGCGCGATGGTGGAGCGCACGTCGACTCAGGCCACGTTCGGCGGCTTGGCGCGTGGTGAAATAGCCGCGCTGCTCGCCTGCGAGTCGGAACAGGTCGGAATAGGTCATGCGTGAATGTTACTACACACGTACCACTGACGCATCGAGCCACCGTCCTATCAGACTCAGTCCAGCCGGCCGCGTCAGCCAGATATCGAAAAACTGGCCGAGGGTGAACGAACGCAAGCCTGTGGTCAAGACCTGAAACGCTCCATCCCAGATCGGGGTATCCGGCGACACCGATCGGCCACGGCGACCACATGGGCGACGCCGTCGCGCTGGCAAGCCGGCTGCGTCCGGCTTGGCCGTGCATCCACGAGATGAGCCTCTGGCTTGGCCGACGGCTGCCGGGCGGCAACGACGCGGCGACGGGCATGAACAAGGGCGGGACCCCGGAGCCAGGCGGCAGCGTCAGCTGACCCTGTTCGACTCGCCGGAGAACCTCGTTTTCAGCGGCGGCTGCCGTTGCGCACCTCCGACGCCGACACCAGCTCCGCATTCATATCACCCGCGCGACGCGCCCGTTGCCGTCCGCGAAGGGCTCGCGTCAACAGACATGAGCCGGCTACCTGTCGCGGCGAGCCGCGATGGCGAAGGAGAGGAAGTAGGCGTCGAGCGATTCGGAGGTGGATCCGTAGAAATTGTCTCCCACGAGAAAGTCGCAGACGACCTCGCGTGTTCGCGCGATCTCACGCCGGCGAGGACCGCTCCATCGGACGTCCGCCAGGGTCAGGTCGAGCAGCTCGAGCGCGCGATCAAGAGCCGCGCTGAAGCGTTCCTGGTCCCCTTCTTGCCTGGCCCGGATCGCACGGCCGACGTCGGCCCCAACGTTGCCGAGCTGCTCGGCAAGCGTGAGTGCCCACCAGCGGCCGCTCGCAAGCCCAGCGTGCATCGTCATCGTGTCACCAGTCGTCCACGATCGTCGTGATCGCCGCCCGCGCCGATGCATCATCGACCGAGCGCGTGCGGTTCCCCTGCGTCGGGCGGATATTGATGACAGAGTCGAACTCGATGAACCTGGGAGTGCCGAACTGCGCGGGGTGGAGGTTGATGCCCCAGAGGCTGCTCTGCTGCGATCCCTTGCCAAGGAGCAACGCTTCCTCGTCAGCATGCATCTCGGCGTCGACCGCCATGATGCCCTGCTCGACGTCCACGACCGCCTTCACGAGGTTCCCGAACATGCCCTCGGCCATCTTCTGGATGCTGGAGACTGCAATGGTCTTCCGAACGATCTGCATGCCGGGCGAGGGCTCCTCGTCGGACGGCACAGCCCCACCAGACGTCGGTTCTGTCGGCTCGTTGTGCTCCACTGAGTAAGCCTACGGGCAACCGCTATCGGCTGCACCTCAGATTCGAGATCATCGGCAGTCTCCCCGACGCCACTCACCCGGCCCGCGCGAGGCTCGTGATCCGCGAAGGTTTCCGGCGCATCATCGGTGGACCTGTTCCTCGACCCATAGGACGCGTACGGCCGCTAGCACGTCAGCGAGGAAGGCCCGCAAGGCATCTGCGCCGGGTCGCCGCCGGCCGGTCCGGCCGTCCGGTCCGGCCGTCATTTGGGTTCATGGGTGGTGCGCCTGCGCACCATCAATCTTGCGTTTCTGGTCCGAAATGGGTCGGTAATCGGGACTCCGGGTCGACTTGGTGGAGTCAGCATCCGGCGTGGCTGGTACGATCCAGCCATTGATGCGTCGCCATGAACGACCCAGATTGTTCCCCAACAGCTTGGGCGCGATCGCATCCGATGCTTCTCACGCCCCTGCCGCCGCCGGTTCGCGATAGATCGTCGCGACGGTAACGACAAAGGCAAACCCGGTGTGAGCCGGGGACGCAAAGCCACGGGACTGGTTGTGCCCAGCCAGTTAGCCGGGTTGCCGAATATGCGGCAAGGAGGTCTCGACCTATGCGGATCAAGTCCGTTCTCACCCACAGCCTGCAGGCCATCGCCAAAGGCTCACTCATTGCGTTGCTCGTCGTCGGCCTGACGGCCGGCACCGCACTCGCCGGCAAACCGGGCGGCTCGACCACGAGCAAGGTTCGTGTGGACAACGGCGTCTACGCCGGGACGACCACGGCGTATGCCGGCCCGGCATCGGCAACCTGGGTCCATGCCAAGTGCTACCAGAGTGGCACGCTTGTCTTCGAACAGTACGTTCCGTTTTCGTCCGGACGCACCGCGGTGCTGCAGCTTGGGCCGACCCCGATGTGGGCCGGTGGAGCAGCGACGTGCTCAGCTGAAGATGGCTACTGGTTCCAGGGAACGCGCTGGCGCATCACTTCGACGAACACGTTCAGCGTCGCGGCGACCTGACGCCTCAACCGTCGCGCCCAAACTGAAGGGACCGGCCCGATGGGCCGGTCCCTTCTTCATGCTGTGCGGCGCTTCGTCAGCGCCGTCGTTTGAGCCTTACGGCCTGGGGACCAGGACTCGAAGGTCGTAGGTGCCCGCTTCGAGGTCGCCGAACGATGCGTCGCCACCGAGACTCGGGGTGGTTGAGCCGCAGATCTCGCCTTCGGTCAGATCCTGGCTGTGGGCGGTGTTCCAGGCAGCCAGCTCAGTGGCCGACATGGATTCGTAGTCAACGGAGTCGAATGTGATCGTACTCACGACGAGTTCGTCGGTGATGTCGTCGCAGGTGATCACGATGATCCGGTAGGCCCGGATGTTGACGAAGATCGTGCCCAGCTGGACGTTCGGGGCCGCAATCGTCATGTCGGGAAAGGTGAATGGGCCCGCACCGGGCGGGGTCTTGATGTGATAGCCGGCCGGCGGAATGGTCTCTCGCACCGTGTAGCGCCCGAGCACGAGGTCGATGACCTCGATCTCGCCGGCGGTGACGTCGGTATCGGGAGCCGTTGCCGTGCCGTTGTCAGCGTCGTAGACGGTGACGCAGACGTCGGCCGTGTCGACGTATACGCTGGTTCCGGAGTTGAGGGTGTGGGTGCGGCAGACCTGGAAGGTCGCACCGCCGAGCAGGTTCCCGTCACCGTCGTGCTTGAGCCAGCGGAGGCTGCCGTCCACGAAGATCTTGACGACTGTGGCAGCGGTGGTGCTCGTGGCATCGCCGGTATTGACGGTCATCTGGACGGTCTCGACCGTCAGGTTGGAGGTGGCCGAGCCTGTCACGGTCCCGGTCGTGTTCGACGTAAAGATGACGACGCACTGGCCGTTGACGTCCGTCCCGGCGCCATCATGGGCGTCGGCCGGAACATCGCAGGTGGTGTTCGTGGTATCGAGGATGTGGACCGCACCGGCGGCATCGGTCAGCGTGACATCCACGTCCTCACCGTTCGCGGCGATGTAGCCGCCGTTGGCGCTGGGGTCCTTCTGGAGCGTGACGGTGAACGTGTGGGTTTCCTTGATCGAGTTCGTGTCGTTGCCGACGAGCCCGATCCGGGCATTGACCCAGGCCTTCGTCGCGTCCTCGTTGCCGATGACCGCGGCGTCGTCCGTAGTGTTGATACTGAGGGAGATGCCGGCCACGCTGACGGTGGCTGATGCCGTTCCGGTCGTTACGCCGGTTGTCGCCGACGAGAACTTGACGACGCACTGGCCGGAGGCGTTGGTGCCATCGTCACAGGTCGTGTCGGTGTCGGGGGTGTCATCGACCACGGCGGTCGCCCCATTGGTGTCCGCGAGGGTGACGGTGACGACTTGCCCAACAACGTTGACGAACCCGTTGTTGGCGCCGATGTCCTTCTTGACGGTAACAGTAAAGACGTGGGGGTCACCGACCCGGTTGGCGTCGTCGCCGGTGATGTCGATCGTGGCGTCGACCCAGGTCTTTAGGACCGATTCGTTGCCGACGACCGCTGCGTCATTGGCGGTAGTGATCCCGAACGAGATCCCTCCGACGCTGACGGTTGCTGACGCCGTGCCTGTCGTCGTGCCCGTCGAGTTCGAGGTGAACGTGACCGAGCAGATGCCGCTGGCATTGGTCGTGCAGCCCTGCGTGCCCGCCGGAACCGAAGCGGCTCCAAGTGCATCGACTTTTTGAATCGACACTGACTGGGCATTGACTGCCACGAAGCCACTGCCATCGCCGGAGTCGGCCTTGACGGTCGCGGTGAACGAATGGCTCACACCGACGCGGTTCGTGCCGTCGCCGGTGATGTCGATCGTGGCATCAACGTAGGTCTTGACGGCAGGCGTCTGGCTGCCGTTGGGGCCGGCGCCGATCGTCGTCGTGGCCGGATCCGTGTCGCGGGTCAGGGTGGAGCCGCCGCCCAGATCGATCGCGACGCTGGCGTGCCCGGTCACCTTGCCGGTCTCGCTCGAGGTGAACGTGATCGTGCATTGGCCGCTTGCGTTGAGGTTGTCGCCAGCGTCGTCACATGTGCTGGCGGTCGCGTCGACGACGATGTCGCCGGCGGTGATGCCATCGGAGCCGGTCAGCGTCACATCGACATGGCCGTTGGTGGCGGCGACGGTGCCGCCGCCGGTGCTCTGGGTCGCGCTGACAGTGAAGGTATGCGCGGTACCGACGCGGTTCGTCGCTGTGCCGCTGATGCTCACGCTGCCGTCACAGGTGTTGAGGTCGCCCAGGGCGAAGTCCTTGAGCGTCGCCGACAGGGTGTCGGACGAGCGTGTCTCGGCCATGAACGCACCGAAGCAGGCCGGCGGTGCCGAGCCGATCGCGGCGAACGCGTCGGTCAGGTTGATGGCGCCCTCGACGAATTCCGGCGGCTCGAGGACGTTGATCGGGTCCGGCCTCGGCTGGCCGGGCTTCTCCTTGTCCTCGGTGGCCCACGGTGTCTTGACGTTCTGGTCCCCGATGCCGTTGGTGATCGCGCACATGTTCACAGCGCCGTTCCCGGTATCGACCGCGAGGTCGCAACCGACGCCGGTGCCGATCGACGTGAAGGTGCCGCCCGCCGAGTTAGCGGGCGCGCCGGGGTGCCAGGCGAAGGCGTTGATCGTGACGTTGTCGCCACCGTTGCTGAAGTTGATCAGCATCAGGATGTCGCCGTCAGTCTTGGCACCTTCGAACTTTGAGGTCGCGAGATTGCAGGTGACGTCCGCCTGGAAGACCCAGAAGCCGAGGTAGGCGGTGCCAGAGTCGTCGAAGCGCTCGACACCGAAGCTCAGGATCAGATCACCGGCATCCTCGCCCTGTCCCGTGTAGGCGATCGCGTAGGCGTTGAGGATGTCGTCCTTGTCGGTTGGGTTCTGGGCCGGGCCACAGCCCCACACCTCGCTGCCGCCGGCCGCAAAGATCGGCTGGTCGTCCTTATTGGACGGCTCGTGGTAGCTCGGGTCCGGGCCGCTGGCACCGGCCACGAAGTCGACGACGAAGTCGCGATCGATATCGTCACCGGCCGCCCCAAGCGGATCTGCGCCGCCGGCATCGTTGCCGTTCGCGTCGAAGAGGGTCGCCCAGTCAACGCCCGCTGCGGCATCATTCGCGATGTTGCCGTCGAGCTCGATGGCCACGGTGCCGACGTGGAACGCAAGCGCGCTCCCGACGGTGAGCAGCAGCGCCGCGACCGCAACGAACGGGCCGGTCTTGCGCGGAATTCGCCGCTTGAGTTGTGCGGTCGTCATGATCGCTCCTCTGTGTATTGGACTGTTGATTTCATCTCACTCCCTCATGTTCTGTCGTTGGTCCTTGCGGCGCGGTTGCGCGCTCAATCCAGTCCCGCCGGGCGCACTACCTCCCGAGTGCTTGGTCCGGTGGCGGCCACCTCAGGCAAACGGGTTCTCAGGCTGCCACCTCCTTCGATCGGTTGCCCTGATGTGATGGGATCGGCGAACTGCGTCGCGGTGCCTCACGCCGGAGCGGGAGGGCACAACCGTCGGTCGCGATGACCGCGAATTGGTGGGTTGTCCGGTCCGTTGCCGGACTGCGCCGAGTGGCCGGATGGCGCCGCGCGATCGCCCGGCGTCGGATGCGATGCGTGGACCGAGACCGGCGCAGAATCGGGCCCGGGCACGACGGTCGAGCGTTTCTATTGGCAATGGCGGATCCTCCCCTGGTCGATGGCTGAAACGAACGAAATCGATAAGTGCGTGCGCGAATACCAGGAGTGGTCAGATCGCCGTGCGCCTATGCAGCTGGCCCGTTCGAGGCGCGCCCCCCGGCGCAGCGACTCGACGTGGGTGACTGTTGTACCAGTACGAAAGTACCGTCGTCAATGTCTTTGATGAGCGGAAAAGGGTGGTTTGGGCGGGTGTGTCGCGCAGATGACACGCTCTATGTCGCCTGCGCGACATCTTTCGGTGCGCATGGGCAACATAGGGCCGGGCGCCTCGCCCCAGCCTGGTTTTCCGGCGAGGACCGGCTACGGCAGCGACAGTTCCCAGAGGTCCGCCAGGGCCCCGTCCGACGTCTTGCCGCCGAACAGGAGCAGGCGCCCGCCGACTGGATCGTCGATGAGCATCGCGCCGCCGCGGCCCGGCGGGATCGGCCCGATCGGATCGAGGCGCCCGATGGCGAGGGTCGTCGCATCGATCGTGAAGGCGTCGTCGAGGAACGTCGCCTCCAGGCCCCGGCCACCGACCACGACGATCGTGTCGCCATGGCGAGCGAACGCGTAGAGATTGCGGTCGCGTGGCAGGTCGCCGGTCTCCCTGGTCCAGGCCGCAGCGGCCGTCCCCGCGTCGACCAGCGACCAGAGATCGCCTAACGCCTCCACCCCCGTGGTCTGACCGGCGTAGAGGGCGAACCGCCCGTCGTCCGTCCACCAGCAACCATGGAGGCAGCGGTTGACGGGGACGTTGCCGGCCGGCGTCTCATCAGCCCAGCGGCCGGCCGCGAAATCGTAGGCGCGGGTGTCGGCGAAGCGGGTCCCATCCTCCGTGAAGCCATGGCTGATCCATAGCCGGCCGTCCGGACCCAGCGCGGCGCAGCTGCCGTACCGGGCGATCGGGCGCGCCCCGTCGGCAGGCAGCCGTCGCCAGCGGTTTGTACTCGGATCGTAGGCCCACAGATCGTCGTAGAAGGTGGTCGGCGCCGCCTGGCCGGCGTAGACGACGACGCCGAAGCCGTCTACCCAGACCGCCTCGTGACCGAACCGCTCGGGCGGGACGGGGCCGTCCGGCTCGAGCCTGGTCCAGCGGTCCGCGTCGAGGTCGTAGGCCCACAGGTCGTTCAGGATCAGGCTGCCATCGCGGCCACCGAACAGGTAGGCGGTCCGGCTGGTGGGGTCCACGGTCCAGGTTCCGTCCTCGCGGGCTCGGGGCGTGGCACCGGTGGGTTTGAGCTGGCGCCATGCCGCGGGCGCCGCGGGCGCGGCGGGGGTCGCGGGGGCGGAGGTGGCAGGCGGGGTTGTCGTCGCGGCTGCGGTCGAGGCGGCTGGCGTGGGTGGTGCGGTGGCGGTCGGACTCGATTGCGATGGGTCCGTGGGACTGGGCGTTTGATCCGCGCGCGTCGGGGACGAAGTGCACGCCGCCGCGACGAGGACCGCCGCGAGCGCGATGGCGGGCAGGCGTCGTCGACGAAGCATGGTCGAATGCTACGTGCCACGAGATGACGGTCGGATGACGCCGGGCTGCGGCGGACCGACAATTTCCGGGCGGGCACGGCCCGGCCCGTGTCAGCCCGTGCCCGGCCCAATGCTCCAGGAAGACCCAGTCGCAGCCTTCGGCTTCGAGGCACTCGACGAGCAGGTCGGCCGCAGTGCGAGCGGGGCGGGCGGGCATGGTCATCGAGGCGAGTGTAGTAGAGCGCCGCCTGGCGTCGCGCCAGGCCGGAGGCGGCGTCGCGCCAGGCCGGAGGCGGGTCCTGTCCCTACTCGCCTTAGGCCGGAGGCGGGGTCCTGTCTCTACTCGCCCCGCCCGCTCTCGGCCAGACGCTCCTCGTAGCGTCGATCGCGCCAGGCCAGGGCGGCCTTCAGACCATCGCGCCGGATGACTGCGTCGAACTCGCGCTGCGTCTCGCTCATGTTGATCATCGACTGGAGGTCGAGCCCGGCTTCGACAGCCTCCATGAAGCCGGCCGTCTCCATCGCCCGGTTCAGCATCAACTTGGTCGGGGCCATGACGTCCGGCGGGACGCGGGCCAGGCGGTCGGCCAGCGCATCCACCTCGGCGGCGAGCCGGTCGGCCGGCACGACGCGGTTGACGAGGCCGATGCGGTGTGCCTCCAGGCCATTGATCAGGTCGCCCGTGAACAGCAGCTCGCGGGTCTTCTTCTGGCCGATCAGGAACGGCATCAGCAGCGTCACCGGCGCGGAGCCGAAACGGATCTCCGGTTCGCCGAGCTGCGCGTCCTCGGTCGCCACGATCAGGTCGCAGGCCATGGCCAACTCGAGACCTCCGGCCAGGGCGTATCCGTGGACCTGGGCAATGACGGGTTTTGGACAGCGCCAGACAGCGAGCGTCGCCGCGACGTCCTCGGCCAGCACGCCGCGCCAGTCCCATGCGCTGTCCGGCTGAGTCCCGGCCAGATCGTAGCCCGAACAGAAGGCCCGGCCGGCACCGGCGATGACGATGACCCGGATCGCCTCGTCGGCGACGGCCGCCCCAATCGCCGCCGTCAGGGCCTCACGGAGATCGCCACTGATGGCATTGAGCTTGGCGGGACGGTTCAGGGTCAGACGGACGCCCCACGACGTCGACTCGGTCAGGAGGACCGGCTCGGCAGGATTGGTCACGACTCGGCGCCCTCCACTACAACCAGGGCATCCACGGCGATTGCCCCCGCGTCGGATGCGATGACCGGGTTTAGGTCGACCTCGAGCACGTCGGGGCGCTCTACGCCGAACCGCCCGAGGCCGACCAGGATGGAGGCGACCGCAGTGCGATCGATCGCAGGTTGGCCGCGCGCTCCCTTGAGTACGCGCGCCCCGCGGAGTTCGTCGAGCATCGCCTCGGCAGCCGCGAGGTCGAGCGGGGCGAGCCGGATGGCGACATCGTCGAGCACCTCGGCCAAGGTCCCGCCGAGCCCTACCAGCACCACGGGCCCGAACTGCGGGTCGCGACGCATGCCCACGATCAGTTCCACGCCATGAGGCGCCATCGGCTGGACCAGGAGGCCCCGAACGGTCAGGCCCGCGCGTCGGGCCAGGTCGAGCAGGGTCACGGCGGCTTCGTGGATCGCCAAGTCGCCACGAAGCCCGAGGACGATCCCGCCGAGGTCGCTCTTGTGGGCGAGGCCGACGGCATCGAGTTTGAGCGCCACTGCGCCACCGATCCGGGCAGCGGCGACGACGGCTCCCGCCGCGTCCGGCACTAATAGCGCCTCGACGACGGAAAGGCCTGCCGAGCGGAGGAGCGTCAGACTTTCCAGTTCGGACAACACCCGGGCCGGTCGCATGGAGGGCATCGCTGAGATCGCACCGGCCAGCGCCATCGAGGGATCCGCGCCATACGAGGTCCGATCCGCCGCCAATTCCGACCAGCCCAAGCGCCACGGCCCGACCGCCAGCCGCTGATCTCGCCAGCGCTCCCAGCGCGCCACGCTCGCGACCGCCCGAAACGCCTCCATCGCCCCGCGCAACAGCGGGGCACCACCGCCTTCCCCGTCCAGGACAGCTTTTGTCTCCGGCGGCGGCTCGCCTGAAGTCAGCGACACGTAGACGGGCAGAATCTCCGGCCGATCCCGTGTCGCTGCAAGGAGCTGCAGGGTCACGTCATTGGCGGTCGCGACTTCGGCGGGCGCGGAGCGATACGGGAAGTCATGCACGAGCACCAGCACGTCGTACGCGCCAGACCCGGCCATCGCCTCGAATGCGGCGCCGTAGGCCGTCGGGGGATCGGCGGCGCCCCACGGATCGAGCGGGTTTCCGACGTACCCCATCGTTGGCAAGATGGCCATGATCTGCTCACGGGCGGTCGGCGGGATCGGCGGCAGATCCAAGCCCGTCAGCGGCGCGAGGTCGGCGATCAGCGAGCCCTCGCCGGTGGACACCGTGACGACGCCGGTCCTCCCACGCCCGACCCGCCGACCGGTGCGGCGAACACCTTCGACCAGCTCGGCAGTCTCCAGCAGCTCATCGAGATCGACACAGCGGATGACGCCGGCAGCATCGAGCGCGGCATCGGTGACCCTGGCCTCGCCGGCGAGTGACCCGGAATGGGCGATCGCGGCGGTCTGTGCCTGCTGGCTCCGACCGACCTTGACCGCCATGATCGGCTTGCCCAGATTCAGCGCGTGGTCGGCGAGGGCCAGGAACCGCTCCGGCCGCTTGAACCCCTCGACGAACAGGATCACCGAAGTCGTCTCGGGGTCGTCCAGGCAATAGGCCAGGTAGTCGCAGACGTCGAGGACGACCTCCGACCCACAGCTGATGATCCGCGAGAACCCGACCCGCGAGCCGGACTGGACGAACGCATCCGTCACCGAGCCGGACTGGGCGATCCCGGCGACGCCACCGCGCGGGAGCCAGGGCGAGACGTCCCCGATGTAGGTGGCCGCATTGGCGGTCAGGTCGATCACGCCCATGCAGTTCGGGCCGACGAGGGCGAGGCCGTGTTCGCGGGCGATCGCGGCAACCTCGGCCTGCATTGCGGCGGCCGCCTCGCCACCTTCCACGACACCACCGCCCGGAATGATCACCGCGGGGATGCCGGCGGCGGCGGCGTCCCGGGTGACCATCGCGGCACGCAACGGGTTGAGTGCGACGATCGCCACGTCCGGTCGTTCCGGGAGTGCGTCGAGCGAGGGATAGCACGGCTGCCCATGCAATTCCCCGTAGTTGGGGTTGACGAAGTGGCAGCGGGTGGCGCTGTTCATCACGCGCAGGTTGTCGCGCACGGTCTCGGCGATCCAGCTGCGCGGCGACGCGCCGATCACGGCGATGCTGCGCGGAGCGAAGAGCGGCCGCAGGTCGATCACCCCAGTCTGTCGCCGCACGGCCGAATCGCCGCCCGCGATCACCCGACGACCCGGCCGACGCCGCGCTTCTCCAGGGCCCGGGCGATGATCAGTCGCTGGATCTCCGAGGTCCCCTCCCAGAGTCGATCCACCCGCAGCTCGCGCAGGAAGCGCTCCGGTGCGAATTCGCGCATGTAGCCGCGCCCGCCAAAGACCTGGACAACACGGTCCGCGCAGCGCCAGGCCGCCTCCGACGCGAACAGCTTGGCCAGCGAGGCCTTGGCGTGGACGAGCTTGGGATCGGCACCGTTGTCCGCGAGCCAGGCGCATTCACGGGTGAGCAGTCGCGCGGCCGAGGCGTCGGCCGCGGAATCGGCCAGCGGGAAGCTGACCCCCTGGAAGTCGAAGATCCGCTCGCCAAACTGGATTCGTTCGGTCGCCCACTCCACGGCGAGGGTGAGGAGCCGCTCCATCGCCCCGGAGCAGCGCGCAGCGATGTGGATGCGCTCCTCGACGAACCACTCGTTGGCCAACTCGTCCGCGCGCCCCACGCCTCCCAGGACGGCGGAAGCCGGGACGCGGACGTCGGTCAGCATGAACTGCGGGTGCCGGTCGGCGAAGGTATGGGTGTAGTCAGGGTCGTGCTGGATGACCACGCCGGGCGTGTCGTAGTCGACCAGGAAGAGGGTCGGAAGCCGCTCCCCGCCCTCCATCACGTGGCAATGGAAGATCATGAAGTCCGTGTCGTCCGGGCCGGTCACGAACCACTTCTCGCCGTTCAACAGGTACTCCCCGGTGGCCGGGTCGCGGACGGCGGTAGCGCGGAGTGCGCGGACGTCGGAGCCGGCGTCGTCCTCGGTGACCGCGTAGCTGCCGGAGCGCTCTCCTCGGAGTGACGGCTCCAGGTAGCGTCGGCGCTGATCCGCGTCGGCATGCATCAGCACGTTGTAGGCGCCCGGGACATACGACCAGAGGCCTCCGGTCGACTGCCCGAGCTGCTCGTGGACGAGGACCTGCTCCACCACGGACCAGCCTTGCCCACCGACCTCGCGCGGAAGCGAGCCGCCGTTCAGTCGCGCCTCGATCGCCGCGCGCCGGATCGGGGTGCCCCAGTCCAGCGGAACCCGACCGTTCGCGCGCTCGAATTCAACCTCGCGAGGCTGGAGCACGTCATGGACAAAGACACGGGCGCGCGCCTGCAGATCAAGTTGTTCAGCGCTCAGCGTGAAATCCATGGCACCAAGGATGCCCCAGACGACCGTCGCCGCGCCGATCGCGTCGCGGGCCCCGGGACGGCGCTATCCGCGCGTTACCCGGTCAACCGGGCTGGGCGATCACCATGATCCGGATCTCGGTCATGTCCTCCATCGCCCAGCGGAGCCCCTCGCGACCCAGCCCCGAGTCCTTGACTCCGCCGTAGGGCATGTGATCGATCCGATAGGTCGGCACGTCGTTCACGATCACCCCGCCGACCTCTAGCTCCGCGAACGCCTTCCAGGTCGCGGCCAGGTCGTTGGTGAAGATGCCGGTCTGCAACCCGAACATCGAGTCGTTGACCAGCGCAATCGCCTCGTCGAGCCGGCGGAACGGGAAGGACACGACGAGCGGGGCAAACGCCTCATTCGAACAGACCTGCGCAGTCAGGGGCACGTCCGTGAGGATGGTCGGCGGGAAGAACGTCCCGTTCGCTCGCCCGCCAAGGAGGAGCCGGCCGCCCATGGCCACGGCTTCGTCGACCCAGCGCTGGGTGCGCCCGGCCGCGGTCGCATCGACCATCGGCCCGAGATCCGTTGCGGGATCGAGCGGGTCGCCCATCTTGAGCGCCGCGGCCCCGGCCACGAACTTCGCCATGAACGGCTCCCAGACGTCCTCGTGGACGATCATTCGCTGGACGCTGATGCAGGTCTGGCCGGCATAGGCGAACGCACCCACCAGGCTCCGCTTGACCGCCCAATCGAGATCGGCGGTCTTGTCGATGATGACCCCGGCGTTGCCGCCGAGCTCGAGCACGACCTTCTTCTTGCCGGCCCGCTCCTTCATCCGCCAGCCTACGGACGGCGAGCCCGTGAAGGTCAGCAGCTTGAAGCGCTCATCGGCCACCATCCGATCGCCCAGCTCGCGGGTCATCGGCAGGATGGAGACGGAACCCGCCGGCGCCCCGGCGGCTTCGATGATCTCGGCCACGGCCAGCATGGTCAGTGGGTCCTTGGACGGCGGCTTGAGCACGATCGAGTTGCCCGAGGCGATCGCGGGCGCGATCTTGTGGGCGGCAAGGTTGAGCGGGAAGTTGAATGGGCTGATCCCGGCGATCGGCCCGATCGGGAAGCGGCGGGTGATCCCGATCCGGTCCTTCGACGCCGGCAGCAGGTCGAGCGGGATCAGCTCGCCGGTCATCCGCTCCGCCTCCTCCGCTCCGAGCCGGAACGTCAGCGTGGCGCGGTCCACTTCGACCAGCGCGTCGCGGATGGGCTTCCCGGCTTCGAGGGCGATCAATCGCCCAAGCTCCTCGCGCCGCGCCTTGATCCCGGCGCTGATCTCGCGCAGGATCCGGCCGCGTTCGTAGGCGGGCAGGCGACGGGTCACGTCGAAGGCCGCGACGGCCGCGGTAACGGCTTCCTCGTACTGGGCCTCCGTCGCGGTGTATGTGGCCCCGGCCGGATTGGATGGATCGGCCGGGTTGGCGATCTCGATGACGTCGGGCGATTCGACCCAGCGACCAGCGAGGAAGATGGGGTGTGGCTTGGTGCCGACGATGGTCATTGGACAGGCTCCTGGCTGATGCTCGGTTTCCGCCCGCGAAGTGTCGCATGATCCTGGCGGAGGCCCCAAGGCAATCGGCGCCGTGCGACCATAAGCAGATGATCGATCTCGGGAACGCAACGCGCATCAAGCCGGGCTCCCAGGTCCGGCTCGGTCGGCTGGATCCGAGCGCGACCCACGGCTTCGACAAGGACGCTGCTGAGCCGGAGCTTGACAAGCAGCTGGTCCGGCTTGCGGACCTCCAGGACCGATTCTGGGCGGAGGCGAAACGCTCCGTTCTCGTCGTCCTCCAGGGGATCGATGCTGCAGGCAAGGACGGCACGATCAACAAGGTCATGGAAGCATTCAACCCGCAGGGTTGCCCGGTCACCTCATTCAAGGTTCCGAGCGCGGAGGAGCTCGCCCACGACTACCTGTGGCGGATCCACAAAGCCGTCCCGCGCCGGGGCGAGATCGGCATCTTCAACCGATCGCACTACGAGGACGTCCTCGTCGTCCGCGTCCATGGCCTGGTCCCGAAGGCCGTCTGGTCGAAGCGCTACGCCCAGATCAACGACTTCGAACGCCACCTCAGCGAGAACGGCACGACGATCGTGAAGTTCTTCCTGTCGATCGACCGCGACGAGCAACGGGCGCGGTTCCAGGCCCGCTATGACGACCCGACCAAGCGCTGGAAGTTCGCGATGGG
>CAYRTS010000029.1:20715-22273 GCA_964427285.1 uncultured Anaerolineaceae bacterium
GCGATCGAGGAGAAGAAGAAGCTCCAGCGCCACTTCGGTCGGCTGGACATCTTCTTCTTCTTGGTCTGCACCCTCGTCGGGCTCGAGACCATCGGGAGTGTCGCGTCAAACGGGGCCGAGGGGTTCACGTGGCTGATCTTCCTCGGCCTCGCGTTCTTCATCCCGTACGCGCTGCTGACCGCTGAGCTTGGTTCCACGTTCACTGAGGAGGGCGGATCGTACGTCTGGACGCGGCTCGCGTTCGGGCGCAAGGTGGCCGCTGTCAATGCTGTGATCTACTGGATCTCCAACCCGATCTGGGTCGGTGGGTCGCTGGCGATCGTCGCCCTCGCGGCGGTCAAGACCTTCTTCACCAACGAGGAGGCCCTCCCGGGCCCTGTGCTCGGGGTTGCCAGCCTCGGGGACTGGGTGTTCCTGCTCGGCTTCATCTGGTTCACGGTGGTCGCGGCCATCCTGTCGTTCCAGGTCGGCAAATGGATCCCGACGATCGGCGCCTTCGTTCGAATCTTCACCCTGGGCATTTTCACGCTGACGGTCCTGCTGTACGGGATACAGAACGGGGTGTCTGGCTTCAGCATCGGAGAGTTCGCACCGACCTATCCAGCGTTCATCGCCCTGGTGCCGCTGCTCTTCTTCAATTACGTCGGGTTCGAGCTGCCCAGCGCGGCCGGCGAGGAGATGAAGGACGCGCAGCGGGACGTCCCGTTCGGTGTGCTGCGCGCGGCTGTCGCGGCCATCGTCCTGTACGGCGGCCCGATCCTGGCGATCCTGCTCATCCTGCCAAAGGAGAACATCACCGGCCTGAGCGGTTTCCTCGACGCGATCAAGACCGTGTTCACGGTCTATGGCGGATCGACCGGACCAGACGGCCCGGTACTCGAAGGCCTCGGTGCGGTCATGGGCGGGCTCGCGGCGATCGCCCTGGTCGTCACCTTCGTCACGAGCGGCACGACCTGGATCATGGGGGCCGACCGCGCCCAGGCGATGGCGGCCCTCGATGGAGCGGCGCCCAGATCACTCGGCACACTGTCAGCGCGGTTCGGGACACCGATCAATGTGAACCTGCTGTCCGGTGTGGTGTCGACGACCGTGCTGGTCCTCGCCCTGACGCTGACCGCCGGTGATGCCGGCAAGTACTTCGCGGCTTCCCTCGGTCTCGCGATCTCAACGACGACCATCTCGTATCTGGCGATCTTCCCGGCGCTCTGGAAGCTGCGCCGCTCCCATCCGCACGTTCCGCGCCCGTATCGGGTGCCCGGGGGGATGATCGGGGCGGCGTTCGTGTCCATCCTGTGCACGGGCTGGGCGCTGCTGGCCACGGTCAGCCTCCTGTTTCCGGGCTTCGGGACAGAGGATCCTGATGCCGCGCTCCTGGAGGGCTTCACACGCCTCGAATACGAGGTGACCCAGTTCGTCCCATTGGCCCTCATCCTGGCGCTCGGGGTCCTCTTCTATATCGGCGGCCGCAAGACGCGCGAATCGATGGTCGCGATTCCGTTCGCCGACGAGGTCCGGCACGACACGTCCCATGTGAAGCCGGCACCGCCGGAGGAATAGG
>CAYRTS010000029.1:22373-36023 GCA_964427285.1 uncultured Anaerolineaceae bacterium
GTGCGCCGACCGGACCCAGCCCTCGCGCGCGGACCGGCCTCCTCCTGGTCACCGCGGCCGCCATCGCATCCCTGGTCGGAGGGGTGCGTTCGGTACCACACTCGGCATCCCGCCGCGACCCTTGCCGCCGCAAGCTGTGTGGTCTTGTGTTACCGTTCGGTTACTGAGCGAGTTCACGCGCGGGAGTCAGGCACATGTCGAAATACGCACTCGTGGTCATGAGCGAAGCCGGCGAGGAACACCCCGGCGGCCAGGGCCGAATGCTCCACGCGCTCCAGGCTGCGGCGGAGTTCCAGGCCTCTGGGGTCGAGTTCTCGCTGTGGTTCCACGGGATCGGCGTCACGTGGCTGACCGCGTTCGAGCAGCGGCAGGACAAGTTCACGCAGGTGTATGGGCCGGTCTTCGATTCGATCCGTGGCGCGGTCGGTGGAGCATGCGAATTCTGCGCCGTCAAGCGCTTCGCCGCCGAAACGAGTGCCAAGACCCTCGGCGTCCCGCTCGTCGGCGGTCGTGGTGAACATCACACGGTTGCCCATCTCATCGCCGACGGGTATCAGGTTCTGACCTTCTGATTGACTTGATGCCCATGCGCGACGCCACGATTCCCAGCTGGTTGGCGTAAGCGACCGATCATGTGCGCCCGCGGTCCATCCTTCCAGCACTGTGGGAATCCCTGACCGGTCAGGGCTAGAATCGGTCGAACGTTCCGGCGCGGTTGGTGAGGATGACCGGTGCGTCTCCCGTAGACCAACCTGGTTGGAATCCCGGTCCGGGTTGCCGGTTATTGGGGCTCCGGGGTGAGTTTGGTGAGGCCCGCGACCCGCCTGACCTTGGGGCTCGGGCCGCGGGGCCCACGTCGTGGTGAGCGGCGGGTCGACTCGGCTCAGCCGACCGAATCAAACACCAGCCTGAGCGAGCGAAGCATCCGGTTCGTGACATCCGGGCGGACGTCGGGGGCTGGGTCGGCGTCCGGGTCAAGGCGCAGGCCCGGCAGACGGCGGACCATCGTGTCGACCGCGATGCGCGCCTGCAGCCTCGCCAGCGCGGCACCCAGGCAGAAGTGAGGGCCAAGCCCAAAGGCCAGGTGGCGACTCGCTGGGCGGTCCAGGCGAAACTCGTCGGGATCAGCAAACCGTTCCGGGTCGCGGTTGGCGGCGCCCAGCGCCTGTCGGACCAGGTCCCCGGCGCGCAGGGTTGTCCCGCGTACTTCGACGTCACGGGTGACGAACCGCAGGTTCAGCTGGAACGGGGCATCAAAACGGAGCATCTCCTCAATCGCCGCGTCGATCCGCTCGGGGTGCTCGCGCAGATGGCGCAACTGATCGGGGTGTCGGACCAGGGCGTTCATCCCAAGGGCGATCAACCCGGTCGTGGTGTCGTGACCGCCCAGGAACAGGGTGATGGCCGTGCTCAGCAATTCCGCCTCGGTCAGGTGGGTGCCATCCACTTCGGCTGCCGCGAGCGCGCTGAGGAGGTCGTCCCGTGGCTCGGTTCGCCGCGCCTCGAGCAGCGGCCCGATCCAGGCCCGCGCCTCCTCGATCGCGCTGTTCGCCGCGGCGCCGGCGTCGGGCTGAGCGACCCCCGAAGCGAAAAAGAACGCGTTGATCCGGTTGGTCCAATCCCGGAACCGCTCGCGATCCTCCACCGGGAACCCCGCCATCTCGGCGATGACGATGGCCGGCAACGGGTGGGCCAGATCCGCGATCAACTCCATCCGGCCGGACGCGACAACGCTGTCCACGAACCCGTCGACGTGCCGGGCGATCTGGTCCCGAAGCTGGTCCACGCGGCGCGGGGTGAACGCCGCACTGACCAGTCCGCGGATCCGGGTGTGATCGGGCGGGTCCCGCTGGGCCATCCCGACCGCGAAATTCTGGTGCAAAGCCGCCAGGCGCCGTTCCCAGTCCGGCATCCGCTCAATGACGCGGGTGACCCGGTCGGCGCTCGAAAACCCGACCGTGTCGCGGATCGTCGTGTCGATGTCGTCCGCACGGGTGAGGAGCCAGCAACCCCACGCCTCGACCCAATGGACCGGCGATTCACGTCGCAGCCGGGCGTAGATCGGATACGGGTCGGCGATGAACGCGGGCGACCCGATCAGCTCCTCGAGTGAGCGGTCTACCGATGCTGCCTCGGCCATCTCGCGAGCGGTCATGCGGCGCATCATGCCACCCCCCTGCCACCGGGTGGGCCGAAGACCGGGCGGGGCGACACCTCGCGGGGCGACGCCGGCCGGGCCGAAGATCGCCCGAACGGCTCGATTCCGCGCCGCTATGCTCTGCCGATGGATACCAAGGCGCGCCGGGATCGCCTGACCGGCTGCTACGTCACCATCCCAACCCTGTTCAAGGACGATGACGGGTTCACCGTCAACCTCGACGGCATCCGCCAGCACGTTCGGTTCCTGCTCGATGGCGGCATCCGGACGGGCACCGGCGTGGTCCTGGCCGGCGGCGCCGCCGGCGATTTCTCCACACTCACCTTCGATGAGCGGGTGGCTGTCGCGGAGACCGTGATCGACGAGGTCGCCGGGCGTATTCCGGTCGCGATGGGCGCCCAGACCACCAGCACGCTCGAACTGGTTCGGCTGGCCCGGGCGGCCGAGCGGATCGGCGCCGACTTCATCCAGGTCTCGCCACCGTTCTACTTTTCGCACACGGAAGGTGACTTTGCCGAGTACGTCCTGGCCGCCGCGGACGCTGCGGATGTCGGGCTGATCATCTACAACACGTTCTGGACCGGCTACGGGGTGTCGACTTCGATGGTCGAGCGGCTCGTCGACGTCCCCAACGTCGTTGGGCTGAAATGGTCGACGCCGGACGTGGCGATGATGACGTTTGAGCACGTGATCAGCCGCTTCGCCGATCGGTTCGCGATCATCGACAACCAGAACCGCTACGTGACCAGCCACATCCTGGGCGCGCGTGCGATCGAGATCCACACAGCGAACTACTGGCCCCAATTCGGGGTCCGGATGTGGGAACTGCTGGAAAGCGGGCAGTATGCGGAGGCCCAGCGCGAGATGGTTCGGGTGGTCATGCCGTTCATGACCCTCTGGTCGGAACTGGAGGGGTATACGTCCGGTGACGGGTTCATGGACAAGCTGTGCATCGAGCTGGTGGGGTTGCCGTCAAGTCGATGCCGACCGCCGACGCGCGACGTCCGGCCGCAGTTTCGGGCAAAGGCGCGCGAGATGCTGCTCGCCAGCGGCGTGCCCGGCGTCATCGCGTAGAAGGCGCGGCGCGCGTCGAAGGAGGAAGCCGTGCTCGGCGAATTCAAGGGGTTCCTGCTCAGGACCAACGCCCTCGCCCTGACCGTCGGCGTGATCATCGGTGGCGCACTCGGCACGGTCGTGAACTCGCTGGTCAACGACATCATCATGCCGCCGATCGGGCTGGCCCTCGGTGGCGTCGATTTCAGCCAGCTGCGAATCGTCCTCAAGGAGGCCATCGGTGGTGACCCTGCGACCGAGGTGGCCGTCCGGTACGGGTCGTTCCTCAACGCGATCATCGCGTTCGTGGTCATCGCCTTGGTGGTCTGGCAGATTTCGAAAATGTTCATCAAGGAGGGGCCGGCACCCGAGGTCAAGACCTGCCCATTCTGCAAGGAGCCCAACGCGCCCGACGCGAGCAAGTGCCGGGCCTGCGCGAGCGCCATCTGAGCCGCTCCAGTCCCCGACCGGCGCTCATGTCGGCCAAGACGCTGCCGATACCTCCCGGGCCTGTACCCGACCACCCGCGTCCAGCCGGATTGAGGACGGAAGCCATGTCCGTTCAGCAGCCATCCTTCGCCGTACAGGATCGCATCTCGATCGAATTCAGCACCCCAGGCGAGGCTGACGCAGTCTTCCGTGGGAGGATCGGATTCCTCTCGCAGGAAAACCTGTGGGCCCGGGTTTCGGCAGAGGTCGCGCGCCCCAAGCCGGCAACCATCGAGGTCGGACACCAGGTCCATCTCGTCATCCAGACAGCAAATCGACTCTGGGATGCTGCCTCCCGCTTCGTCAACGAACGTCGCCGCCCGGACGGCGGTGTCTGGTTCATCGTCGTTCGACCGACCACCGCCCAGCTGATTCAGCGTCGCCGATCGGTCCGGGTGGAGGTGCCGGCCACGATTCACTTGCGAGCACCCTCACAATCGGCGGAGTCCGGGGAGATCAACGCCCGCCTTCGAAACCTGAGTGCCGGCGGCGTTCAGGTTGCAACCGACGCCGGCCTGGACATCGGCGCCCAGGTCGAGGTCGTCCTGACCGCTCAGCCCAACGTCTCGATCGTGCTGAAGGCCGCGGTCATCCGAATCGAGCAGCCACAATGGGGTCCGGCAGGTCCTCGATTCATTGCATTGCGGTTCCTGGAGATGACGGAGCGTGACGAAGACAAGATCGTCCGTCTGCTTTTCGAGACGCAGCGGCGACGGCTCGCCCGCCAGGCGGCACGCTGACCGCAACCGTCGAAACGACATCAGGCCTCGGACGACATCGCGTAGCAGCCCAGCACTCGAACCATCTCGGTCACCGCACCAAGGGTTTCAAGCGCGACACGGGTCCCCGGCCCGGCGATGTCCGCGTCAAGATCGATCCAGAAGACATATTCCCAAGCGCGCTCGCGGCTGGGCCGTGACTCCAGCTTGCTCATGTTGAGGCCGTGTGCCGCGAACACCTGGAGGACCGCCACGAGCGACCCCGGTTCGTTGCGGACGGCTATGACGAGCGTCGTTCGACGGTCTGGCGACGGCCGCGCAGACATGGCCGGGACCCGCTGACCGGGTCGTGCCAGGACCGCGAACCGGGTCCGATTGCCGGCCAGGTCCCCGATCTCGTCGGCCAGGATCTCCAGCCCGACCAACCCAGCGGCCCTTGGCGACAGGACCGCCGCGGCACCGCGCTCGCCACGGTCGACGATCGCCTTCCCGGCGCCCGCGGTGTTGTAGGTCGTCAGGAGCTGCCACGGGCGGGTTCGGAGGAATGCCTCTGCCTGTCCCAGCGCCTGGATGTGCGAGTAGACCCGCTCGACGGTGTCGATGGTCTGGCCGGGGAGCGCCGCGAGACACAACCTGACCGGCACCACGACTTCCCCGACAATCTCCAGCTGGTGCTCCAGGAGCAGGTCGTAGTTCTCGCGGACCGTCCCGTTGATGACGTTCTCGATCGGCACTACGCCAGCAGCCGCGCTGCCGTCGGTGATGGCCTCGAACACGTGGCGAAAGCTCCCCAGGGGTCGCCGCACCACGTCACCAAAGGCCGCCAGCACTGCGTCCTCGGCGAATGCGCCGGGTTCGCCGGCATAGGCGATGACGTCAGTAGCCATGGTGCCCGCGAGTCTAACGGCCGGCCAGCGAACTTCGCGCTTCCTCTGCGCTCCCCCTGGTGTTCCTCCAGGCGGCGCTCCTCCCCGCGGCGGGAACAGGTGTTGCCTCCGGGAGAACACCCGCGGCGGTCGCGGGACCTGTGGCCGCCACGAACCCGACCGCGGCCTACCGGTCGAACCAGGCTCCTGTGTCGTGCGCGGCCTCGCCCTCATCGAGATCGGCCCGCTGCGCGCGAGTCTTGCCTGCCGACACAGGCACGCGCCGGCGGCCTCCGGCGACATCCGTCGCGCCGGACCAGTGCGCCTCCGCGAGCAGCGCGTTGAGGGCGGTGATGTAGGCCTCGATGGACGCGGCGATGATGTTCGAGCCGCGCGCCTCGCCGCCGTACTCGCCACTCCCCCGTTCCCCGACGACATCTGGTGGTGCGATCCGAACGGTCACGGCCCCCGTCGCATCCGCACCTTCACCGAGGGCGTGGATGTCGTAGCCGAGGAGGCGCGGGTGGCCGGCCAGCACCCCGGCCAGGGCCTTGTCGACGGCGCGATAGAGCGCATCGATCGCCCCGTTCCCGTCCGCCGATGCCCGCCACTCGTGCTCGCCCGCGGTGATGACCACCGCGCCACGGCTTCGCACGTTGCTGCCGGACGTCACGGTCCAGCGCGCCAGACGCAGGATCGCCTCGGATGGCGTCGAGTTCACCGCTACCTCCGCCGGGCCTCTGCGCGCCGCGGCGGCAGCGAAAGATCGCCCAACGCCTCGCTCCCGATCGCGAACTGGCGCTCGTCGCGACGGCGCAACTCGGCGCCCGATTTCCAGATCGCGTACTCGAGCGAGTCGGCGAGCGCGGCCGCGGAGGCGGCGATGATGTTGGTGTCGCTGCCCATCGTTGACCAGGTGCGGGCCCCATCCATCGAATCGATGATCACCCGCGTTCGGGCGGCGGTCGCGGCAACGCCGTCCAGGATGCGCACCTTGTAGTCGACCAGGTGGACGTCGTCGATCGCCGGGTAGAACGCCCGGAGCGCCTTCCGCAGCGCAGCGTCCAGCGCGTTGACCGGCCCGTTCCCGTCCGCAGCGGTATGGAGGGTCTCGCCATCGACGGCAACCTTGACGGTGGCCTCGGCCAGGAGCTCGCGGCCGTCGCGTTGCTCGATCAGGCAGGTGTAATCCACGATCCGGAATGGGGGCGCGTAGTCGGCAGCATGACGCCGGATCAGCAGTTCGAAGGACGCCTCCGCACCCTCGAATGCAAGCCCGTCCGCCTCGAGTTGCTTGATCAGCCGCGACAGCTCGCGAGGATCGACGACGCCCTCGAGCTTGAGGCCGAGCTGCTCCGCGCGGATGGAGATATTCGCCCGACCGCCGAGCTCCGAGACCACCAGTCGCCCCGCGTTTCCGACAGCGGACGGATCGATGTGCTGGTAGCTGCGCTCCACCTTGGCCACGGCGGCCCCATGCACGCCGCCTTTGTGCGCGAAGGCTGAGCGACCGACGTAGGGCTGGTAGTCGTTCGGCGTGATGTTGGCGATCTCGGCGATCGAACGCGACAGCTCGGTCAGTCCGGGCAGATCGCCTCCGCCCGCAGGCAGCAGCGCGTGCGCCGTCTTGAGGGCCAGGTTGGCCACGATGCTGACCATGTTGGCGTTGCCGGCCCGCTCGCCGTAGCCATTGATCGTGGCCTGCACGTGGCGCACGCCCGCCGCCACGGCCGCCATCGAGTTGGCCACGGCCAGATCCGCGTCGTTGTGGGTATGGATCCCCCAGGTCACCGCGGGCGCGTCCCGGTCGGCCTCCATCGTCGCGCGGACGTCAGCCACGATGCCGGCCAGCTCGTCGGTCAGCGTCCCGCCGTTCGTGTCGCACAGAACGATGGTCCTTGCGCCAGCCTGGCGGGCAGCCCGCAGGGTATCGAACGCGTAGCCCCGATCGTCTCGATAGCCGTCGAAGAAGTGCTCGGCGTCGTAGATCGCCTCGCGACCCCGATCCGCCACGAAGCCAACCGAGTCGGCGATCATGTCGAGGTTCTCCGCCCGCGTCGCACCCAGGACCTCGGTGACGTGGAGCAGCCAGCTCTTGCCGAAGATCGTGACCACGGGCGTCTCGGCAGCCACGAGTTCGCGCAGGTTGGGGTCATCCCCGGGACGGTTCGAGCGGTGCCGGGTGGAACCGAACGCGGCCAGCCGGGCCCCTTCCCAGCGGATGTTCCGGGCCGCCGCGAAGAATTCAACGTCCTTGGGGTTGGACCCGGGCCAGCCCCCCTCGATGAACGGCATCCCGTATTCATCAAGCATCCGGGCGATGCGCAACTTGTCCGCGAGCGACAGGGTGATGTTCTCGCCCTGCGTCCCGTCGCGCAGGGTCGTGTCGTACAGAACGACCGGGGCGGAGGGGGCGAGGGGGG
The DNA here is from genome assembly GCA_964427285.1 of uncultured Anaerolineaceae bacterium. Lineage (GTDB taxonomy): Bacteria > Chloroflexota > Limnocylindria > Limnocylindrales > CSP1-4 > SPCO01. The sequence goes on from CAYRTS010000029.1 coordinate 30,082, forward strand.
CGCTGTTCGACCCCGCGGCCGCACTCACGCGGACGGGCCGCTCGCCGTGGACGTGACCGGCGCGGACGTGACCGGCGCGGACGTGACCGGCGCGAACCCAGCCAGCGCCTCGATGACGGCGGTCGCAAATGCCGCCGTCCCGACGACCCGGAGTTCCTGGTCCGGATGTCCGGCGCGGGCCACGTCCGCGGTTCGCCAGCCGCCATCAATGGTTGCCGTGACGGCCGCTTCGATCGCGTCTGCTGCGTCCGCTCGACCCAGTGACAGCCGCAGCAGCATCGCGGCCGAGAGGATCGTGCCGATCGGGTTCGCCCGGTCCTGACCGGCAATATCGGGAGCGGTGCCGTGGATCGGCTCGTACAGGCCGAACGTCCCGTGTGCCGTCCGGCGCTCGCCAAGCGAGGCCGATGGCAGCAACCCCAGCGACCCGGCGAGGACCCCCGCCTCATCGGACAGGATGTCGCCGAACAGGTTCTCGGTCACCAGGACGTCAAAGGCGGCCGGCTGCTTGATCAGCAGCATGGCGCACGAGTCCACCAGCTGGTGACCCACCTCCACGTCCGGGTAGTCGAGCCGCATCTCCTCGACCACGGTTCGCCACAGGCGCGAAGTGGCCAGCACGTTTGCCTTGTCCACGCTGGTCAGCTTGCGGCGCCTCGTGCGCGCCAGCTCGAAGGCAAGCCGAACGACGCGGCGGATCTCGGGCTCCGAGTACGGCAGTGTGTCGGTCGCCCGCCGCTCCCCGGGCGCCCCGCTGGATTCCGTGCGCGCCCCGAAGTAGAGGCCCCCGGTCAGCTCGCGGATGATCAGCAGGTCCACGCCCACCAGCAATTCCGGGCGGACCGGTGACGCGGACGCAGCGATCGCGGGATAGACCGTGACCGGCCGGAGATTGGCAAACAGCCCGAGCGTGCTGCGCAGGACGAAGAGGGCCTGTTCCGGGCGAACCCTGGCCTTCGGGTCGTCCCATTTCGGCCCGCCGACAGCGCCCAGCAGGATCGCATCGGCCGCCGCGCACAAGGCGACGTCCACCTCACGGATTGCCACGCCGTGCAGGTCGATGGCGTTCCCGCCGGCCGCGATCTCCGACCACTGGACCCCGAACGCAAAGCGTTCCCCGGCCGCATCGACGACCCGCCGAGCGGCGGCCACGACCTCCGGGCCGACCCCGTCGCCCGGGATGGTCACGATCCGGTAGCCTGGGCGGGCGGTCAGCGCAGACCCTCCGCCTCGCGCGGCGAGACAAAGGCCACGTTGACACCGTTGATCTCCGCCCCGTGGAGCTTGTTGACGGTCACGATGTAGGCGTCGAGCGACGCCTCGATGATGTTGGTCGAGAGGCCGTGGCCGGTCACCACCAGGGCCCCCGGCCCCTCATCGGACGAGCGACGGCAGCGGATCAGCGCCTGGCCCTGGGCGTCCTCGCCGGCGCTGACGGCCTTGATCTCGTACTCCGTCAGGACCGGATGCCACCCGAGCATCGGCTGGAGCACGGTATCCACCGCGCCGAATAGCGCGTTGACCGGGCCATTGCCGGTCGTCTCGGCAGTGCGCTCCTCACCGCCGATGGACAGCGTGACCGTCCCCATGGCGTGGCCGCCGTGCGAGGAGGTGACGCTCCAACCGACCAGCTCGACCGAGGCCGGAACCTCCGACGCCCGCTGCTCGACCAGCGCCAGCAGGTCCGCGTCGGTCACTTCCTTCTTCGCGTCCGCAAGGGCGATGGCCTGGCGGTAGATCACGTCGAGCGCATCGCCTTCGAGGTCGTGACCCAGTTCGCGCAGCTTGCCCTGCAGCCCTCGACGCCCGGACAGCTTGCCGATGGTCAGCTGGCTGCCGGACAGCCCGACCGATTGCGGGGTCATGATCTCGTAGGTCAGCGGGTTCTTGATCACGCCGTCCTGGTGGATCCCGGACTCATGGGCAAAGGCGTTGCCCCCGACGATCGCCTTGTTCGGCTGGATCGCGAAGCCGGTCAGGTACGAGACCAGCCGGCTGGCGGCGGTCAGTTGCTCGGTGACCACCCCGGAACCGAGATCGGGGAACTGGGTCGGCCGCGTGCGCAGCGCCATCACCACTTCCTCAAGGGACGCGTTGCCGGCGCGCTCGCCGAGGCCGTTGATGGTGACCTCCACCTGGCGCGCGCCAGCCTGGATCGCGGCCATCGTGTTGGCGGTTGCCAGCCCCAGGTCGTTGTGGCAATGGACGCTGACGGTGGCCTGGCCGCCGACAAGGGCCACCACCCGGCGGGTCAGGTCGCCGAATTCAGCCGGGATCGCATACCCGACGGTGTCGGGGATGTTGACGGTGGAGGCGCCCGCCTCAACCACAGCCTCGTAGATCTGCATCAGGAAGTCGAGATCCGTCCGCGAGGCATCCTCGGCGGAGAACTCGATCTCCGCATCACGCCCCAGCTGCTCACGGCCGTACCGGACCCAGCGCACCGCTTCGGCCAGCGCCGTCTCCCGTTCGATCCGCAGCTTGTGCTTGAGGTGGATGTCGCTCGTCGCGATGAACACGTGCAGGTGCGGCCGCTCGGCAACCTTGATCGCCTCGATCGCCCGTTGCGGGTCGCCGTCCCGGCAGCGCGCCAGGGCCGCCACCGCGATCCCACCCCGGGTCTCCTGGGCGATCCGCCGGACCGCCTCGAAGTCGCCAGGCGAGGCGGCCGGGAACCCGGCCTCGATGACGTCCACCTTCAGGCGCACCAGCTGGCGGGCAACCTCCAGCTTTTCGGCGGCGGTCAGGCCGGCCCCTGGTGCCTGCTCACCATCGCGCAGGGTCGTATCGAAGATCCGGACGCTGCCCGCCGCCACGAAGGGCCCGGCAGGCCGCGGCACCGGCGTCACCGCGACGCTCCCGGCGTCGTGGCGGCGGCCTGAGCTTGCCCAGCCTGCACCTCGACCGGGTTGAGGAACGGCATCTGGGCGCGCAGTCTGGCCCCGACCTGTTCGATCGGGTGGTCGCGGTCCGCCTCACGCAGCCGGGTAAACTCGGCCCTCCCGGAGTCGCTCTCGGCGATCCACTGGCGCGCGAACGTGCCGTCCTGGATCTCCTTGAGCACGGCGCGCATCGTCGCTCGCACGTCCTCATTGATGATCCGTGGCCCGGACACGTAGTCGCCGTATTCGGCCGTGTCGCTGACGCTGAAGCGCATGAAGTTCAGGCCGCCGCGGTACATCAGGTCCACGATCAGTTTCAGTTCGTGCATCGTCTCGAAGTAGGCCAGTTCGGGCTGATAGCCGGCTTCCACGAGCGTCTCGAACGACATCTTCACGAGGGCCGACGTGCCGCCGCACAGGACCGACTGCTCGCCGAACAGGTCCGTCTCGGTCTCCTCGGCGAAGGTCGTCTCGAGGACCCCCGCACGGGTGTTGCCAAGCGCGCGGGCATAGGCGAGCGTGCGCGCACGACCCGTCCCGCTGGCATCCTGCTGAATCGCGAAGAGGGCCGGGACCCCGCCCCCGGCCTGGTAGACGCTGCGGACCAGGTGGCCGGGACCCTTGGGTGCCACCATCCCCACGTCGACGAAGTCCGGCGGCGCGATCCTCTTGAAGTGGATGTTGAAGCCGTGGGCGAACATCAGCAGCTGACCGGGGCGCAGATTGGGGCCGATTTCGCCGTCGTAGACGGCCTTTGCGGCGGTGTCCGGGACCAGGATCATGATCACGTCGGCGGCCTTGACCGCCTCCGCCACATCGAGGACACGCAGACCGGCGTCGGTGGCCAGCGCCCGGCTCCGGGAGCCCCCGGCGAGCCCGACAACCACATTCACCCCGGATTCGTGGAGGTTGAGGGCGTGGGCGTGGCCCTGGCTGCCATAGCCGATGATCGCGACGGTCTGGCCCGCGAGGGCCGACGGATCGGCGTCGTTGTCGTAATACATGTGTGCGGTCATCGCCTGCTTGCCTCCTCAATGGATCCGGAGCCGCGGGCCATGACGACGGCCCCCGTCCGGACCAGTTCCTTGATGCCGTAGGTCCGGACGAGCGCCACGAACGCATCGACGTCGGTTTCGGTGCCGGTCACCTCGACGATGACCGAGCCATCGGCCAGGTCCACGACCCGACCGCGCGACAGCTCCACCAGTTTGAGGACCTCGGCGCGATTGGAGTCCGTGGCCCGGATCTTGACCAGGGCCAGCTCCTGCTGCACGGTGGGCTCGGCGGTCACGTCCTGGACCTTCAGGACATCGATCAGCCGATACAGCTGTTTGGCCGCCTGCTCCACCGCCACGTCGTCGCCGTGCAGGGTGATCGTCATCCGGCTGATCTCGTCGCTGTCGGTATGGCTGACCGCGAGCGAGTCGATATTGAAATTGCGTGCCCGCATCAGGCTGGACACGCGGTTCAGGACGCCCGGCTTGTTGAGGACGACGGCGACCAGCACGTGGCGGCCGGTCGCTCCCCCGCCGGGGAGAGCTCGTGGCGGAGGAGCGCTGTGGGCGGGGCCGGGCACGCCAGCCGGAACCCGCCCGATTCGGTTGACCTGCGGATCGGTGCTCATTCGTCCGGCCCGCCCCACTTCTCGATCAGGTCGGACAGACCCTTGCCCGCGGGCATCATCGGGAACACGTTCTGCTCCTCGGCGATCTCGAACCAGATCAGCGCCGGCCCATCCACCGCCTGGGCAGACCGGATGGCCGTATCCACGTCGCCCGGCGTCCGCGCCCGGAAGGCCGGCACCCCGAACGCGTCCGCAAGCTTGGCATAGTCCGGTCCGAGCAGGTGTGAGGAATGATAGTTGCCGGCGTAGATGATCTCCTGCCACTGGCGGATCATCCCGAGCTTCTTGTTGTCGAACAGGGCGATCTTGACCGGGATTCGGTCCTGGACCAGGGTCATCAGTTCCTGGAAGGTCATCTGGAAGCCGCCGTCGCCGGTGATCGCCCAGGTTTCCCGATCCGGCCGCCCAAGCGCCGCACCCATCGCCGCCGGCACGGAGAAACCCATCGTTCCGAGGCCCCCGGAACTGACATGCGTGTTGGGGTGGCGGAACCCGGTGTACCGCGCCAGCCACATCTGGTTCTGGCCGACATCGGCGACATAGGTCGCGTCGTGATTGGTCAGCTCGCCGATGCGCTCGATGACGTAGTCGGCTGACAGTAGACCATCGCGCCATGCGCCCGAACCATGCCAACTCGAGCTGACCGACTCGGCCTTCCATTCCGCCAACTGCGCGAAGTATTCGGCCCGGTTCGCCGGATCGACGGCCTCCACCATCGGCGTGAGGGCACGCAGAACGCGGCCGGCATCACCGACGATGGGCACCTCGACGGCCACGTTCTTGCCGATCTCGGCTGGATCGATGTCGACATGGACGATCCGCGCGTAGGGCGCGTAGGTTCGGACATTGCCGGTCACCCGATCGTCAAAACGCATCCCGATCGCAATGAGCAGATCGGCATGCTGGATCGCCCGGTTGACATGCTTCCAGCCGTGCATCCCCATGTAGCCGTAGGCGAGCGGGTGTGTTTCATCGATCACGCCGATCCCGAGCAGCGTCCAGGCGACCGGGATCTGGGTCTTCTGTGCGAAGGCGAGCAGATCGTCCCAGGCCTCCGCATGGAGGACACCGTGACCGGCCAGGATGACCGGCCGCTGTGCCGCGGCGATCTCCGCTGCGGCCAGCTTGAGCTGCCGACCATGGCCGTCAAGGTTCGGGCGGAAGCCGGGCAACCCGGCGATGATCTCCGCCTCGCTGGGATGCTCCGCCCGGGTCTCCTGCTGGAGGGCGTCCTTGGTGATGTCGATATGGACCGGACCAGGGCGACCGGTCCGGGCGATGTAAAACGCCTCGCCGACAACGCGCGGGAGGTCGTCGGCGTTGCGGACCAGGTAGTTGTGCTTGGTCATCGGCAGGGTGATGCCGTTGATGTCGATCTCCTGGAAGGCGTCCTTGCCGATCAGGGCGCCGGGCACGTTGCCGGTGATCGCGACCAT
>CAYRTS010000030.1:0-32566 GCA_964427285.1 uncultured Anaerolineaceae bacterium
GGTAAAGAGCTCCAGGAACTCGTCGTGGTGCCCCCACTTCGTCCGGTAGAAGTAGAGGACCTCGACGGGGCGGTCGGCCATCGGACTATCTCCTGTCATCGAGGGATTCTCCATGGTTTATGGCGCATCCCGGCCGGCCTGCTGACTGCCCAGCAACGCCGTCAGGCCCGCGCGCACAAGATCTGCATCGGCCGGCGCAAGCTTCCCGATCTCACCCCGCACCAGGCGATGGTCCAGGGTGAACAGCTTGAAGCGCACCCGGGACGGCGCGGGCAGACCGGCGGCGGCGAGGTCGGTGAGGGTGCAATCAAGCGGCCAGGGCGGATTGACCTGCGAGGTGATCATGGCCAGGACCGAGTGACCGGCAGGCGTATTGAAGGCAACGGGATCGGAGAGCACCAGCGCCGGGCGATTCTTCGTGGCAGTGCGGTCCGAGAACGGAAATGGGACGCGCACGACCGCATATCGATCAAAGCTCACGGTACGCCTCTTCGTCCGCGGCACCCGCCCATTCGCCCAGCGTGCCTTCGATGGCGCGCAGGTACTCGATGTCCATCGGCTGCACACGGCGTACGGTCGCTGTGCCGTCAACGCCGACTTCCCAGGCGATCAGGTCACCGGGCACGACATGCAATGCGGTACGAACCTTCTGTGGAATCGTGGTCTGGCCTTTCGCCGTGATCTTGGCGACTGCAAGCATTCTGCTCCCTCGATAATGCTGTCCTTACTGTCTTACTGTACTGCAACGCCTCGCGATATTCCAGCGATCATCGCCCGTCGCCCAGCGTGCAAGGATACGGTTGCCCGTCGGCCCCAAGCGGCAGCCGCGGGGCAAACGCCGCGACTCCACGGCCGTACCCTCACCGAGGGAGTGATGAGAATGGCAGCTCTTGACGATCGGGCCAGGACGTTCCACAGCCTGCACGCCTCCGGTTGTTTCGTCATGCCGAACCCGTGGGATGCGGGCAGCGCGCGGGCACTGGAGCAGATGGGATTCAAGGCGTTGGCGACGACGAGCGCCGGTTTCGCGTGGACGCTGGGACGCGCCGACAATCAGGTCAGGCTCGATCAGGCGCTCGAGCATCTCCGAGTCATCGCCGCCACCGTGAACGTGCCCGTCAACGCAGACTTCGAGGGTGGCTTCGCGGTCGATCCGGAGCAGATCGCAGCCAACGTGAGACTCGCCGCGGCCACCGGGATCGCGGGGCTCTCGATCGAAGACTCCACGGGCAACGAACTCCAGCCGCTCCACGAGTTCGATCTGGCCGTCGAGCGTATCCGGGCTTCGCGGCAGGCGATCGACGAGAGCGGCACGGGCATCGTCCTGACCGCTCGCTCCGAGGGTTTCGTGGTCGGACGTCCCGACATCGACGAGACGATCCGGAGGCTGAGTGCGTACGCGGAGGCCGGCGCGGACTGCCTCTACGCACCGCGAATCGATGCCGTGGAGCACGTTGCCGCGATCGTCGCCGCGGTGTCGCCCAAGCCGGTGAACCTGCTGATCAACGCCCCGTTCATGACGGTTGCGGAGGCGGCGGACCTCGGCGTCCGGCGCATCAGCGTGGGTGGCACGTTGGCACGCACCGCCTGGGCTGGTTTCCTTCAAGCTGCGAAGGAGATCGCGGATGCGGGAACGTTCTCCCGGTTCGACCAGCTACCGAACGTCGACTCCATGCTTCGGGAGCGGTCGCAAACCCAGCCGTGACGACCAGGCTCTACTGGTTCGGGTCATGCGCTGGGCGGTCATAGATCAGGCCCGGGCGATCGTGTCGCGACCGAGATAGGGCCGGAGCACCTCGGGCACGGTGACCGAACCGTCCGGCTGCTGGTAGGTCTCGAGGAGTGCCGCGACGACCCGGGCCAAGGCCAGGCCGGATCCGTTGAGGGTGTGGACCAGCTCTGCCTTGGCCCCCGGCTCCGGCCGATAGCGGATGGCCATCCGGCGGGCCTGGAAGTCGCCGAAGTTGGAGCACGAGCTGACTTCGAGCCAGCGCTCGACGCCGGGGGACCAGACCTCCAGATCGTACTTTCGGGCCTGGGTGAAGCCCATCTCGCGGGTCGCCATCAGCAGCACGCGGTAGGCGAGGCCGAGACGCTGGAGCAGGACCTCCGCCAGCCCGGTCATCCATTCGAGCGCGGCGGGGGCCGCTTCCGGGCGCTCGAAGAGGACCATCTCGACCTTGTCGAACTGGTGGACGCGCAGGATGCCGCGGGTGTCCTTGCCGGCGGCCCCGGCCTCACGACGGAAGCAGGGTGTGTAGGCGGCATAGTGGATCGGCAGCTCGGCCGCCTCGAGGATCTCGTCACGGTGGAGGTTGGTCACCGGGACCTCGGCGGTGGGGACCAGGTAGAGCTCGTCGCGGGTGACGACGTACATCTGGTCTTCCTTGTCCGGGATCTGACCGGTCCCGCGCGCTGAATCGGCGTTGACCACGGCGGGCGGCCAGACCTCGGTCATCCCGTTCTCGCGGGTGTGGACGTCCAGGAACCAGTTGATCAACCCGCGCTGGAGCGCCGACCCGGCACCCTTGTAGACCGGAAAGCCGGAGCCGGCGATCTTGGCGCCGCGCGCGTTATCGAGGATTCCGAGTGCCTCACCGATCTCCCAATGGGGCCTGCGGGTCCAGGTCGCGCCACCCGCTGGCGCATCGGCGCCGACCTCGCCGCTGACCGGTTGCTCGTGGGGGAGCAGGTCGCCCCAGGTGCGGACGGTGACGTTGGCCTCCTCGCCACCGACCGGGATGTCCGGGTCCGGCGGGTTCGGGATGCGCAGGAGCAGATCGTTCAGGGCGGCTTCGGTCTCGGCGAGGGTGGCGTCGAGCGCCGTGATCCTGGCCCCGGCCGTCGTCGATGTGTCGCGCAACCTGGCCACATCGGGCCCGTCCGGGGCCGCCCCACCCTTGATCGCCTCGCCGATCCGTTTCGAGACGGCGTTGCGTTCCGCCTTGAGCGCCTCAGTCTCGGCGAGAAGTCGGCGCCGCTCAGCATCGAGCTCCAGCGCCCGATCCACCAGCGACGGATCCTCCCCCTTGCGGCTGGCGCCGTCGCGGATCACCGCAGAATCGTCGCGAAGTCGCTGGAGTCCAACGCTCATCGCTCGCCTCCTTCCATGGCGCCTGCTCCCCGTGTGAGGCCCGCGGCCTCACGAAGACGCCCGAGCACGAACGTGGGCTCGAGCCCGGCCAACAGCCAGCCGGCCCGCGGCCCGTTGGTTCGCCCGAGAAATGCCGTGTAAAGGGCCGCGAACGCTCGTCCCGGGGTCACCGCTGCGACGGCTGCGGCGGCAAAGATGGCTGCTTGCCACGCATCACCGCCGGTCGGGGGCACGGCAGTCGTGCTCTCGAGCAGGCGGGCCAAAAAGGCTCGCTGCTCCGGGTCGAGCTCGTCGACCTCCGGAGGCAGCGCAACCCGGATTGCGATCAGCGCTCGCTCGGGCGCGTAGGCATCGAGCCAGGCCCTGGCTGCGGCCGCCCGCTCGTCGAAGATCGAGCGTTCCCGCTCGGTGAGCGCGTTCCCCTTCTCCGCCGCCGCCTGCGACGGCACGTCAACGCCCGGGATCTGGAGGAGGAGCGCCAGGTGCGAGAAGGCCGGGCGGAAGGCCGCAGATTCGGCAGCCACGTCTGCCGCCGGGTCCAGGAGCGCATAGCGGAAGGTGGCCTCGTAGCCCGGCGAGATCTCGCCCTTGACTTCGTGGCCGGCGGTGGCGGCGGCAAAGCGGTCGAACTCGTCGAACAGGCGCGGAATCGCGTCCGTCCCGTCTGGATCGAACTCGATCGCCTGGTTGGGACGGGGCCGCAGGAACAGGAAGCGAAGCTGCTCCGGCGGGACGACCTCGGCAATCGTGTGCGCCGCGGCACCCCGACCCTTGGAGGTGGACATCTTCCGGCCGCCGATGTTGAGGAACTCGTAGGGCACGTTGAGTGGCGGTTCGCGCTTGAACACCTCCCGGGCGATCGCGTCGCTCCGGTCGCGCGAACCACCGGCGGTCGACAGGTCCTTGCCGCACGGTTCGATCGTCACGCCAAAGAGCGACCACTGCGCGGCCCATTCGAGGTTCCAGGGCAGCTTGGCCGCGCCCCCGAACGGGCTCACCCAGCCGGACGCGCCGCAGCCGCGGGCCCACTCAACGAGGCGCTCACGGCATTCGAACTGGACACGCTCCCCGTCCCAGGCGGTCACGATCGTGGTGCCGACCTTGCCGCAGGTCGGGCAGATCAGGCCCAGCGGGTGCCACGAGTCCGGGTGCTGAACGTTGGCCACGCGCCGGTAGATCTCGCGCACGAGCGACGCCTCGTCCAGCGCCATCCGGATGAACGGATCCATCGCCCCGGTCGGGTAGATGTCGCTCATCCAGTAGTAGCGGTCCGGCTTGATGCCCAGACCGGCGAACGTGTCGATGAACATCCCCGCAAAGTGCCGGGCGTAGCTCGGGTGGCAGTCTCCGACCGGATCCGGGACGTGCGCCAGCGGACGCCCCATCTCGCGCTCGATCGCGTCCGGCGTCAGGAGCGCCTGGGCGTCCATCGGGTCGAGATCGTCCACCCCGTAGAGCAGCGTCGTCTCGATGGCGTGGGCGCGTAGCGCCCGGGTGATGACGTCGAGGATGACCGGCCCGCGCAGGCTGCCGACATGGACCGTCCCGGACGGTGTCTTGGAGTCGTTGACGACCTGCGGTCCACGGTCGCGGACCTGCGCCGCGAGTTCGTCCGCCCAGTCCATGGCGACGACCGGCTGGCTAGCTGATGCCGACGATCTTGTAGGTGAAGTCGCCGGCGGGGACGCGCACGACCACCTTCTCGCCCTTCTTCCGTCCGAGCAGGGCGCGACCGACCGGGCTCTCGTTGGAGATCCGCCCCTCCGCCGGCTTCGCCTCGGTCGACCCGACGATCGTGAACCGCTCCTCGCCGTCGCCGCTCTCGACGGAGACGGTGGAGCCGATCTGGACGTGATCGGTCGAATGATGCTCGTCGATGATGGTGGCGTTCTTGATCAGCGCTTCGAGCGTCTGGATCCGCCCTTCAACAAATGCCTGCTCGTTCTTGGCGTCTTCGTACTCGGCATTCTCGGACAGGTCCCCGTGCTCCTTGGCGTCGTGGATGCGGTTGGCCACGTCCTGCCGCTTGACGGTCACCATCTCCTCGAGCTCGGCTCGGAGACGCTGAAGACCTTCCTTGGAGAGATAGGTGGGCTTGTTGTTCACGGCGGTGGGTCCCCGCGATTCTGTCTACCAGATGATTAAGACCGCTCAGTGGCCTTCGCTAAAGGAAAGAACTCCAAGCGCCCAGCGGTCAATCCGCGCGCCTGAAGTTCCGAACTGGACGCGAATGGTAGTCGCGCAACCGGAGGGTGTCAAAGCGCTGCGCCCGCGGTCGTCGGCGCCGCGTTCATGGGTCGTCGGCGCCGGTTCCACGCCGGCCCAGCGACTCTGGCGTCCCGCGAGCCTCTGATTCCAACCGGATTGGTCAACGGGACGCGATCTGCCAACAATGCCAGCCCGGCTGGATGTTCCGACCGATTCGAGTCCCGATTCGTCGCAAGTTCCAGCCTCCTTGGAGCCGCCGACACGTTCGAGGGATTTCTGTGTCGCTTACACCAACCGGACGGGAATCGCCCGCGCCGACGCCGCCCGCGCCGACGCCGACCGCGCCGACGCCGACCGCCGCCCGTGACCCCGGTTGACCCCTTGTTGACTTCCGGATCGAATCGCTGGCGCGGGATCAGCCGCCTTCGGTCAGGCGCAGCAGGCGGGCCTTGACGCGCTTGAGCGACGCTCGGTCTGGGACCGCCACAAAGACCGTGTCATCGCCGGCAATGGAGCCGGCAACCTCCGGCCAGCGTGCCCGATCCAGGGCCGCGGCGATGGCGTGCGCCGAGCCCGGCAGGGTGCGCACGATGATCAGCAACCCCGCTTCATGGAGCTCGACCGGCAGATCCGAGAAGAGCTTCCGAAGCCGCTCTTCCCCCGAGGTTTCGGCTTCCACGAGTCGGGGTGGCAGCGCGTAGGCGGCGGTTCCATCCCGAGGGACCTTGATCAGGCCGAGTTCGGCCACGTCCCGGGAAATCGTGGCCTGGGTCGTTCGAAAGCCCCGCTCACGGAGTGCCGCGGCAAGCTCCTGCTGGGTCCGGATGGGGCGTCGCTCGACCACGTCCCGGATGGCGCTGTGGCGGTGCTGCTTCATGACCTCCATGTTCCACCCGCCGGACCGATCACGCCAGCCAGGCGACGAGGATGACGGCGGCCAGGACAATCCGGTACCAGACGAAGACATCCAGCGAATTCGACCGCAGGAATTGCAGCAGCACGCGGATGGCCACGGCGCCCGAAACGAACGCCGCCACGACACCGACGGCCAACGGTCCGACACTCATGTCGACCCCGGCTTCCCCGGCGACGAGCCGTCGAGCCTCGAACAGAGCCGCTCCGGCGGTAATCGGGGTGGCCATCAGGAACGAAAATCGAGCGGCCGACGCCCGATCGAGACCGGCAAGACGAGCCGCCGAGATGGAGATGCCGGAGCGAGAGATGCCCGGGACGAGGGCCAGCGCCTGGGCCGCGCCAATCCCGAGCGCAACACCCAGCGAAACGTCGCCAATCCCCTTGTCGCGCCCGCCGCGGCGATCGGCCAGCCACAGGATTGCGCCGCCCACGATCAGCGTAACGGTGACCAGGCCGATCTCACGAAACCCGGTGGAGATCAAGTCCTCCAGGAGCAACCCGGCCAGCGCGGCCGGGATCGTCGCAGCCACGAGCAGCCAGGCGAGTCGCCGGTCGGGATCGCCCTTGAACGAGCGATCGCGCATGGCCGCGAACCCCGCCGGCACGAGCCGGAGCCAGTCCGCCCGAAAGTAGGCGAGCAGGGCGGCCAGGGTGCCGATGTGTAGCATCACGCTGAACGCCAGCGACGTAATGAACGCGTCGTCCCAGCCGAGGAGGAACGGCACAATGATCAGGTGCCCGGACGACGAGACCGGCAGGAACTCCGTGAGTCCCTGCACGATCCCCATGATCAGCGCCTGGAGGAGCGTGTCCATAGCCTAGGCGTCGCGCCTGACGGCCCTGGCCGGCGTTGCCGGCTCCGCGCCCTCGCTTACGCACCTCCGGGTGCGCGCGCTCGGGTGCTCGCCGGCGTCTTGGCCGGGACGCGTCATGCGCGACGATTCTCGGGTCGGCTTCTTCCTAGCGGATGAAGAGGGGCGCCAGCACCAGGGTGATCGTGGCGAGGAGCTTGACGAGGACGTGGAGCGACGGGCCGGCGGTGTCCTTGAACGGATCGCCAACTGTGTCGCCGACGACGGCCGCGGCGTGGGCATCTGAACCCTTGCCGAGCACGTTGCCCTGATCGTCCTTGAGGTGGCCCGACTCGATGTACTTCTTGGCGTTGTCCCAGGCGCCGCCGCCGTTGTTGAGAACGGTGGCGAGCATCACGCCCGAGATCGTCCCGACCATCAGCATGCCGGCCACGGCCTCGGCGCCGAGGAGCAACCCGACGATGATCGGTGTGGCCACCGCAACCGCACCCGGAGCAATCATCTCGCGCAGGGCGGCCTTGGTCGTGATGTCAACGACCCGGGCGTAGTCCGGGCGCTGGCTGTAATCCATGATTCCGGGCATCTCGCGGAACTGCCGTCGCACCTCGACGATGATCGCCTGCGCCGTCGTGCCCACCGCGCGGATGGCGAGCGAGCTGAAGAAGTAGACCAGCATCGCGCCGATCAAGGCCGCGATGAAGACGTTGACGTTGGACAGGTTGACCGAGGTCAATAGCGTCACGCCTTCCTTGCCAGCCTCGATCTGGCGACCGAGGATCAGGTTGACCTTGTCGATATACGCCGAGAAGAGGAGGAAGGCCGCGAGGGACGCGGACGCGATCGCATAGCCCTTGGTCAGGGCCTTGGTGGTGTTGCCCACCGCATCGAGCCGATCCGTGATCTCCCGGGCGCCGGCCTCCGCGCGGCTGAACTGTGCGATCCCGCCGGCGTTGTCCGTGATCGGCCCGAATGTGTCCATCGCCAGGATGTAGGCCGTCGTCATCAGCATCGCCATCGTGGCCACGGCCGTCCCGAAGATCCCGCCGACGTCATTGCCGGCCTCGTTCGTGATCCCCGCTTGAGATCCGAACCAGTGGCTGGCGAAAAGCGCGATGCCGATCGTGATCGCGGTTACGAAGGTGGTCTCGAAGCCGACCGCGGTGCCTGAGATGATGTTGGTGGCGGGTCCGGTCTTGGACGCCTCGGCGATCTCCCGGACCGGCCGGAACGAGCCCGCCGTGTAGTACTGCGTGATGTAGACGAAGGCGACGCTGGTAGCCAGACCGACGACACCGGCGCCAAAGAAGTAGAGCCAGACCGGCAGGCCGGACGGGGCGTTGCCGTTCGTCTGGAGCATTACGTTTGTCGTCAGAAACAGCGCCGCGACCGACAGGATCGTCGTGACCCAGTAGCCGCGGTTGAGGATGTTCATCGGGTTCTCGTCTTCCTTGCCGCGCACAAAGAAGATCGCCACGATCGTCGACAGGAGACCGAAGGCGCGAACCACGAGCGGAAAGAAGATCCATGCCGAGGGGTTCGGCCACCCAGCCGACTGGGCGATGGTGTAGACGCCGACACCGAGGATCATCGCCCCGATGTTCTCCGCCGCGGTCGACTCGAACAGGTCCGCACCACGACCCGCGCAATCACCGACGTTGTCACCGACCAGGTCCGCCACCACGGCCGCATTGCGAGGATCGTCCTCCGGGATGCCCTTCTCGACCTTGCCGACAAGGTCCGCGCCGACGTCCGCGGCCTTGGTGTAGATCCCGCCGCCGAGCTGGGCAAACAGCGCGACAAACGAAGCGCCAAAGCCAAAGCCGACGATCAGGAACGGCGCATCGTGCGTGGCCTGCCCGCCAGACAGCCCGCCGAAGAGGGTGAAGATGCCATAGACCCCGAGCAGGGACAGGGCGACCACGAGGAAACCCGAGACCGCGCCGCCGCGCATCGCGACCTGGACGGCTTCCACAAGGCTGCGGCGGGCAGCGGCCGCTGTGCGGACGTTCGCCTTCACGCTGATGTACATGCCGATGATCCCCGACGCCATCGAGCAGGCCGCCCCAACGATGAAGGCGAGGCCGGTCCGCCAGCCGAGATCAAGCCCGAAGGTGTTGGTGTCGGCGACCTGCTCGGTCTCAAAGACCGTGATGATCGCCCCGATGACCACGGCGCCGACAACGGCCAGGATCCCGATCGTCGTGTACTGGCGACGGATGAAGGCGACCGCACCCTCGAAGATAGTGCCGGCGACATCCTGCATCTCCGCGGTTCCGGTGTCGCGGGCCAGGACGTCGCGCGCGAGATAGAGCGCGAACAGCACCGCGATGATGCCGGACGGCAGGATGATCAATTGGAGCGTACTCGCATCCATCAGGGCTTTCGGGTCCTCCTCGACAGGGTCTGGGCCGCGATCCGGCGCGAATGCGCGCGTTGCGCCGCGCCGCGATCTCCGGGGGGATGGTGGCTCCGGTCCCTGGTTGGTGCACCTTGGGCTGGGACCTTGCGGGCCGTCCGCGAGTGTACCAACGCCGCAGGAGGCGGGTCAAACCGCGTCCATTGGGCCGCAAGAAGAGTCATGGCGCGCGAGGGGCCGAGGGACAGCCCCAAGGGTCCAGCCCCTATACTGCCGGTCTTGTGACCCGACGACCCATCCTCGGGTGTCTCTTCGAGATCGTCGAGACACTCGTGCTCACGCTGATCATCTTTCTTGTCATCCAGAACTTTGTCGCACAGCCGTACAAGGTCCAGCAGCAGTCGATGGAGCACACGCTGGAGCCGGATCAGTACGTGCTGGTCGACAAACTGACGCCGCGCTTCGACATCTACCAGCGCGGTGACATCGTGGTGTTCACGCCACCGCAGGATTGGGTGGACAGCGACGGTACCCCGTTTATCAAGCGGGTCATCGGCATCGGCGAGGACGAGGTCGAGATCATTGACGGCCTGGTCTACGTCAATGGGATCCAGCTCGACGAGCCGTATCTCTATGCCGATGTGCCCGGGGGCCCAGCCCGGCCGACGACGGCTACGCAGGATCGCTGGGTCGTCCCCGCCGACCAAGTGTTCCTGATGGGCGACAACCGGGCCAATTCGGCCGACTCGCGTTCCTTTGGCCCGGTGCCGGTGGCCAACGTCATCGGCCGAGCCTGGCTCCGCTACTGGCCCGTGGACGTGTTCGGGATCCTCCCCGCGCCGACCTACCCGGAACTGGAGTCGGCCGGGCCATGAGGCGTTTGCCGTGAACCCGGCCCTCGCGGGGGTCGCGCTCGCGGTCGTGGTTGGGGCCATCGTGGCGACGTCCGCACGAAACGCGCGAACCGCGGTCCTGGGTCTCTTCCTGACCCTGGTCGGGGCTGCGCTCGTCGCCGACCCGTTGCCCGATTCGTTGGGTCTGCTGGCACGCCTCATCGGATCCGTCATTTGCGGCTACTTCCTGTGGGTCGCCACCCGTGGCCCGAACGCGGTCACCGGAGGCTCGCGACTCGGCTGGCCGGCCGAACTGCTCATCGCTGCGGCGGCGGCCCTGGCCGGCTACGCGAGCCACGCGTCCGCGGGGCCCGGCGGTGGGATCGGTAGCGTGGTTGGCGTCACTGACGGGCCGGCACTTGCGCAGGCGGCCGGGTTCGCGGTCGCCGCGCTCTCCGCTGGCCCGATCATGAACGGCCGGGACGTGGTGCGGATGGGAATCGGCCTCCTCCTTCTGATCGTCGGGGCCGTCCTCGTGCGATCGGCGCTCGGCGGGGATCCGGGGATGCTGGAGCAGCTCGTGATCGCCGGGCTTGTTACGGTCGTGGGCGGTACGTGCGCGACACTGGCAGCCTCGGCCAGGGGGGACGGCACGGCCGGTTTTGACCTTGCGACGGCCGGGGACGAACATGCCGGCCACCCGCTCGACGCCCGCCCGCGACTGCCCGGACCCCGATCCCGATGAGCCTCGCGATCTACCTGGCGGTCACCCTGGCATTCGCAGCCGGCGCGTGGCTGACCCGCGGCCGTGCACCGCTCTCGACCCTGATCGGTCTCGGAGGGCTCGTGGCGGCGACCGTGGCAGCGGTGGCGATCCGCCCGGGCGAAACACTCGTGATTGACGGCGCGGAGTTGGCGACTGCGGCGTTCGGGCGGATCTATCTCGTCGTTGGGTCCGTGACCGCGCTGGGACTGGTCGTCGCCGGGCTCGCCGGACGAACCCGGCCGGACCTCCCGGCGGTCTGCCTGGCGACGCTTGGGATCAGCGGTCTCGCGTTGAGCCTGACCGATCCTCGGGCGGCCCTGGTTGCCGCGGCGACCGCGGGCCTGCTCGGGGCAATGCTGACCGTGACCCCCGGTGGAGACCGGGCCGGTGCGAGCGCCGGTATCCGCCACCTCCGCGCCGTCGTGACTGCCGGGGCCCTGGGCGTGGTCGCTGTCGCCTGGGTCGATCCGGACATGACCTCCCTGGGTCTGGCACCCCCTGGCTTCGGGCTGGCGTATCTCGCTGTCGCGCTCGGGGTGGCCATCCGTCTCGGGGCGATCCCGTTTCACCGGTGGGCCGGTCGCCTGACCGACGCCATCCCCGACGTTGGGCTGCCGATGGCCACGGTCCTGGCAGCAGCTCCATTCGCGATCGTCGGTCTCGCCTGGGTCAGCGCCGCGGCCGCGCCACTGTCCGGCGAACTCGACGCCGAGCGGGCGATCGTGCTGGCCGTAGCGATTGCCTCAATCGTGCTCGCGGCACTGGCGTCACTCGTCCAGGATGACCTCGAACATGTCGTCGGCTACTCGATCGTGGGCGACGCCGGGGTGGCCATGCTGGCCGTGGCCGCGCTTGACCCTGTTGCGCCGGCGCCGGCCAGAGCCTGGATCATCGCGATGGTCGTGACCCGCAGCGCGTTCGCGGTCTGGGCCGGCGGCGTCCGGTACGTGGCCGGGACCGGGCGGATCACCGAGCTGCGCGGCTGGGGCCGCCATTCGCCGGCCTTGCTCCTCGCGCTGGGTCTTGTCGTGATTGCGAGCATCGGGCTGCCAGGGTTTGCCGCGTTTGACGCGCGCGCCTCGCTGGTGACCATGGCGGTCGAGGAACCGTTCGCGACCCCGCTGCTACTAGGGGTCCTGGCGCCGCTCGCCTTCTACGCGCGGTTGCTCGCGGTTGGGGTCGCCCGGCCCGATGGACCCCCCATTCGGGACGTTGAGTGGCGACCTCGTGTGGGGCTACCCGACCTGACCGCGATCCGGGGCTGGGGGACGCTGACCTGGGAGACCAACCGGGCGTTCAGCGGGGCGCTGGCGGCGCTGCTTCTGGCGGCACTTGCCGTGGCGACCTCCGCCGGTGCGTTCGGGACTGGCGCCGCCGGCTGACCTAGCGGGGCCTACCCGTTTGGCGCAAGCACCCAGCGGTCGACGTCGCGCTCATAGTCGAACAACTCAGCGGGCTCAAACCAGAGCGCGAGCTCCGCGCCGGCAGCTTCCGGGCTGTCCGAGGCATGGACAATGTTCTGGGCCGTCTCGAGCGCGAAATCGCCGCGGATCGTGCCGGGCGCGGCTTCATGCGGTCGCGTCGCGCCGTTGATCGCGCGGACCACGGCGATCGCGTTTGGACCATCGAGCGCAAGGGCGACCAGCGGCGCGGAGACGATGAAGTCGACCAGGCTGCCGAAGAACGGCTTCTCCCGATGCGCCGCGTAGTGTCGCTCCGCCAGCGACCGATCGACATGGACGAGCTTGAGACCGACAACCTTGAGGCCGCGCTCCTCGTAGCGCGCGAGGATGCGGCCGATCAACTGACGCTGGACGCCATCGGGCTTGATGAGGACGAGGGTTCGCTCTGAGCCTGGCATGTCGACCTTGCTGCGGGGGCTGGACGTCGCGGGATTGTATCGGATCAGACCGCTCGATCAGGCGCCGGGATCAGGCGCCACGACCGGTGCGGCCGCTGATCCGCTGTGGTCGACGGCGGGCGGGGGTGCGTCGATCTCCGCCGGACGACGCCTGGTCCGTCTTGTGGTCGACTGACGGGCCGATCCATCTGGGTTGCTGCGCCGATCCCGGTCGCCGGACCAGGCCGCCGCCGCATATGCTCGCCCAGCCTCCGGTTCGAGGCCAAGGAGCCGATAGGCGTCACCTCGCACGAGGTCGATCGCCGGGCTGGAGACGCCGGCCGTGGCCTCGAGAACCGACGGCGCGAGCGCAGGAGCCAGCCGCATGGCCAGCGCGAATCGGAGGGTCGCTTCGTCAATGGATCCGGCGACAACCGCCGCCCGCGCCGCCTGCAACTCGTCAGCCGGGTCGGGCAGCTGGGTCCGGGCAGTGTCCGGATCGTCGTCGCTGTCCCAGAAACCGGCCGTCGTCGGGGTGGCGATGGCCGGACCGGCATCCGATTCTCCTGCCGTGGCCCGATCCGCCGCGACAGCCGGATCCGTGTCCCCGGCCCGAAGGTTCCGCCCGACACCTGACTCTCGATGGAAGAGCGTGTCCTCGACCGGCGGTGGCTCCGTGGCATCCGGCGGCCAGACGCTCGAACGCGGCATCCCGGCGAACAGTCGGTCGAGCGGACTGTCCAGCCGCTCCATCGCCATTGCCGCCAGCCGGCGCGCCTCGGTCGGACGCCCGAGGGCCGCTGCCGCTTCCGCCGCAATCACCAGGGCGACGGGCTGGTCCTCACCGGCCGCGAGGGCGGCGATCGTGGCTTCACCGGCCCCGGCCAGAGTGCCCGTCCTCCAGCGGACCTCGGCCAGGTCCACCTGCCCCGGGAGGTCAAGTGCCCCCCGGTCGTTGAGGATCTCGAGCTCGACGCGCGCGAGCGCCAGCGAGCCAAGTCGCAGGTGCAGACGGGCGAGCGCCAGCGCGACCGGGCGCGGCGACGGCGCAGGGGCGGGCTCGGTTGAGACAGACTGCGCGGGCTCGGGTTCGTATACGGGTTCAGGCACGGGTTTGGGCACGGGTTCGGATGGGGCTGGCGCGGCCTCGGATGGGGCTGGCGCGGCCGCGCCCTCTCTCGCGACCCTCGATCCTCGAGTCATGCCGGCAGTCGAAGGTGCGCCTCGAGCCCGCGGAGATGGCGCGCCGGCGCGACGGCGGCCAGGCGAAGGGCGTCGTCATCGAAAAGCCGTCCGGCCAGTCGCGCGATGTCAGAGGCACCAACGGCCGCAACCGCGGAAAGAGCATCCTCGAGCGTCAGGACGCGGTCGTGGAGGGCCTCCTGGCCGCCGATCCACGACGCGACATGACGAGTGTCGTCCATGCGCATTTCCAGCCCGCCGGCCAGGTAGCGCTTGGCCTTGCCAAGCTCATCGTCCGGAACCAGCTCATCACGCAGCCGGACGAATTCGGCGAGGATCGCCTTGATCGCGGCCGGCAGCCCAGCCGGATCCACTCCCGCAGAGACCTCCAGTGCCCCGGCATCGGCATAGTCCACCAGGCCCGATGAGATGTCGTAGGCCAGGCCCAGCTCCTCTCGCACCGACAGGAAGAGACGGCTGCTCATGCCGTCGCCGAGCACCGCGTTGAGGACCGCGAGGGTCCAGCTGTCGGGATGATCGCGCGGCAGGGCCGGAACGCCAAGGCAGATCTGCGCCTGGCTGGTGCTCCGCTTACCCAGCATCACCCGGGGGCCGGCGGGCAGTCCAGGTGCGGGTGCAAACCCCGGGACCACGCCGTTTCCGGTCCCGAACGCAGCCGCAGTGAGGCCCAGGGCCTCCTCGTGCGCCAGGTCCCCGACGATCGCCACGACGGTGTTGGCCGGGCGATACGTCGTCGCCCAGAAATCGCGGATCGTCGCGTCGGCAAGGCGCCGAACGTCGGCCTCCTCCCCGCAGATCTCGCGCCCAAGCGGGCCGTCGCCGAACATCGCCGTCTGGAACAGGATCTGGCAATACTCCGACGGATCGTCCAGGTACGACCGAATCTCCTCGACGATGACCGTCCGTTCGCTCTCAATATCGCGGTCCGTCAGACGAGGGCGCACGATCAGCTCGCCGACGACGTCCACCGCCCTGGCGACTTCGCGAAGCGGAACGCGGACCCAGTAGACGGTCGACTCGCGATCCGTGGCAGCGTTGAAGGACCCGCCGACGCCCTCGATCGCCTCGCTGATGGCGCGCGTCGTGGGATAGGCGGTCGTGCCCTTGAAGGTGATGTGCTCCATGAAATGGGCGACCCCGATCCGGTCCGGCGTTTCGAGCCGTGATCCGGCGAGGACGTAGGCGGCCACGGAGACCGAGCGTGCCGCTGGTAGCCGCGCGCTGATCACCCGCGGTCCGGCTGGCAGCACGGTCCGTTCGAACATCCGCCCGATGGTACAGGAATGCGATTGGCGCCCCGGCCGATCCAGATAGCCTCGTCACGGACAATGTGCTGGGGTACGATCCCGGAGGTCGCCAATCTGCGTATGGATGGAGGTGACAGGCCGCGACGCCCAGGGGATTCCGCAACGTCTCAGCAAGATGGGCGCGAGGGCGCCCATCGGCGGCGTTTCGGGGGAGGTAGGCAGGGTGCGGTCCGAGCCTCGATTTCGACAGGCCAGGCGCACCAGCTTGATGAGGAGGGTCAAAACCCGGTGGAAGCCATCGCGAGCTATTTCAAGTTCGCCGAACGCGGAACCAATCTCACGACCGAGATCCGCGCCGGTGCCACGACCTTCATGGTCATGGCCTACATCATTTTCCTGAACCCGGCGATCCTGTCCGCGGCTGGAGTGGACGTCGTCGCCACAGCGGCGGCCACGGCCCTCATTGCGGGGATCATGACCATCCTCATGGGGGTCGTCGGGAACTTCCCGATCGCCATCGCCGCGGGGCTCGGCATCAATGCGATCGTCGCCTTCGGGCTCGTCCTCGGTCGGGGGTTGACGTTCCAGGGAGCCATGGGCGTCATCGTCCTTGAAGGCCTGCTCGTGGTCATCCTCGTCCTCGCAGGGCTTCGCGAAGCCGTCATGCTTGCGATCCCCAGCTCGCTGAAGCGAGCCATCGCCGTGGGCATCGGCCTGTTCATCCTGTTCATCGGCTTTGTCAACGCGGGCCTGATCGCGGGTGGCGAAGGCGCACCGCCGGTCCACTTCATCTTCCCGACCACGGCTGGCCCGTTCGTCGCGCTGGCCGGACTGATCATCACGATCGGCTTGTGGGTGCGCAAGGTGCCCGGAGCCTTGATCCTCAGCATCATCATCACGACGTTGATTGCGTTGCTCGCCGGCGTCACCAAGATCCCGGAGTCCTTCACGGCAACGGCCACGTTCTCGACGATCGGTGCGGTCAGTCTCACGGAAGTGTTCGACAAGCTCGGACTGTTCGTCGCGATCCTGATCATTTTCTCGATCGCCTTGATTGACTTCTTCGACACGATGGGCACCGTCACGGCCGTCGGCAACCAGGCCGGCCTCACAGATGACCAGGGTCGCGTGCCGAACACCGGACGGATCCTGCTCGTGGATTCGATTGCGGCGGTGGCCGGCGGTCTGGGCGGGACCAGTTCGAACACGAGCTACATTGAAAGCTCGGCCGGAGTTGGCGAGGGCGGCCGGACCGGCTTCACCTCGGTCGTGACCGGCGTCCTGTTCCTGCTGTCCATCCTCCTCGCCCCGCTCGCCCTGATGATCCCTGCCGTCGCGACGGCACCGGCCCTCATCATCGTTGGGTACCTCCTGTTCGAGCAGATCGGCGGGATCAACGTGGCCGATCCGGAGGAGGGCATCCCGGCGCTGCTGGCGATGATCCTCATGCCCCTCACGTATGACATCGCTGTCGGCATCGGCGCCGGGTTCATTGCCTGGACGCTGATCAAGGTTGTCCGTGGGAAGCTGGGCGACATCCATCCGCTCATGTGGGCGGTCTCAGTTGCGTTCCTGGTCTTCTTCCTGCAGAGCTGGATCGAGCCGCTCCTGCAAGGCTGAACCGAGCCATCGCCGCCCACGAATGCGGCGCCCCTGCCAGTTGGCCGGGGCGCCGTGGTTCCTGCCCGGCTAGTCGTCCTCGCGGGCTTCGGGGCCGAGCAGCTCCATCTGGACGTAGTCGCTGGTGTCGAATTCGAGCTGGCGCGGGGCAAACGGAGAGCGCTCTTCGCCCCCCGGACCGATTGGCGCGAATTCGATGAGGACCCGCTCGTCGCCCTGGACGAGGGTATAGACCAGCATCTGATCTGGCCGCGTCTCGAATTCGAGGTGCTCGAACGAGTCGATGTTGAGGGTGATCGCGAGGGGCGTGAAGTAGGTCGAGATGTCGGGGGCGTCGACCACGATCCGTTCCACCCAGCCGGTCCCGTGGGCGATCACGTCACGGCCCCGCAGGTAGCGATAGCCGACAGTCTGCTTGAGCAATGGGCGGAGGAGGTGGAGCATATCCGGCCGGCTCGTCACGACGCCCTGGTTCACGAAGAACTTGGCCGGCGGGCTCGACACGTGGGGCGTCTCCTCGGCTTGGGGAGGATGGCGGACAGTGGGATGGTACTCCACGGTGAGAAACGCGCAACGGCGCGAGCGTGATCGTAGGGCAAGCGTGATCGTGCCGCGTATGATCGGCGCCATGCTCCTCGCGATCGACATCGGCAACTCCAACGTCACGTTCGGCCTGTTCCGGGCGGGGGCGCTGATCGGCACGCGACGGACCAGCACGAACCCACGGTGCACGCCCGACGAGCTGGAAGTGCTGCTGGGTGGCCTCGTCGCACTTGATGGACGCTCGATCGCCGACATCGACGCGATCTCGCTGGCATCGGTCGTGCCTGGTCTGACCGCGGCCGTCGAAGCGATCGCGGAACGACGCGGTCTGGCCCTGGTCGTCGCCAATGCCGGCAGCGTGCCGCTTGCGATTCGCGTCGAGCGACCGGATGAGGTGGGTGCGGATCGGCTGATCAACGTGCTTGCCGCGACCCGCTTGCACGGCACGCCGGCGGTCGTGGTTGACCTCGGGACGGCGACCACGTTCGACTGTGTCGCGGCGGATGGCGCCTATGTCGGCGGCGCCATCGCCCCCGGCCTCGAGCTCGGACTCGATGCGCTCTCCGCGCGGACCGCAAAGCTGCCCCGGATCGACCTGCGGACACCGGACCGGGCGATCGGGCGCAACACGATCCAGGCCATGCAGGCGGGCGTCATCCTCGGCTACCAGGCACTCACCAGCGGCCTGCTGGAGCGGGTCCGCGCCGAGCTCGCCGAAACCGCGGGCGTGGCACCGGGCGCCGTGAAGGCGATCCTGACCGGCGGACTGTCGGCGGCGCCGTGGGCGCGTGCGCTGCGGGGCATCGACGCGATCGATCCGGACCTGACGCTCAAGGGCCTCGCGATCCTGCACGCCGAGGTCGGCGGCGGCGAGCCGCTCAAGCTGGACCTGGCGTGACTGGCGTGGGGCCTGGCGTGACTGGAAGGGGCCTCGCGTGATTCGCGCGGGCCAAGCATGACCGGGCGCCTGACCGGGCGGCTCGTCGGTCTGGGCGTCACGGGTTCGATCGCCGCCTACAAGGCGGTCGAGCTGCTTCGCCTCCTGACCGCAGAAGGCGCCGATGTCGCGGTCATGCTCACCCCGGCCGCCGCCCGCTTCGTAGGGCCGCTCTCGTTTGCCGCGCTATCCCGACATCCGGTCGAAACAGATCTCCTGGAACTCACGCCGGACGGGAGGATCGGGCACATCGTCGTCGGCGACAGCGCCGACGCCATCATCGTTGCGCCCGCCACAGCGCACTTCCTGGCGGCCATGGCGACCGGTCTGGCCGGAGACGTGGTGACCGCAACGTGCCTGGCGACTCGCGCCGCGGTGATCGTCGCACCGGCCATGGACGGCGACATGTGGACCCATCCGGCGACAACGCGCAACGTTGCCCGCCTGCGCGACGACTTTGGCTACACGATCGTCGAACCCGAATCCGGGCCACTCGCCTCTGGGCAATCGGGGGTCGGCCGCCTGGCGGACCTGTCTCGAATCGTTGACGCCGTGGTCGGGGCGATTGCGGAACGCCCAATCCGGGCCGCCGATCCCGCCGCTCGGCCGCCGATCGTCGGCCCATCGAGAGACGCCGACCTCATCGGCCGCCATGTCGTGGTGACCGCCGGCGGGACGCGAGAGGCGATCGACCCGGTGCGGTTCATCGGCAATCGCTCGACCGGCAGGATGGGGATCGCCGTCGCGGAGGCGGCGCTTGACCGCGGTGCGCGGGTCACGTTGATCGCCGCGAACACCGAGGTCAGCCTGCCGCCGGGCGCAGAGTTGGCCCGGGTCGAGTCCACGGCCGATCTCCGCGCGGCCCTTCTGCGCACGACCCATGCGTCCGACGGCGCGGCCGGCTTCGATGCGCTGGTGATGGCCGCCGCTGTCGCAGACTTCCGCCCGAGCCGGCCGGCCGAGTACAAGCTCGAGCGCGCGAGCGGTCTCACCCTCGAGCTCGAAGCGACGCCGGACCTGCTCGCCGAGATCGGGCGAATCGCTCACGGGCTGGACAGCGACGGAGCGCCGACGCGTGAGCCGCTCAGGCCGCGTCCGTACATCGTCGGATTTGCGGCCGAGACCGGGTCCCTCGATCGGGCGCCCGAAAAGCTCCGCCGCAAGGGCGCCGACCTCCTCGTCGCCAACGACATCGCCGAGCCCGGCTCGGGCTTTGGAACCGACACCAATCGGGTGACGATCCTGACCGCGGGCGGGGCGCGCGAGGATCTGCCATTGCTCGCGAAGCGAGAGGTCGCCGATCGCCTGCTGGACCGAATCGCGCTGGCGCTGGACGAGCGCGACGCGGCCATCCAGACTGCACACACCAGCGAACCGAGGCGGGAGCCAGCATGAGTGCCACGTCCGACATCCCCAAGCGCCTGACCATCATCGACATCGCAAAGTTGTACGCCGACGGCCAACGGATCCCGATGCTGACCGCCTACGACTACCCCACCGCCCAGCTGCTCGATCAGGCCGGGATCCCGATGCTGCTCGTGGGCGACTCGGTCGGCCAGGTGATGCTCGGGTACGAATCGACCGTGCGCGTGACGATGGCCGAGATGGTCCATCACACCAAGGCGGTGGTCAGGGGCAGCACCCGGGCCCTCGTCGTGGCGGACATGCCGTTCCTGTCGTACGCATCGCCCGGCGGCGCGATCGAGCACGCCGGTGTCTTTCTGCGCGAGGCGGGGGCCCAGGCGGTCAAGGTCGAAGGCGGCGTTCGAACCGCCAGGGTCATTGAAGCCCTTGTGCGGGCCGGGATCCCGGTGATGGGCCATATCGGGCTGACGCCGCAGGCGATCCACACCATCGGCAAGGTGCGCGTCCAGGGCAAGACGGTGGACCAGGCCCGCTCGCTCATCGCCGATGCCTACGCCGTCCAGGAGGCAGGTGCCTTTGCGACGGTCCTCGAGCTGGTCCCCGAGCAGCTTGCGGCCGCGATCACCGAGCGCCTCCGCATCCCGACCATCGGGATCGGGGCAGGCGCTGGCTGCAGCGGCCAGGTCCAGGTCGTGACGGACCTGATCGGCCTGGGCGACTTCGTGCCGCGCCATGCCCGGCCGTACGCACACGTTCGCGAATCGGTCCTTGAGGCGGCCGCCGCCTACGCCGCGGACGTCGCCGCCGGCACCTTCCCGGGCCCGGAACAGACGGTCCGGATGGACGACGCGATCCTCGACGACGTGCTCGGCCGCGGGACATCGGACCGGGCCGGCGGAACCATGCCGGTCGGCGGCATCCCGCTCGATCGCGACCTCTGATCCAGCGCGGCCGTTGACCCGGATCATTCGAACCCGCGCGGAGCTGCGGGACGCGCTCGACGGGGTGGCGCGACCCGTCGGGCTCGTCCCAACCATGGGCTGGCTCCATGAGGGCCACCGGGCGCTCATCGGCCGGGCTCGCGCCGTCGACGCGGCAACGGTGGTGTCGATCTTCGTGAACCCTCGGCAGTTCGGCAGCCCGGATGACTTCATGAGATACCCTCGCAACGAAGCCGATGACGTCGAGATCTGCGCGGCGGAGGGCGTGGACCTCGTCTTTGCGCCCGATCCAGGGGAGGTCTATCCGAGCGGGTTCGACACGAAGGTCATCGTGGGAGCGGTTGCACAGCCGCTCGAAGGGGCGGCGCGCCCGGGACACTTCGAGGGCGTCGCCACCGTCGTGGCCATCCTGTTTGGGCTGGTCCGCGCCGAGCACGCCTACTTCGGGCAGAAGGATGCCCAGCAGGTGATGGTGATCCGCCAGATGGCCCGCGACCTGGCCATCCTGACCCAGGTCGTTGTCTGCCCGACCGTCCGCGACCCCGACGGACTCGCCCTGTCCTCTCGCAACGTGCACCTGTCGCCGGCACAGCGAAGGGCGGCCCCGGTGCTCCGTCGTGCGCTGTTGGCGGCGCGGGGCCGGTGGGAGGCCGGCGAGCGAAGGGCCGAGGCCCTCCGCGGCGCAATGTGGGAGGCACTGACCGCCGAACCGCTGGCAGACCCGGAGTATGTCTCTGTCGCGGACGGCGCCACGCTGGCGGAGCTTGAGCTCGTGGAGGGACCGGCGCTCCTGTCGCTGGCGGTCCGCTTCGGCACGACCCGCTTGATCGATAACGAACCGCTGGACGACGTCAGACCATCGCTTCGGCGGCGACCCCCAGGACGCGGTCGATGAACAGGTGCTGCCAGACCAGCTCCTTGATCTCGGCGATCTTGCCCGCATCCGAGGCATGCGTCTTGACCAGCAGATCGTGGACCGCGGAGGCCACCGCGTAGGTGTCTTCGGGGACCAGCGTGGCGAACAGGTTGGCACGTCGAATGGCGTCGATGACCGAGCGCTCTGGGCGGTAGCCGCCGGTCAGCACCATCCCGAGCGGACCCATCCCGTCGGCGTCGCCCTCGACGTGGGTGCCCAGGATCGCCCGGATGACATCGGTTCGATCACCGGGGACGATCATCAGGCTGCGCGGGCGGATCCGCTGGAGCATGTGCTCCGGTTCCATCGCCCCGATCGCCACGCCACCGATCACCTGGTCCAGGTCCGGGCCCGCGCTGAGGGTCTCGCCATGGACGCCCTCGAGGACCATGGCCAGGGTCGGGTTGGACAGCAGCGGGCGGTACGGCAGGACGCCGAGCAACGGGATCCCGTGGCGGGCGAGGCCGCGCTCCAGGGTGACCGCTAGCCCCGGTTTGGCGTCGAGGTCCACCTTGTTGACGATGGCCCCCGCGACGCGGACCCCGTGCCGCTCGAACAGCGCCGCGTTGAGCACGATCTCATCGATCGGACGACCGACGCCGCCCTCCGACACGATGACCGCCGGCGCGCCCAGCATCGATGCGACCACGGCATTGGACAGGTCGATGACGGCGCCGACCCCCGCGTGCCCGGTGCCCTCGATCAGCAGGATGTCGCGGTTCGCCGCGAACGCGGCGTGCGCGGCGCGGATACGGGCCGGGAGGTCCTCGACGGAGCCGCCCTCGATGTAGGTCTGGGTGAAGCCGCGCGGGATGTGAACGGGGCTCATCTGGGTGAGCGGCTCCGGGAGCGCAAAGACGTGACGCATGAGGATCGCGTCCTCGTCCGCTGGCACGCCATCCTCGATGACGGTGCGCTGCCCGACGGGTTTCATGAACCCGGTGGAAAGGCCTCGACGTCGAAAGCCATCCAGCACCCCGAGGCTCACGGTGGTCTTGCCCCGGTTCTGGCCGGTAGCGGCGAGGTAGACGTGGCGCATCGCGCCGGTCAGTTGCGGCTGGCGGTCTTGCGCTCGATCAGCTGGATCGCATCGCGGAGGCGGGTGACCGTCTCCGCGTCCACGGCGTCCGACTCCAGGTACGGCCCGAGGCGCTCCATGATGTCCGCGACGAGCCCAAAGAAGACACTGGCGTCGGCCATAAAGAACTGTGGCTCGTTGTTGTAGCGGACCAGGGTCAGGCGGCCCTGGAGGACGCGACGGTCCTCGATATGGGCGATCTGGGTCGCAAAGTTGTGCCCCTGGATCCCGTCCGGGTTGTTGAGGAAATTCAGCGCGTTGTCGATGGCCAGGCCAAAGCGCGCCCGCCAGGCGACGAGTCGCTCGTGCAGATCGGACGGGATGCGCACCTCGGCCACCTCGTCGAAAACCTCCGGCGCGACGGTCAGGAGGCCCACGAGGGTGGTCCCCGCCCGTGGCCCGAGCATCACCTGGAGGCTGCGCTCCAGGGTGAACACCTCGGAATCGAAGCGCGGGCTGGTGATGACGTCGGCGAGGAGGTCCTCAACGTTGTCGAGGACGTTTGGCTCCGCGACCGCGTTGGACAGGTGGAGGATCTCCTCCTTGAACAGGAATTTCTCTTCGTGGTCAAGCATGGCCGCGATGGTAGCACCAGGGGCGCCACGCCCGGTCCGGCGTGCCCGGCGCCTTACGGGTAGAGGCCGCGCATGGACATCGCGTTGGCCACCCGGTCGACCGCCAGCAGGTACGCGGCTGTGCGCATATCGCATGACTCGCGCTGCGCGATCTCGAGTGTCTCGTGAAAGGCCTTGACCATGATCGTCCGAAGCTTTTCGTTGACGACCGCCTCGGTCCAGTGGTCGCGGTTGAGGTCCTGGACCCACTCGAAGTAGCTGACCGTGACGCCGCCGGCATTGCACAGGATGTCCGGGATCATGAACACGCCCTTGTTCGCCAGGATCAGGTCCGCGGCCGGGGTCGTC
Source organism: uncultured Anaerolineaceae bacterium (assembly GCA_964427285.1). Classification (GTDB taxonomy): domain Bacteria; phylum Chloroflexota; class Limnocylindria; order Limnocylindrales; family CSP1-4; genus SPCO01. Next base: position 23,598 of record CAYRTS010000030.1, read on the forward strand.
GGGCCGTTGGCCGCCTCGGCGATCAGTCGGGCCTTGATCCTGCCGGCGTTCCGCTCGGTGATCTGGTTTTCCAGCGCGGCCGGGATCAGGATGTCGCAGTCGACCTCAAGGATCTCGGCGTTGCTGATGTCGGCTGCGCCCGGAAAGCCCTGGACGGTGCCGTGTTCGCGCTTCCAGCCAGCCACCCGCCCGATATCCAGACCGGCTGGGTTGTGAATGCCCCCGGTCGAGTCGGAAACGGCGATGACGGTCGCGCCCTCGGCGGCGATGAGCCGAGCCGCGATCGCACCGGCGTTGCCGAACCCCTGGACGGCGACGCGGGATGTCTTCAGGTTGAGCCCGGAGTGATGGGCCGCCTCGATGATCGTGAAGAGGCAGCCGCGGGCCGTGGCCTCCGTGCGGCCTTCAGAACCGCCGAGACTGATTGGCTTGCCGGTGACGACGCCCGGGACGGTGTAGCCCTGGTGCATCGAGTAGGTGTCCATGATCCAGGCCATCACCTGGGCGTTGGTATTGACGTCCGGTGCGGGGATGTCCCGTTCCGGGCCGATCAAAACCTCGATCTCCGTGGTGAACCTGCGGGTCAGTCCCTCCAGCTCTTTCATGCTGAGCTTCTTGGGGTCGACGATCACGCCGCCCTTGCCGCCGCCGTACGGGATGCCGACGACCGCACACTTCCAGGTCATCCACATGGCGAGGGCCTTGACCTCGTCAATCGAAACGTCCTGGTGGTAGCGCAGGCCACCCTTGGCGGGACCCCGACCCAGGTTGTGCTGGACTCTGTAGCCGGTGAACACCTGGACGGTGCCGTCGTCCATCGTGACGGGGAAGTGGACCGTCAGCTCGCGGCGTGGCTCACGCAGGACGCGGCGCATGCCCTGGTCCATCCCAAGACGTTCCGCGGCAAGATCGAACTGGTGCTGCGCCACATGCCAGGCATTGATCGGGGCAGCGACGGGCTCGGTCGTCATGGTTGATGAGGCCTCTGTATCGGGCGGTCCAACGCCGCCAAGTTGGTCTGGGTCGTCTCCCGGACGACCCCACGGCGCGCACGATCGGGTCTCGAATGCTGGCGTTCGACGACCGGCGCGCACTGCATCTCACGCCCCAGTATAGCCGGGATCACGGTGTTGACCCCCTGCCAAAGGTACCGGATCGCAACGTCTTCGCTACCAACCTGCAACGTTTCGTGGCCGAAGCCGGCGGGGCGACCGCGCGGTCAACGCCGATACATGACCACGGCGCCGACGCAGCCGGGGCCCAGGTGCGGACCGACCGAGGCGCCGACGAGCGCGATTGGAACGTCCTTCACGGTCGGGCCACCAGGAATTCGGGCCAGCAGTTCCTCCCGGAACACCTCGATATCCGGACTCAGGGTGTGCAGGACGACGAGCCGTTCAATCGGCCGCTGGACGATCATGTCGATGAGTCGTTCGCGCGCCTTGGAGCGGGTCCGGACCTTGTCGCCCGTTGCAACCACGCCGTCTTTCACGACGATGATCGGCTTGAGCGACAGGAGCGTGCCGATCGCCGCCTGCGCGCCGCTGATCCGTCCACCCTTCTTGAGGTACTCGAGTGTTTCGAGGACGAGGTAGCTGACCGTGTCGCCGGCGCGGGTTTCGAGCGTCTCGGCGATCTCCGCCGCCGACCTGCCCTCCGCGGCGAGTTCGACCCCGAGCTGGGCCAAAACGCCCTCCGCCATCGACGCGTTCTGCGAATCGACCAGGTGGATCTCACGATCTGGGAGCATGTCGCGGGCGATCTTCGCGCTCTTGAGCGTGCCGGACAGCGTCCCGGCAACGTGGATCGACACGATGGCCTCCGCTCCCGCAGCGAAGGCGGCCTCATACGCCTGCTTGAAGTCACCGGGCGACGACGCGGCGGTCGTTGGGAATGGGGCGTCCGGGGCCGTCATCCGCGTCCAGAACTCAGCGGTGGACAGGTCAACGCCGGCCTTGAAGGTCTCCTTGCCAAACGTGACCACCAGCGGAACGATTCCGATCCCGGCGGCCGCCGCAATGGCGGGGTCCAGGTCGGATGCGGAATCGGTGAAGATCGCGACGCGGGTCAAGTGCATCTCCTCCTCAGGGATCGTCCGGGACGAAGCGCGCGGATGGTGGGGGAATGATACGGGCCGCGTCCAGCGTCGCGCGAGCCGCTACGCTTCGCCCGTGGATCGATCGCTCGTTGGCGTCCTCGCCGGCACCTTTACGCTGCGCTTCAGCACCGGTCTCACCGGGGCGATGCTCGCGGTCTACCTGGCCAAGCTACCTGAGCACGGCGGGGTGGCTGTCAGCGCGACCACGCTGGCGTTGCTCCATGCCTCGTTTTACGGCGCGGAGCTGGTGCTGTCACCGCTGTTCGGGCTGATCTCGGATCGCCTTGGACATCACCGGGTGATGCTGTTCGGCCCGGCGTTCGGTGCGGTGGCCGTGGTCCTGACCGGGCTGACGACCAATCTCGCCCTCCTCGGCGGGACCCGGCTGCTGGAGGGTGCGTCCACTGCGGCGAGCGTGCCGTCCATCCTGGGCTACATCGCGGCCGTCACCGCCGGCAACGAACTGCTGCGCGGCAAGGCGGCGGCCCGCTTCGAGGGCGTGACGCTGGCTGGGATCGGGGCCGCCTTTGCCGTCGCGCCGCTCCTCTTTTCCCTCCTGGGCCCGGCGGCCTTCTTTGTCAATGCGGGATTCTACGGCGTCTCCTATGTGATCTACCGCTTCGGTGTCGAGGATCACGATGCCGAAGGGCGGGCGGCCGTGCGGGCATCAGGCCCGCGGATCGACTTCGGGCGCTACGCCACCCTGCTGCGGACCTCGCACGTCTGGCTCCTGGCGCCCACCTGGATCGCCGTCAACGCTTCGATCGGGCTCTGGTTCAGCCAGTCGATCTTCCAGTTTTCGAAGGTCGACCCGCGGTTCCCGGACCAGATCCTGCTCGGGGGCTTCAGCCCGGTCGCGATCTCGCTGGCCGCGCTGGTCATCGGGATCGTGTTTGCCGCGGGCCTGCTCTACTGGGGCAATCGGTTCGCGAAGCTGCGCCGGACCACGATCATCCTGTACGGCATCCTGGGTGGCGGCGTCCTGGTGGCCGGCGGGCTGGCCATCAACCACGCTGGCGGCTTGTCGCCCATCGTGCCGGTCGTGGGAATCGGCGCCGCTCTGTTCGGACTGTTTGTGATGGCCGGGGCAACACCGGCAGCGCTGGGCCTGCTCGCCGATATCTCGGAGCGCTTCCCGTCGGATCGTGGCGCGATCATGGGCCTGTATGGCGTCTTCCTGGCGGTCGGGCAGATCTGCGGCGCGTTGATCGGCGGGATCGCCGCGGACCTGCGCGGCATTGACGGCCTGCTGACGGCCACGATGGCCCTGCTCCTCGTTGCGCTCCTGCCGCTGGCGCAGCTGCGCCGCCATGAGCACTACGTGGGCGGCCCGTCCGCGCCGGCCGTGCTGGACGGCGAGGAATCATGAACGAGGGCCGGCCGTGGGTGCCCGTTCCCCTCGTGCGCGGGGCCCGTGGCGCAGTCGTCGCGCCGCACCACCTCGCCAGCGCGGCCGGAGCCTCGATCCTCCGCGCCGGGGGATCGGCGGTGGATGCCGCTATCGCGACCAATGCGGTCCTCGCGGTGGTAAAGCCGAGCAGTTGCGGGATCGGCGGGGACGCGTTCTGGCTGATCTGGGACGCGGACGCCGGACGCCAGTTCGCGCTCAACGGCTCGGGGCGGGCGCCCGCCGGGGCGGATGCCGTGGCACTACGGGCCGCCGGACTGGCCGCCATCCCGTCGCACGGCCCGCTGGCGATCACCGTCCCCGGTTCCGTCAGGTCCTGGGGCGACGCTCACGCACGATTCGGGCGCCTGTCGCGCGACGCCATCCTGGCCCCGGCAACCGAATTGGCCCGCGATGGGTTCCCGGCGTGGGACGGGTTCATCGAGGCAGTCGAACGGACGGCGCCGCTCGTGGCCGAGGCGCTCGGCCCGGATGCTGGGTTCTTCCGGGTCTATCGGCCGCACGGGCGTGCTTGGCGGCCAGGCGAACGGGTTCGACTAGCGGCCCTGGCGACCACGCTGGAAGCCCTCGCCCGGGATGGATTCGATGGTTTCTACCACGGCGACATCGCGGAGCGCCAAGCGCGCGCGCTCGCGGCGGCCGGGTCGCCCATCCTGGCCTCCGATCTCGCCTCGCACACTTCCACCTGGGGCGAACCCATCTCGATCGACTACCGCGGCGTCCGGGTGACCACCCATCCCCCGAACAGCTCGGGGCTCGTCGCCCTGGAGCTGCTGGCCATCCTCGCCCAGTTCGAGGCACCGTCGGCAGCGTCGTTCGGGCCCGATGGCGTCACCGATCCCGCCTGGATCCACCTGGGCATCGAGGCGGCGAAACTCGCCATGGCCGACCGTGATGCCCACCTGACCGATCCCGCCTTCCGCGAGGTCCCGGTCCAACGACTGCTGGATCCGGCCTACGCGCAGTCACTGGCAGCCCGGATTGATCCGCGCCGGGCCGCGCGGCCACCCGCGACCTCGAACCCGCCGGGTGGCGGGACGATCTACCTCGCCACCGCCGATGCGCAGGGCAATGCCGTCAGCCTGATCGAATCCAACTACATGGGCTTCGGCTCCGGCGTCGTGGACCCCGATACCGGCGTCCATTACCAGAACCGCGGCAGCTACTTCAGCCTGGACCCCACGCATCCCAACGTCCTGGAGCCCGGCAAACGGACGCTACACACCCTGCTGCCGGGGATGCTCTTTCGGGCCGGACGGCCCGAACCGTGGGTGGTGGCCGGGTCCATGGGCGGCGATGCCCAGCCGCAGATCCATGCCCAACTCGTGTCCGCCCTGGTCGACGGGGGCGTGGACATCCGGACGACTGTCTCTGCGCCGCGCTGGTACGTGGAGCCGGCCGGGCACTTCGCGCCCCCGGTTGAGGTGCGGCTTGAATCCCGCCACCGCGACGGCATCGCCGAGGCGCTCACGACGTTGGGCCATCCAGTCACGCATGCCGAGGCGTTCGATTCCAACCTGGGGCACGAGCACGCGATCGAGTTCGTCGACGGCGGCCCCGGGGCGGCGGGCGGCTCCCTCGCGGCCGCGACCGATCCGCGCAGCGCCGGGCTGCCGGCGGTCCTGTGAAGCCGCGCGATGTCGGCGCCGCGCGGAGCCGTGGGATGCCATGCGATACTCGACGTCCAACCGCGACCAGGGAGAGCCCGTGACCTCCAACGTCGGCCAGAGCTATCCGTATACCTCCGAGTCCGAGACCGATCGCGCCAGCCGGATCGCCGCCCTCGTCGCGGACAAGGCGGATCTCGCGGGCAAGCTCGCGGCGGAGACGACCCCACTCGATGTGAACGAGCGATGGTGGGTCTGGAAGTGCCCGACCAGGAGTTGCCCGGGGCTGCTCCACGTGGCGGGCTATGCGATCGACACCCATGCGGTTTACGTCGTCTGCGACGGCTCGTGCGGCAAGACCTTCCTGCGCTGACCTCACGAATCTGACCCTCGCCACGGCAGGCCGCGGCACTTGGTCACGCGGCTGGGCGCGCCTGTGACGGGTCAAGCCGCGCTCAGCGCCAGTCGTCGACGTCTTGCGATCGAAGCCCTGGCGATCGGCAGCTCCGCGGTCGCGTTCGGATTCGTCTACGGCCTGGCCGCCCGCGAAGCCGGATTCTCGGTGGTCGAGGCCGCCGCGATGAGCGTCTTCGCATTCGCCGGCGCCGCCCAGTTCGCGGCCGTCGGCTACGTCGCGGGCGGACTCGCGTGGCCGGGGATCCTCCTGCTGACGGCACTGCTCAACGCCCGCCATCTGCTCTATTCGGCGGCACTGGCGCCGTGGCTGCGGACCACGCCTCGACCGCGGCGAGCCCTGATGGCGCACCTCCTGACCGATGAATCCTTCGCGCTCACGATCGCCCACTTCGAGCGGCTCGGCCGATCCGACGAGCGCGGTTACTGGATCGCCGCGATCGGCTCGACGTTCATCCCGTGGAACCTCGCGACGATCGCCGGCGTGGCCGTCGGGGCGCAGATCCCCGATCCGGCCAGGTTCGGTCTCGACGTGGTCTTCCCCGCGGCCATGGCCGGGCTCGCGGTTGGGCTCGTCACGGGCCGGCGTGAGCTTGTTGCGGCGCTCGGCGGCGCGATCCTCGGTGTGGCAGCCGGTCTGCTTGCCGGTCCGGGGGTGGGTGTCGTCGTGGGGGGCCTGGGTGGGCCACTTCTTGGGATGGTCGTGCCTCGCGCCGCAGCGGACGATGTTGCGGCACTGGGGACGCGAGCCTCCGCCGAGCGATATGCCATGCCGGGCACGCATGTACTCGAGCCGATCGACCACGGCCCCAAGGACATGTCGGCGTCCCGAGCGGCGGACGAGGAGGCCCCGAGATGAGCATCGAGCTCGTCGGCCTGGCGCTGCTCATGGGCCTGGTCACCTATCCGTCGCGCGCCCTGCCCATGCTCATTCCCGGGATCGAGCGACTGCCGACGGTCGCCCTCGACTACCTTCGCCTGGTCGGTCCGGCCGTCCTCGCAAGCCTGGCAGCGGTCAATGTGATGGTGACCGCCTCGGACGGAGGCGCGCCCGTCTTCCACGTCGGCATCGAATGGGTGGCTGTCGTGGTTTGCGGCGCCCTCACCGCGTGGCGTCGCAACCTGCTCCTGGGGCTCATCGGCGCTGTCGCACTCGTGGCGGTGGCACGGGCAGCCGGTATTGCCGTCCTTCCCGTGTGATGGACATGGACCCGACGTCAACCCACCCGACGACGGGCTGGAGACCGACACGTCTAGGCTGGATTGTGGCGTTGTCGGTCGCCACTCGGTAGAATCCTGATCGGACTGCCGCGATAGGCATCCGATCGCACAGCCGCATTGCTGCGTTCGCGGTGCCGACCTCGAGGTAATGAGATGCCAAAGAAGCTCATCACTCGCTCAAAGGACCGGGCTTGGGGGGCGCCGGTGTTCGCCGGCACGCGAGTCCCGGTCGCGTCGATGTTCGAGTACCTCGAGGCCGGCGACACGCTGGACGAATTCCTGCGCCAGTTCCCGACGGTAACCCGCGAGCAGGCGATTGGGGTCCTCGAGGCCGCGCGGCGACTGGCCACCGACGAGCCGATGCCTGCGTGAAGGTGCTCCTTGACGAGATGCTGCCGGTCGGCCTCGCGACGCTCCTGCCGGATCATCACGTCACCACCGCCAAGGCGGCCGGATTCGTCGGCCTCAAGAACGGCGAGCTGATCCGCCGGGCGACCGCCGACGGGTACGAGGTGCTCGTCACCGCGGATCGCAACCTGCCGGCCCAGCAGAACATCCGCGCCAGCGGGATCGCCGTGATCCTCGTCCCGGGTAATCGACTGGTCGAGATTGCACGGAGGGTCGAGGTGATCCGATCGGCGCTTGAGGCGGCCAAGCCCGGGACCGTCTCTCGGGTCGGCTAGTTCCGGCGGCGGCTCGACCAGGAGCGCGAAGGCCAGATCCCCGTCCAGGCCGAGGCGGCCTATGTCGAACAGGTCCGGACTGATCCGGAGCCGGCGTCGCCGCGGAGCTTCATCCCCTGATGTCCGCCGTTCGCCTCGGGGTCGACCGCATCCGGTGCGAGGATACGCTCACCATCCGCGCGCGACCACTTGACTTTTTCATCCGTAGGCGTAGGTCTGGGCGTGCAGGTCGTCGCTGGAGGCGGCCAGCCGTCCCGCCGGATCGTAGGTGGCGCTGATCGCGCCGAGGCCGAGCCCGTCGGGGCAGTCTGGGCACTCACGTTGCCGAAGCCGTCGCGGCCGTAGGACCAGAAGGCCGACAGGCAGTTGCCGGCCGCGACCGAGACCGGCGGGCAGTAGCTGGTCAGCTCGCCGGCCGCGTTGTAGTTCGTGGTGGTCTTGAGGTTGGCCGGGCCAGGCAAGGGAGTCCCGCTCCAGCCGTGGTTCCTCGAAGTTCCACCTCTCGAAACCCGCGCACTCATCCGATCGCGAGAACGGTGGCATACCCAATTCGGTGGGTTCCCTCTGCGAGCGAGAAATGCGATCCAACGCTAAGAAGCGACATGACCAGATCTGAGACACGACCGTCAAACAACAGGCGCCCTTCGCCAGATCGCCCTGACGGCAGTTCACCGTGCATCTCGACTTCACAAAGTCCAATTGTGACCTCGTTGCCGATCGAGTTCCGTATCAGGCACAGCGGCCGATAACCGCTCTGTATCTGGCGTGTTCGACCGCCTTGGTCGGCGGCCAAGAGGTCGATTTGGACGGTAAGCACTAACCCGATATGACGCTCTCGCATCTGCCTATCAGTCATTCGAACTTCACCGGGCCGTGGGGGAACAGCTGACTGGGGACGAAGTAGAAGCTGCCCTCACCGGCGGCGTACGCCGGCTAGAGGGCGTCGAGAACCGAGCGCGGAAACGTCGTCGATGTGACCTGCGATACCCAATTCCCGGTGGCGAACTCCTGTGCCTGTTGGAGGGTTGGGGAGAAGTATTTGCCAAACTCGGCGGAGCTGCCAGCTGTGCGGTAGGTTCCGGTAGCAGCGATATCGGCCGCCTCTTCGGCACCGACCGCGCGATATAGGGGCACTCCGCCCCGATCCACGCCCCCGGCTTTGGATACCAATTTGCCCAAGACCTCGGCGCGCGCGATGAGGCCGCCGATCTTTGGGATCTTCCCGACGAGCGGGACAGCCCCAAGGAGATTCGCCCCACAGCCGCCGTAGTTGCCTTCGGAGCAGTCCTTGGCCGCGAGAACCCCACTGCCGATACCGGTCGGATCGATCGCTGCGGCGATCTCCATCATCTCATCGGGCATTCGGGGAGGCCCCTGGGAGCAGGACGACAAGGCTCCAGCGCTCAGGCAGATTCCTGCCGATAGCTTGATGGGCGGCGCCGCCCGCGCACTGCGCGTCACCGCCGCCTTCGCTTTCGGCTTCGTCGCCAGGGCGAACTTGAGCGCGGCCTCGGCGCTCTTGAGCGACGCCACAGCAG
>CAYRTS010000031.1:0-8733 GCA_964427285.1 uncultured Anaerolineaceae bacterium
CTCGACGCCGGAGTTCGCGAACAACAGCAGCCCGGTCTACCGTTGGTCGATCACCCGCTGACTCCCTCCGCCGAGAGGGTATTCGTTGGTGGAAACAGTACGGGGCTGATCTGCGTCTCACCGCGAACATTCCAGATAAGCGCGCGTGCAGCGCTTCGTTCGACAATGTCCCGGTTGGGGGCGTAGTCTGACCGTCTTGCCGACGGCTGTAGGAGAGGTACCAGAGCCATGACAACCCAACCCGCGCATTCCATCGGATCCCATCGCCTCGGCGCGGTGCTGCTAGCCGCGTTGCTGCTAGTCGGGCTGTTGCCCGGGGCCGTGCTGGCCGCAACGACGGTCACGTCCGCCACCGGTGGCGGTGCGATCTCCGCGGACACCGCGGCGAACGCGACGACGCCCGCCTGGACAACGTTGACAGGCCCGTCGATTGCCGTAACGGCGGCCGATGACATCGATGTCGGCGAGATCGTGTTGACAGCCCCGGCCGGTTTCAATTTCGACGCGGGTGGGGCGAACCCCTCGGTCACGGTCGGCTCGAGCGGCGCGGTCGCCGCCTATCTGAGCCGCGACGCCACGACGGTGACGTTTAACGTGACCACAGCGAATACGGGCGCGGGCACGGTGACGATCAGCGGTGTTCGGGTCCGACCAACGGTCGGCGGCGACTTGGCGTCCGGCGAGATCGAGATCGGCGGGTCCGCGAACGTCACTGACGCCACGGCCGGCACGCTTGCTGTCGTCGCCGGCGCCCCGGTGCTCACGTTCGCCACGCAGCCCAGTGCGGCCGCTTCCGGCGGCACGGTGTTCGCGCAGCAGCCCATCGTCGAGTCGCAGGATCAGTTCGACAATCCGAGGGTGGGCGATTCCATCATCCTGGCGATCAAGAGCGGTACGCCGACCAGCGGCGGTCCGGGCGCGTTGACCTGCACGGCCACCACGGTGGCAACGGCAGCCGGGGACCCCTCCCTGGCCACGTTCGCCGCCTGCAAGATCGACAAGGCTGGCGACAACTACAAGCTTCGCGCAACCGTTTCGGGCGGTACTGCGGCGGACAGCACAGAGATCGACGTTGCCGTTGGAGCGGCGACCCAGTTGGTATTCACGTCACAGCCGTCGATCGGCTTCCCGGGCAGCAACTTCGCCACACAGCCAGTGGTCGCCGTCCAGGATGCCGGTGGCAACACGGTCACGGGCGCCTCGACGACGGTGACCCTTTCCGAGACCGCCGGAACGGCCGGCACGCTCACTTGCACGGGCGGCTTGTCAATGGCCACGACCAGCGGCGTCGCGTCGTTCTCAGGCTGCGACTTTGACGGCGTGGGCGTTGGCGCGGTCATCACCGCCGACGAGACCGGGGCCCTGACCACTGACGCGACCCCCGCCTTCGATATCGTCGATCGGTTGATCTACAACACCCAGCCAGCCGGTGCGGTCGGCGGAGTTGCATTCACGACGCAGCCGGTCATCTCGGTCCGGGCCGGGGCCTCTACGACGGGCACGAACAATGACGTTTCAGTCGTCACGCTCGCGCTGTCGGGCGGCACCGCAGGCGCGGTCCTCACCTGCACGGCGAACCCGGTCACCGTGGTCGACGGCGTGGCGACGTTCGCGGGCTGCAAGATCGACAAGGTTGGTACCTACACGCTGATTGCCACGTCGCCCAGCCTTACCTCGGCGACCAGCAGCAGCATCGCCGTGACCGCCGGCTCGGCGACCAAGGTCGGGTTCACGGCTCAACCGAATGCCGGAGTGGTGACACAGGCGTTTCCGATCCAGCCCGTGGTGGCGATCCAGGATACCGGTGGTAACACCGTGACCACGGGAGCCTCCTCAACCCTGACCGTGACGCTGGCCATCGGGGCCAATCCTGGCGGTGGCGTGCTCACCTGCACCGGCGGCCTCACAAAGGTGGCGGTGGCCGGCCTCGCGACGTTCGCTGGCTGTGCGATCAGTGCAGCCGGAGTGGGGTACACGCTCGTGGCTTCGGCGACCGGCATGACCTCAGCGACCGGTACGGCCTTCACCGTGACGGCGCCGACAGCGGCGATCACGCTCACGAACACGGCCAGCGTCATCACCTGGGGCGGCGGCGTCTCGCTTAACGTTCAGTTCGGGGCCAACGGGGCGAACAAGGCATTCATCCTTGAAGGCGCCCGCGACGGCGTCACCTTCGTGACGATCGCCAACCTTGTGACCAATGCTTCCGGTTTTGCGACCTTCCCCTACACGCCGGTCAGCAACCTCTTCTACCGGGTCCGCTTCCTGGGTACGTCGGACCTGCTGGCCGCCAATAGCAACACCACCCGCACGGTGGTCCGGCAGATCGCGATTCTGCGGCCAACCAATCACGGAGCGATCAGGACGATCGCGCGCAACGCATCCGTCACCTTCACCACGACGGTTCGACCTGCGCGAGCGGACCTGCCACCCGCCAAGGTCACCTTCGTCTTCTACAAGAAGGTTTCGGGCGTCTGGACCCTTGCGTCGAAGCGCGACGTCTACATTGACGGCGCGGGCAAGGCCAGCTGGACGTGGAAATTCTCGACCGCGGGCAGCTGGTATGTCCGATCGATCGCGAACCCGACGACGTTCAACGCGAACAGCGTCTGGTCGCAGCTCGAGTTCTATACCGTCCGCTGATTTGCGGAAGCCGCTCACGCAGCCACTCGGGGTTCCCTTCGTCGCGGAGGGGGACCCCGTTCTGATCCCACGAGGAGGACTTCGATGATGAGGCGGACACTCGGACCGGTCATCGCCGCGCTCATGATCGCCGGCCTTCTGCCGGCTCAGGTTCTGGCGGCAACGCTCCCGAATTTCATCGTGCAGCCCGGCGATGGAGCGCCTGGCGTGGCTTGGAGCCAGCAGCCGCAAGTCGCCATCCAGACCGGCAAGAACACGGTCGAGTCGGCGATCGGGACTGTCAGCATCGCGATTGCGCCAGGTACCGGCACTGCCGGCGCCGTCCTGACCTGCACGGCCACGACCGTTGCGGTGTTGAACGGGGTCGCGGCGTTCTCCGGCTGCATGATCAACCTGGCTGGGGACAACTATCGCCTGGACGCCACTTGGAGCGAGGGCGGGTCGGACGAGAGTTCGTCGTTCGATATCAGCGGTGGCGGCGGAATCGGAACCAAACTGGGGTTCACCGTTCAGCCCGCCAGAGGCACGCCAAATTCGTCCTTCGCGGTGCAGCCGACGGTAGCGGTCCAGAACGCGAATGGCGGCACGGTGACCAATGTCGCGCCGACGAGCGTGACCCTCGCCATGGGGACAAATCCGGGTGGCGCGGTCCTGACCTGCAACAACGGGCTCACCAGACAGACAAACAACGGCGTAGCGGCGTTCAGCGGCTGTCGGCTCGACAGGGTGGGGGTCGGATTCACGCTGACCGCGACCGCGACCGCCTTGACCTCGGCGACGAGCGCGTTGTTCGACGTTGCCGACCGCTTGGCCTTCACAACGCAGCCTGCGGGGGCGGCAGGGGGGGTGGCGTTTACCACACAGCCCGTGGTCGCTGTCCGGGCGGGTGCGAGCGCGACCGCCACGCATGACAGCGCAACGTCCATCACCCTCTCGATCAAGGCCGGAACAGGGGCAGTCGGGGCGATCCTGACCTGCACCGGCGGGCTGTCCAAGGTGGTCACGAGTGGCGTCGCGACCTTCGCCGGGTGCGCCATCGACAAGGCGAGCCCGACATCGCCGGCGAACCCGTACGTCCTCGTGGCTGCAGCGAGCGGGCTGACCTCCGCCGAGAGTGCCTCGCTGGCGGTCGCGGCCGGTCCGGCGACCAAGGTGCTCTTCACCGTTCAGCCGAGTAACGGGACGGCGGTAGTTCCGCTTCCGACGCAGCCCGTGGTGGCGATCACGGACGCCGGGGGCAACGTTGTCACGACGGGGGCGTCGTCCACCAAGACGGTCACCCTCGCGATCGGCGCCAACCCGGGCGGCGGCGTCCTGACCTGCACCGGCGGGCTGAGCAAGGTGGCCGTGGCCGGTCTCGCGACCTTTGCCGGCTGCTCGATCAGCAAGCCGGGCGTGGGTTACACGCTGGTGGGGAGCTCGACTGGGCTGACGTCGGCGACGTCGGCGCCGTTCAACGTGACCGTGGGTGCCAACCTGACCATTTCGAATTCGGCCTCGGTCATCACGTGGGGCAGCGAGATCTCGGTCACCGTGCGGATCGATCAACTTGGGGCGAACCGGACCGTTCAGGTCCAGGGCAGCCGTGACGGGGTCAACTGGACGACCATCACGAACCTCAACACCGGTCCTTCGGGGCAGGCTTCGTTCCTGTATTCGCCGGTGACGAACCTGTACTACCGGGCGAACTTCGCGGGTGCGGCGGACCTCGGGGCGTTGGCCAGCAACACGACGCGGACCGTCGTCCGTCAGATCTCGATCCTTCGACCGACCAACAACGGATTGGTCAGACGCGCGAACCGGGGCGCGGCGATCACGTTTGTGGACACCGTGCGACCATCGCGACCCGAACTGGCCCCTGCGGTGGTCCGGTTCGTGTTCTATCGGCGGGTTGCCGGCGGGGCGTGGCTCCTCCACACCCAACGCGACGTGGGGGTCAATGCGTTCGGTCAGGCGAGCACAAGCTGGACGTGGCCGTCTTCGGGTGAGTGGTACGTCCGATCGCAGGCGCGCCCAACCCCATACAACGCCAACAGCGTCTGGGGTCCGCTCGAGCGGTACATCGTCCGATAGCTCGGGCGGGGTGGTGCCAGGCGCCAGGCGGGTCGTTGTGCCCGACGCCGGCTTCTCTACGCATAACCACACGCACGGACTACTACGGAGAGACTCAAGCTGGCCGGCCGGGCCGTCGCCCAGGATCCACGCTCAACCGCGTCCGGATTTCTGCCGGATCCCAGTCTGAAGTGGCCGATTCGGACCGCGCAAGCCAAGATGTGGTCCGTTGTAGTCCGGTGGTGAAGTTATGCGGGGGTCGGCGATCGATGCCGCGAGGAGGTACACCATGACCGCTTCAACAACTTGAACCGCTGGAGAAAGGCGATCAGCGTTGGCCTGACGACCGCGCTGGTCGGTTCGCTCCTGGCCACCGCAGGGGCTCCAGCCGCCCTCGCCGCCCTGGGGTCCACGTTCGCCGGCAACATCACGCCAGGTGGGGCGTCGTCCGCCGCGTTCACCCTCTCGTTTGCCGAGGATTCGGTCAATGACTTCGGCGACGGCTCGTTCACCGTGGCCGTGCTCTCCAGCGCGGGCGCCGATGCCCACATCACCTGGGACACCAGCTCAGTTCCCAGCGTCACGCGCAATTTGGGTGTCGGCGGGGCGACCGTCGGCTTTAGCAGCGACACCCTCGTCGTGAGCGTGACGGGCACCGACGTGTCCAAGATCGACGCGTTCACCGTCGGCAACCTGAAGGTCAAGGCCACCGCCGGCGCGGCCCAGGGCGCGGTCATCTTCAACGTCGTGGCCGACACGGTCGGTCTCCCGGACATCCTGGTCCCGGCGTCCGGCACGACGACGTCGCAGATCACGGCTCCGGACAGCACATCGTTCACGTACGCCCTGGTTGGCGGGTCGCCCCATTTCCAGGTGACCGGCTCCGCGTGCGACTCGGATGTCCCGCTCGCGGCGGGGTCCGTCACCGTGGCCGCCAGTGGTCTCGTAGGCGCGGAGGCGTTCAGTTCCGTGGTTCCCACCGGCGGCGGCACCGTCACCAAGGCGACCGCGTTTACCGGTGACAAGCCGATCGGGACGGGCGTGACACAGAGCGTCTGCGCCACTCGCTTCCCATCCGTGGCGACCGTTGGCGGTGGCGTCGGTGCTGCGACCAAACTCGGCTTCACGGCTCAGCCGGGCGCCAGCCTGGTCAGTCAGACATTCCCTGTTCAACCTGTTGTCGTCATCCAGGATGCCAGTGGAAACAGGGTCACCACTGGCCCGTCGTCGACGCTGACCGTGACGCTTGCCACCGGGGCCAACCCGGGCGGCGCGGTGCTCACCTGCGTCGGTGGGCTGACGAAGGTGGCCGTGGCCGGCCTCGCGACGTTCTCAGGCTGTTCGCTCAACCGGTCCGGAACGGGGTTCACGCTCGTGGCCAGCGCGCCGGGCCTCACGTCCGCGACGACCAGCCCGTTCAACGTCACCGCGCCAGCGGCGACGATCACGCTGACGAACTCCGCGAGCGTGATCACCTGGGGTGATGGCATCGTCCTGAACGTCCAGTTTGGCGCCAATGGTGCGAACAGGGCGTTCGTTCTCGAGGGCGCCCGTGATGGCGTCACGTTCACGACGATCGCCAACCTGACCACCAATGCAGGCGGGTTGGCGACGTTCCCATATACGCCGGTCAGCAATCTCTTCTACCGGGCTCGGTTCACTGGGACGACGGACTTGGCGGCCGCCAACAGCAACACGATCCGAACGGTGGTCCGCCAGATTGCGCTGCTTCGGCCCACGAATGCTGGCGCGGTCAGGACGATCTTTCGCAATGCCTCGATCGTGTTCACCACCTCGGTTCGGCCGGCCCGGCCTGATCTGGTGCCTGCCCGGGTCAGCTTCGTGCTCTACCAGCGGGTCGGCGGCGTCTGGGCCCTGGTCACAACTCGAAACGTGTTCATCAACTCGCTTGGCGTGGCCACCACGACGTTCAAGTTCACCAGCGCGGGCAGCTGGTATGTCCGATCGATCGCGAATCCGACGCCGTTCAACGCGAACAGCGTCTGGTCGCCCGTGGAGCGGTACATCGTCCGGTAGGGGGCTGGCGGTGGGCCGCCGGGTCGTGGGTCGATGGGTCTGTAGCCCGCGCGGACGGCCCCGTACCGCACCCACGCCCGCCAGCGGCCGTGTCATTCCCTTAACCGCACCCAGGGACTGTGCGCGGGAGGTCGAGCCGCCCAATCGATTCATTGTGAGGACCGTCACGCTCAGCGGGTACCAGGATCCAGCCAGATCGGCCGTGATTCGCCCTGGATTCGCCGTGATTCGGGACTCCTGACGGAGCTGTTGACCAGTACCAGTCTGGTGGTGGGGTTATGGGGAGATCGGCGTCGTCTGAGCGGCGGACGCCGGGTGGAACTGCGGCGTCGGGTTGCGCGAGGCGCCTGGGACGAGATGCCACGACATGACACAGATAGCGTTATCAAGCGATATTGACTTGAATGGCATCAGCTGGCATCATGGAGGTCGTCATGAACGATCGCCCGTACCGAACGGCCACGGAGGTTGCCCTTGATCTCGGCGTGAGCCTGCGAACGGTGCGACGCTGGGTCGCCGAGGGGAAGCTGCGGTCCATCCGTGTCGGTCGGTCCGTCCGAATTCCGGAGACCGCGTATCGCGAGGCGATGCCGGCATCGGCTTCGCCCGCGACCGGAGGGACTGAAGACCCACAACTTGGGGAGCGGAGCGTAGGCGAGGTTGCCGCCGACTACGGTGGCGTAGGCCTGGAGGCGATGTGGCCGGACACGCCGGCGCGCCTCGCGGACCAGCGCCGCCGAGCTGCTTCGTTGATGGACCGACTCGCGGCGAGGGGTAAGCCGGCCTCTGGCTCGTCGGACACGGCGGACGCGATCCTCGACGGAGTTCGGGAGGAATTCGGGGCGCGTGACCCGGCATTGAGGCCATGAGCCTCGTCGTCATCGATGCCAGCGTCGTGCTTCGCTGGATGCTCGCGGACGAACAGGATCGGGGGCCCGCGCTGGCCGTGCGCGACCGCCTCATGTCCGGTCGCGCGGAAGCGCGCCAGCCACCGCACTTTCCGATCGAGGTCGCCTCGGCGTTGGTCAGCGCGGCTCGCGTCGGTCGTCTCGATCCGGTGACGATCGGGCCGCTGGTGCGCTCGCTGGAGGCCTTTCGCCTGGATCGCATGGACGCCCATGACTTCGCCTCGAGTGCGGTTGAAACCGCAGTCGAGCTCGGCCTGCGGGTATCGGACGCGGGCTACATCGTTTGCGCACGACGGACCGGGGGGACGCTGATCACGGCCGACCAGCGGCAATTCGAGGCAGCCGCCGGCTCAGGTGTTGCTGCGGCTCTGCTGAGCGATCTGGCGTCCTGACCGGCCCCATCGGCATCGACGGCCGCCCGATCCGCGCCGGTGGAACCAGGCAAGGACGGTGGAGCGCCGCGGGCTCAGGCGCGGCGACGGCTGCCAATGAGCTGGATTGCCAGCTAGCTGGGTAGCTGGTAGGCTCGGCCACATGAAGGTGACGCTGGACATCGGGGACGAGGCCCTCTATCGGGCGATCAAGGTGGAGGCGGCACGCCTGGATCGGACGGTCCGCGGGATCGTGGAAGAGGCGCTCGTGCAGTGGCTGGAGCGGTTCGAGGATCAGGAGGACATCGCCGCCGCGGAGGCCGCAATCGCCGAGTATGAGCGCGACGGAGCCGCCGTCGATGCCACCGAGGTGTTCGCGACCCGGGCGGCGGAGACGCGCGCGCAGTACGGCCGCGGGCGTGAGTGACGCCCCGTATCGAGTCCGCATCCTTCCTGCGGCAGGGCGAGAACTGGCTCAGCTACCGGCCGATGTCGTCGCCCGGCTGAGCGCGCCGGTGCCCGTGCTTGGGTTGGACCCGAGACCACCCGGGTCGACGCTCATACGGGGCACTCGGCTGCTACGGATCCGAGTTGGCGACCTGCGTGTCGTGTACGACGTCCGAGACGAAACATCGGAGGTGTTGATCGTACGGATCGCCCGCCGGTCCGAGAGCACGTATCGGCGGCTACGCTGAACGATGGACGATGCCTGTCGTGTGCCG
>CAYRTS010000031.1:8833-24331 GCA_964427285.1 uncultured Anaerolineaceae bacterium
AGGATCTGCTTGGGGTGTGTCGCTTGGGGTGTAGCCTGAGTCGATGCGGCTTCAGCAGTTCGAGATCGAGGGCCTTGGCCACCTCAGCACGCTGATTGCCGACGAGGCGGCGGGGGTGGCCGCGGTGATCGATCCGCGGCGCGATGTCGATGTCTACCTCGACGCCGCTCGGGCGGGCAGCCTGCGGATCAGCCATGTGGTGGAGACGCACCTGCACAACGACTACGTGTCGGGCGGTCGTGAGCTGGCGGCGCTGACGGGTGCCGAGCACGTCATCGGGGCGGGCGCCGCACTCGAGTACGAGCATCGGGCGCTGCCGGACGGCGGCGGTTTCGACGTTGGCTCGCTTCGCTTTCGTGCGCTCGACACACCAGGGCATACGCCCGAGCACGTGAGCTACGCGGTGGCGGACCGGTCGAGGGCGGACGAACCGCTGCTGCTGCTGACGGGGGGCTCGTTGCTGGTCGGGGCGGTGGGCCGGACGGACCTGCTCGGGGCCGATCGGGCGGTCGCGTATGCATCCGCCATGCATCACTCGCTGCATGAGGTGATCCTGCGCCACGAGGATTCGGTCGCGGTCTACCCGACCCACGGGGCCGGCTCGCTGTGTTCAACCGGGATCGCATCAACGCCCTGGTCGACGATCGGCTTTGAGCGACGCCACAATCCGCTGCTTCGCCCAATGGAAGTGGACGCATTTGCCCGGGCACTGCTCGCCGGGCAACCGGCATTCCCGCGCTATTTCGCCCGGATGCGCCCGCTCAACCAGGCTGGTCCGCGCCTCCTTGGTGCCGTGGTTCCCTTGCCGATGCCGCTGGCGGTCACGGAGGCGCGCGATGCGCTCGATGCCGGGGCGCTGCTGATCGATCTTCGAACGCCCGCCGAGCATGCGGCCGGCCACGTGCCGGGCTCGCTTTCAATCCCCGCCGGGTCGTCGTTCGGGACGTGGCTTGGCTGGGTCGTGCCGGAGCCCGATCGCCCGCTGGTCCTGCTGCTGGGTGCGGTCGCCGAGTGGGACGACGCCGTTCGCCAGGCGCTCCGGATCGGGTTCGAGGGGATCGCGGGGTACGTGAACGGCGGGTTCTCGGCCTGGACCGAGGCAGGATTCAGGTGGGAGGTTGGGGGCGTGCTGGAGGTCGACGAGCTGGCCCGGCTGCTGGCGCGCGGCGGGGCGGATGCGCCGCTCGTCATCGATGTTCGTCAGCCGACCGAGTACGAGGCCGGCCATCTGGCGGGCGCCCTCGCGATTGGCGCCGGAGACCTCCCGGATCGCCTGGATGGGTTCGCACGCGACCGTCCGGTGGCCACGATCTGCGCGAGTGGCTATCGATCGAGCGTGGCGGCGTCGCTGCTCCGTGCGGCAGGGTTCGAGCGGGTGTCGTGGGTTCCCGGCGGCGTTACGAACTGGAGCGCCCAGGGCTTCCCGGTTGCGTACGGGCTCGAGGATGCGCGGGCCGGATAGGATTGGCCAACGGCGCTCAACCAGCAGTTGGTCGATCCGATTGAACGAGCGCGGCCAAGCTCCCAGATTGCCGTCTGGGCGCGCGAACAAGCGGGTTCATCCCGTACGTCCAACTGGGAGTTGAGCGCCGATGACACCTGCCGAGGGGGCGGCGGGACGGCGGTCGCCCGGAGCCCACTAGTACGAATGTACTGATGGACGGGCGGGACCCGAACCGCCATCCTGATCTCCCGAAGTGACCGAACCCCTCCGTCCGTCCACGGCTGCTCCCGGAGGGGGATCCGCCGCCTCAGCGGGCGCGTCCGACCGCCGGATCCGGCGGTCGTGGTGGATCTTCGCCGGCTCACTGATCATCCTGGCTGCGATCGTCATCGCTCGACTCGGGGCCGAGGGCGCATCACTGCTCGATTGGATCGTGATCGGTCTGCTGGGGCTCGCCGGGGCCGCCGGTCTTGTCAATCGCCAGGCGGTCTCGGCTCTTGAGACGGGGCTGCGGGCTGAGGCGGAATCATTCACTCGCATCCTGTCCGGGCTGTCTCGCTCGGTGTCGCCGGATGCGATCCTCGGGGCGATCGTCGATGAGTTGGCGCGGGCCACCGATGCCGACCACATCGTCGTGGTTCGCCGCCGACCCGACGCGCGAGTGCTGGAGGCGACCCTGATCAGCGCGCGGCCGGGTGTCCCGAACACGACGACACAGCTACCGATCGGGGACCTGGAGGACGCCGCCTCAGGTGTCGAGGTGGGTGTCGAGGTGGGTGTCGAGCGCGCGCCGACCCGGATGGCCGTGATGGGCGAGCGCGGGATGCCGGTTGCCGGGAGGGCGTCGGTCCGCTTGGCCATGAATGGCTTGGAGCAGCTGTCGGTCGATCCGATGGCATCCGGTCCAGCGGTTGGGGCGGCGGACAGGGCCTCCGAGCCCGGCCACGTCTCCGGCGCTGCGCGCCACTTCACGTCGCCGGTCGATCGCCGCCGCGAGGGACGGCTCGTGGCCGACCGGATCGCCGCCCGCGTTCAGACGGTGTTTGGGCTGCGGCGGACGCTGGCGGCGCCGCTGACCTCGGGGGAAGGGGTGATCGGTGCGATCGTCCTGTCACATCGGACCGGGGCTGGATGGTCTCCGACCACCAGGCGGCTGCTGGTCGGCGCCGCGGATGAGGCGTCGGCGGCCCTCGCCCGAGCCTACTCGCACCGCGAGGCCGAGGCTCAGGCCACGACCGACCCCCTGACGCGCTTGCCAAACCGCCGGTACTTCGACGAGATCTGCGGTCTGCTCGCGCGCCGTCGGCGATCGGGTGACGCGGTCGGCGTGCTGATGATCGATATCGACAAATTCAAGGTCCTCAATGACACGTACGGACACGCAACGGGCGACGAGGTGCTGCGGGCGGTCGCGGGCGCAATTGTCACGGCCGTTCGCGAGGATGATGTTCCGGCGCGTTTTGGCGGGGAGGAATTCGTCGTCCTGTTGCGCAACCCGGGCCCCGAGGTCGCCCTGGAGGTGGGGGAGCGCGTTCGGGCGGCCGTCGGGGGGCTGGACCTGCGCGAGCTTGGCGTGGCGCGCGTCACGGTGTCCGTGGGTGTCGCCGTGTCCGACTCTGCCGACCAGCCGATCGATGAACTGATCGGGCTCGCCGATCGTGCGCTCTATCGAGCGAAGCGCCGGGGCCGGGACCGCGTCGTCGCTGCCTGAGCCGGGCGAGGCTTTACGGGCCGGACCTCGTCGTTGCTGCCTGAGCCGGGCGAGGCTTTACCATCCGGCAGGTGACGGACCCCACGCCCGACGCGATACCCGCCCTGACCAACAGCGATCTCGCCCGGATCTTCCACGAGATCGGCGACATCCTCGAACTCCAGGGCGAGCTGGTGTTCAAGACCGTGGCCTACCATCGCGCCGCGGACGAGATCGGGCGGAGTCCCGTTGACCTGGTGTCCGCCGCCCGAAGTCGTGCGCTCCCGCGGATCCCGGGCGTCGGCAAGGCGATCGGCGACAAGATCGAGGAACTGGCCACGACCGGGCACCTGCGTCTCCTGGACCGCCTTCGGACGGAGATCCCGGCCGGTCTTGTCGACATCCTGCGCATCCCGGGGCTGGGCCCCAAGACCGTCCGCCAGCTGCACCGGGAACTCGGGATCGAGTCGCTCGACGGGCTCCGCGAGGCAGCCGTTGCCGGCCGACTCCGCACGATCCGGGGGATGTCCGAGCGCACCGAGGCTGGCGTCCTGGACGAACTCGACCGGCTGGCGGATCAGCCCGCGTTGCGAATGCTGCTTGACGCAGCCAGCGAGATCGTGACCGCGTTGGTCAGGGAGCTGGCGGCCGTTCCTGGCGTGGTCTCCGTCGAGCCGGCTGGATCGTTTCGACGCCGGCGCGAGTCGATCGGCGACCTGGACCTGCTGGCCGCCACGGAAGATCCGGGACGGCTGATGGCCGAGTTCACAACGCTGCCAATGGTCGACCGCGTGGTCAATCGGGGCAGTGCGAAGTCGGCGGTCACGCTGAACCAGGGGCCCCAGGTTGACCTGATGGTGATGTCCGCCGACGCCGCGGGCACCTATCGAATCCACTTCACCGGATCGAAGGAGCACAACGTCCGGCTTCGGGCGATGGCCCGCGAGCGCGGCTGGAGCCTGTCCGAGAAGGGATTCCTGCGGCTGGGCGAGGACGGCGAGCCTCTCATCGGCGCCGCTGCCGAATTGCGCACGTTCGCCACAGAACCGGAGGCCTATGCGTTCCTGGGCCTCCCGTTCATCGAGCCGGAGCTGCGCGAGGACGCCGGCGAAATCGAGGCGGCGATCGGCGGGACGCTGCCACGGCTGATCGAATTCGGCGACCTGCGCGGCGATCTGCACAGCCACTCCGACTGGTCCGACGGGCATCAATCGATCGAGGTCATGATCGAGGCAGCGAGACGGCGTGGGTACGCCTACCAGGTCCTGACCGACCACACCCAGTCGCTGGCGATCGCGCGGGGCCTGAACCCGGATCGGGTCGCCCGGCAGGCTCACGTCATCGCCGAGCTGAACGCGCGCTTTGCGGACGAGGAGGCCGCGGGCACGGCTCCCCCGGAGACCCCGACGGAAGGCTTTCGGCTGCTCCACGGCTGCGAGCTGGAGGTTCGCGCGGATGGCGTGCTCGATTACGAGGACGACCTGCTGGCAACCTTTGATCTCGTCGTGGCATCGGTGCATGTCGGGCGCCGCCAGCCTCGCGCCCAGCTGACCCAGCGAACCCTCAACGCGATCCGCAGTCCGCACGTGGACGTCATCGCCCATCCATCCGGGCGCAAGATCGGCCAACGGCCCGATCTCGACCTGGACTGGGACATGATCTACGCCGAGGCGGCCCGGACCGGGACCGCGCTCGAGATGAATGGCTCGCCACCGCGCCTGGATCTCGCAGTGGAGCGGGCCCGCCGGGCGGTCAGCCTGGGCTGCGTGCTGGCGATCGATTCGGACGCGCACGACGTCCCGGAACTCGACTACATCGGCTGGGGCGTCAGCCAGGCCAGGCGAGCCTGGGTGGGTCCCGAATCGGTGGTGAACACGAGGTCGCGCGAGGAGCTGCTGGCCTGGACCCGCGGAAAGGCGGCTCGGCTGTGATGGCGGGTCGGGCCGAGAAGGCTGCGCGGGCCGAAAAGGCGGCGCGGCTGTGAAGGCGGCGCGGGCCGAACAAGCGGCGCGGGCCGAACAAGCGGCGCGGCTGTGAAGGCGGCGCGGGTCGCGCCGGACGGTCGACCCACGATGCTGCTCCAGGACCAGGCTGCGCACCGCGATCTTGCGCTGGCTGCCGTGACGATCGTGGGGCTGTCACGTCTCGTTGATCCGCCCCTGGTCTGGCTGGTGGCCGGGCTGCTGCTTGGCGCGATGTTGCTGGGTGCACTCCAGGTCCTCGCCGACGAGGCCGCACCGTCCGAGGCCGCGGCCGGCGTTGCCATCGAGGCCCTGATCCTGCCGGCCGTCGCGGCGGTGGGCTGCCTCGGGGCGATCCGGCTCGTGCCAGCCGGATGGTGGCTGGCCCCGGCACTGGGGATCACCTGGTTACTCGTCCGCCGCACGCTCGCGCTGGAGGCTCGGATCCAGCACGCACCGCGGCGGGTGAGCGCTGATGATCGAACGGCGGTCCTGGTCATGATCCTGATCGTGGCGTTCATCGGGTTCGCCGGCGTCGCGGCGCTGGTTCCGGGCGGGCTCGCGGGGGCCGACGCGGCCGTCGGTCCGTTGCTCGAATCGGATCTGGTGCTGCTTGCCGCAGGGGACGGCGTCCTCGCCGGCCTTCTCGGCTACCGGGCGTTCGCCCTTCGCGGGGGCAGCCTGGTGGGAGCCCTTGGCGCAGCCGTGACGTATCTGGCCGCGATCGCGATCGGGGCCGCTGCGCTTCGGGCGATGGAGATCCCGCGGCTGTTGGGGCCGGCGCTGCTCGTCCTGGCGTTCTACCTGTGGGACGCCCTGACCGGGGCAGGTTCGTCGCGTCGCCGCGAGCCGAGCTTCATCTGGCAGACCGGCTTGCTCGCGGTGCTCGGGATCCTGATCGTGGCCTGGAACCTGATGCTGCGAGGATAGCAGCGACGTTGTCGCCCCGGACCTGCCTGGGGAGGCTGCTCCGATGGACAGCGCATCGATGACCCCGGTTGCGCCAGATACCCTGGTCCGGATCAACTCATGGTTGAACCAACGGCATGAACGTGCAGGGTCCCGCTTCCACGCTGCAATCTGGGTACCAGTCCACGTGGAGCTGTGGTCGGGACTCAACTGGCAGTTGAGAGGGGGTGACGGGAATGGCGGGAGTGGCGGGGGGGGTGCGCCGGGGGTACCTCGGCCGCTCCGCCGGGGGTACCTCGGCCGCTCCGCCGGGGGTACCTCGGCCGCTCCGCGGGGGGTGCGTTTGACGTAACGCCCGGACGGTGCTAGAAAGCGATACCCGCACCGCGACCCGCGTAGCCACGCGCCCCTTTGGGATTGCTCCCGCTTTCGCTCCGTCATTGCACCTCGCATTGCCTCGCCCCGAAAGGACGACCGCCTCGTGACCTTCTCCGACATCGAGATCTCCGCGCAGAGCCCGATCAACCTGACCCGCCAGAAGCGCCAACTGGCGGACCAGGCGATCGCGCAGGCGTCGGCCGCCAAATGGGCCGACGCGGCCGCGACCAACCGCCGCCTCCTGGAACTTGGCCCGGACGCCGAATCGCAGAATCGTCTGGCCAAGGCGCTGTGGGAGCTCGGTGAGCTGCGGACGGCGCGAGAGCACTATCAGACGGCGCTCGCGCTCGACCCGACCAATCGGATCGCGGAGCGCAACATCGATCGGCTCAAGGTGCTGATCGTGGCAGCTGGCGACAGAACCGTGCCCGCGCGTGAGGGCAGCAAGGCGCCGATCAGCATCTTCGTGGAGGAGACCGGCAAGACCGGGTTTGCCTATCTGACGGACCTCGCGGATCCGCGCCAGCTCGCCCAGGTCAATCCGGGCGATGCGGTCGAGCTCACCCCCGAGGGCAATCGGCTGATCGCCCACAGCAACGGCGTGCGGATCGGGATCGTTGAGCCTCGCGTGGCGGCCCGCTTGCTCAAGCTGATCGCCGACGGGAACAAATATCTGGCCGGGGTGACCTCGCTGGGCGACAAGGACGTGCGGATCATCGTCCGGGAGACCTTCCAGGACCCGATCAACTACGGCAAGGTCAGCTTCCCGACCGCCGCAAAGTCCACCGACCTGCGGCCGTACACGAAGGGAACCCTGGTCCGCGAGGAGATGGACCTGGAGGATGATCTCGAGGACGACGACGAGGACGACGAGATCGAGGATCTGGACCGCGTCCTGCCGCCGGACTCGACGACGGAGGAAGCCTTCGAGGACGAGCCCGACGAACTCGACGAGCCGTAAGGGTTGACGGGCCGCCCGGAACGACGGGCCGCCGGCGACCACCGCTCGGACGGGGGCGGCGACCTCCGCATAACCGCACCAAGGGACTGGTACGGAGGCAGACTCGGCCCGCCGCTCGCTGAATCGGGCGCTTCAGACCAGAATCGGGCGCTCCAAGCCAGGATCCAGGCGCGGACGCGAGTAGACGAGCGCGGACTGAGCGTGGACCGTCGGCCGCGACGGGCAACTACGGGCCACACCCGGTTCCGAGTAGCGCTGGCTTCTCCGTAGTAGTCCGTGGGTGCGGTTATGCGCCTCGGGTCCCCGAACCATGGCGAGCGTTAGCGTTAGCATGCCGACCATGACCAGTCGACCGTCGTCTGCCAGCAGTGACGCGGGGCGTTCGCTCCCGATCTTCGACCGGATTGCCCCGATGCCAACGGCCGGACTGGTGGCCGCCCGGATCGAGCTGCACAGCGGCCCCGGCGACGTCGTGGCCGACCTGTTCGGGCGTGGCGGATGGGTGGCGCGCCTGGCGGTTGACCTGCAGCGCCGGGGCGTCTCGCTCGAGTCCAGCCCGCTGACCCGGATGCTGGCCGAGGTGGTTATGCGGCCGCCGGACGTTCGACACCTCGACGCAGCGTTCCAGGGAATGGCCGCCTCCCCGCGCGGTGAGACGAGCCTCAAGGTTTCCATCGGCGACCTCTTTGCGACGCGCTGTGCGACATGTGGCCGGAGCCTGGTGGTCGATGCGGTCCTGTGGGCGAACGAAGGCGCGCCCCACGAAGCGGGCCAGGACGAGGACGGGCTCGGGGACGGCCTTGACGAACCGCCCGGGAACCGCGAGCGCCACCGGAGCACCAGCCACGACAACGGCCCGCCGCACGATGCCGGGGCGATGACCGCCAGGCCGATCTCCCGGCACTATCGCTGCACGGTCTGCCGTGACCAGCGAGGCGGCTCCGAGCATCGCCAGGCGCCGCTGGACACGGACGATCTCGCCCGCGCCATGCTGGGCCCGGGCGTGGCGGCGACCCGGACACTCCTGCGCAGCAGGTTCCCCGAGGTCGAGGGGGCGCCAGATCTGCCGGACGAACTGCTGGCGCTGCATACACCTCGACAATTGATTGGACTTGCCGCGATCCTCGAGCGCATCGAGATGGATCTCCGAGCCGCGCCGATCCTGGCGGCGCTTCGTCTGGCGCTGCTGCACGCTATCCTCCCGGCGAGTCGGCTGGCGACTGGGCCTGGGCGTGCGGGCCACTTGCGGATCGCCGGCGGACACGTTCGCCAGCCGAGCGTCACGCAATGGCGCGAACGCAACCCCTGGCTCGCCTTCGAGGATGCCTTTCGCCTGGTCCGCGGGTTCATCCAGCGCCTCGATGGGGGTGGCCTGGGACCGGTTCAGGCCAGGCTCGGGGAGGATCTCCGCAGCCTGGGAGAGGGGACCGCGACGGCCCTCCTGGGGCTCACCGGCCCGTCCGGCCTGGTGGCCCTCGGCGACGAATCGACCGGCTATGGACGGACCCATGCGGCACCGCGAATTCGGCTGGTGCTGGGCCAGCCGCCACTGCGGCCGAACCTCGAGCGGCTGGCCGCGACCTACCATGGCACGGCTTGGGTACTGGGCCGCGAGGCTGCCTCGCTGCTGCCGATCGATGCGCTTGCCGGTACCTCCCTTCGCCCGCCGTGGAGCTGGCAGGCGGCATCGATCGGGCGTGCCCTCGCGGCGGTCGAGCCGGCCATGGCTCGCGACGGGCGGGTCGTCCAGCTCGTCGATGGTGGAGCGGAGGCCGTGGTAGCCGCCGTTTTCGGGGGAGCGACGGCCGGCTATCGGGTGCTCAGTGCGCGACTGGCCGATCCCGATGACGAGATGCCCGGGATTGTCGAGCTGCTGCCGCCCGGCGGATCGCTGCCGCTGGGCCAGCGCACCCGCGCCAATGTCAGCCTGACGCCACTGCCCGGTGGTGCCGGCGACCCCGACACCGTTCCCGGCCGGGGCATCTTTGCGCCGCGCGAGCGGTTCGATCAGCGCCCCTTCTCGGCCGCGGACGCCGCGAAAACCGTGACCGAGGCCGCTGTGGAGACACTCAAGGCCCGAGGCGAGCCAGCACGGTTCGAACGGGTCCTTGGAGAGGTGCTGGTGGGTCTCGACCGGGCCGGACAGCTCCGCCGGCTGGCCGCGGCGATCGGACCGAGCGCTCCCGGTGTCCGGGGC
This sequence comes from uncultured Anaerolineaceae bacterium, assembly GCA_964427285.1. Classification (GTDB taxonomy): domain Bacteria; phylum Chloroflexota; class Limnocylindria; order Limnocylindrales; family CSP1-4; genus SPCO01. The sequence goes on from CAYRTS010000031.1 coordinate 18,374, forward strand.
CCTCGTGGCGCCGGTCCGCGCGGCCCCCGCGATCCTGGCGGAACCCAGCGCCCGGCACCCGGTGGGCGGGACCTCGCGGCGCGATCGGGCGCGTTCGAGGCGGCGGCGATCCAGGCCGGCGCCTGGAGGACCCGAACAGCGGCGCCCGAACCGGTCGCGTGGCAAGACCCGGTTGAAGCATTGCTGAGCCTGATTCGTGACGAACTGACGCGCCCGACGCAGCGACGACTGATCGAAATCGAACCCGGCCGCTGGTGGCTGGCCGATCCGGCCGACCGGGACGCTGCGGCCGTGCCCCTGGCCGATCGCGTCGAATGGGCCGTCTTCAGCCTCCTTTCAACGGCCGGGCCCATGCCCGAGACGGACTTCTATGGGCGGATCGCCTCGCTCTTCTCCGGCCACGACCTCCCCGACGAGGGGCTGGTGCGTGCCTGTCTCGACAGTTACCGCAGCCCGGCAAGCACCCCGGACCGCCTGGTCACGGCCGACGATTTGCTGCGTCGGAGCCAGGAGCACACGGACCTGCTCGCCCGGATCACCGATGCCGGTCATCGCCTGGGGATGCGGGTGTGGATCGGGCTTCGCGAGCAGAGCCGCCGGACGCGCGATGGCACGCTGGCCGACCGGCTGGATGAACGCGAGCGGGGCGCCAATCTCGGCGCCATCAGCCGGAATGCCCAGGACCTGGCCGAGGTCGACGCCATCTGGTACATCCGGGGCAAGGTCGCCTTCCTGTTCGAGGTCGAGTGGACCGCCATGCTAGGCGAGCCGCTGCTGCATAGGCACGCCCGAATCCCTGCCGACGGGTCCCTGATCCGGTTCCTGGTCGTGCTTCCGCAGCGGGCAGAGCTGGTCCGCTACAAGTTGGAGCGATCGCCTTTGCTGCGCGCCGCCCTCGAAACCGGCAACTGGCACATCGTCCGGGCAGACCACCTTCGATCGTTCCTCGCACGTGACCCGCTTGACCTGGCTGACCTCGAGCCGTATCTCGGCCTGGATCCGCTGGTGGATCGCAGCAGCGAACAAATGCCCATGTTTGGCGGTTGACCGCTGGATGACCCGGGCGGCGCTCAACCACCACTTGAGCGATCCAGATGAATGAGCGCGGCCGATCTCCCGGATTGCGGGGTGGGCGCACAGGCAAGCGGGTTCATCCGTGCCGCTCAACTGGGACTTGAGCGCCGATGGAAATGGACGGCCGGCGGCGACGCGCACCGGGCGCTAGGCTGGGCGCCTCGCAACGCCACCAGGGAGATGCATCGTGACGTCCGATGAGCGGGCACCAACGCCCGTCAACGAGCTTGCCGACCGGTTCTGGGAGGCCGTCCTGGAACTCGACCCAACCCTGGCCTCCTTCTACGGTGACGAGCGTTATGCCGATCGACTTGAGGATCCCGGACCCGACGGGCGGGCGGCCAGCCGCGCCCTGCTGCAACGGACGGCGGTCGAGGCCAGGGCGATCGCGCCAGACGGGCTCCCGACGGAAGACCGGATCACCCGCGACATGCTGATCGTGATCGCCGAGCTTGGGATCGAACAGGACGATCAGGCGCTTCATCAGTTGCGCGTCGTCGATCAGATGCGCGGACCCCAGCAAGTCCTGCCGGATCTCACCCAGATCCAGGCGGCCGACAACCCCGAACGACTCGAGGCGTTCATCGCGCGGCTGCACGCCTATCCGGCCTTCATGGCGGCCAACGCCCAGATCCTTCGTGACGGGATGGCGTCGGGCCTCACCGCACCGCGGATCGTGGCCGAGCGCACGATCGCCCAGATCGAGCGGATGCTGGCCGTTCCGATCGAGTCGGCCATCGTGCCGTCCATGATCAGGGTCAAGGACGAAGCCGAGCGTGAGCGCGTTCGGACGATCGTCCGCGACGTCGTCTACCCGGCGGATGCGGCCTTTCTCGAAGCGCTCCGGGGCGACTACCTGGCGGCCACCCGCGACGGGCCCGGAATCTGGTCGGCCCCGAACGGGGAGCAGCTCTATCGCACGGCGATCCGCGCCTGGACGAGCCTGGATCTGGACCCGGCTGAGGTTCACCAGATTGGGCTCGACGAACTCGAGACGATCGAGGTTGAGCGGCGCGTGATCTCCCGCGAGGCGGGCCACGGGGATGACACGGTCGCGTATCGAGCCGCGCTGGACGCGGATCCCGCCAACACCCCCCAGACAAAGGCGGCGTTGGTCGAGCGCGCCGTCGATGACATCGGGCGGGCGATGGCCGCCGCGCCGCGGTTCTTCGGGGTGCTCCCGCGCGCGGCCTGCGATGTTCGTCCGGTGGAGGACTACAAGGAGAAGGACGCCCCCTTCGCCTACTACTATCCGCCGGCGCCGGACGGGTCGCGACCCGGGATCTACTTCGCGAACGGGTACGACCTCCCCAGTCGCACGTTCAGCAAGCTCGCCCCGACCACGTATCACGAAGCCGCCCCCGGGCACCACTTCCAGATCAGCCTCGAAATGGAGAACCCGGGCCTCAACGCCTTCCGTCGGCTGGGTGCCCGCGCCGTCGGAGGCGCCTATGTCGAGGGCTGGGGCCTCTACAGCGAGCGGCTGGCCGACGAGATGGGCCTGTATCGAGACGGGGCCGAGCGCTTCGGCATGCTCGATGCCCAGGCATGGCGGGCGGCCCGGCTGGTGGTCGATACCGGGCTGCATGCCCTGCGCTGGCCACGGCAGCGCTCGATCGACTTCCTGAGAGCGGCTGGCCTGTCGGAGACGGATGCGGTCATCGAGACCGATCGGTACATCGCGTGGCCGGGCCAGGCGCTGACCTACAAGATCGGCCAGCGTGAGATCGAGCGCCTTCGCGCGCAGCTGGCCGCTCGCGATGGGTCCGCGTTCGACCTGCGCGCGTTCCATGATGCCGTGCTCGGCCATGGGTCACTGCCGCTGGCGACGTTGACCCGCGAACTGCCGAACTGGCTGGTCACGCCGGTCTGAGGACTGCGGGCGCCGCGACGGCGCCGCCGGGTTGGACCGCGTATCGCGAGACTTGTAGCCGTTGTGCGTGCGTGATTCGTGTCTGGAGCGGGCCTTGGCCGCGGGATTCGCGTTGACGACCCGGCAGCCGGTGTGGCACGATGGGTGTAGGCGTGTCCCACTGGACGCAACCCCCGTCCAGCGGGCCGGGGTCGACCAAGCCCGCAACAGAGGTTCTTCGTGGCCACCTCATCCGCCGCCCGGTCCGCGCCAACCCTTCGTCGCGAGCGCCAGGCCGCGATGTACCAGCGGGCGCTCAAGGCCATGCCCGGAGGCACGAACTCCAATTTCCGGGCGTGGGGCGACGATACGGTCTACGTGGATCGGGGCAAGGGCGGCCGGGTCTGGGATATCGATGGCAACGAGTTCATCGACCTGCGCATGGGCTACGGCCCGGTCATCCTGGGCCACGGGGACGAGCGCGTCGATGACTACGTCAACCAGCAGATGCGTCGCGGGGTCAGCTTCTCGCTGACCAGCGAGGATGAAGTCCGGGCGATGGAGCTGGTCAAGGAGATGACCGGCTGGGTCGAGCAAGCCCGGATGACCGTGTCGGGAACGGAAGCCACGATGCATGCGATGCGAATCGCCCGCGGCTACACCGGCCGGGAGAAGATCGTGAAATTTGAGGGCCAGTACCACGGCGTTCATGACTACGCCCTGATCAGCGTTTCGCCCAACGACATGTCCGAGCTCGGGGATGCGGACAATCCCGTCGGCCTGGCCTGGGGGCGCGGCATCCCCGGCGCGGTCGCGGACACGATCATCCCGGCCCGTTACAACAACATCGACTTCCTCCGCCGGCTCTTCGAGCGCCAGGGGCACGAGATCGCAGCGGTCATCGTGGAGCCGGTCCTCGGCAATGCCCAGGGCATCCTGCCCAAGCCGGGCTTCCACCAGGCGATGCGTGCGCTGACCGAGGAATTCGGGATCCTTCTGATCTTCGATGAGGTCAAGACCGGGTTCCGCTTTGCACGTGGCGGCGCGGCGGAGTTCTTCGGGATCAAGCCGGACCTCGGGACCTTTGCCAAGGCGATGGGCAACGGCTATCCGGCTGCGGCGTTCGGTGGCCGGGCGGAGGTCATGAGCGTCCTGCCGGACAAGGTCAGCCACGGCGGTACGTACGCCGGCAACCGGGTCGCGGCCGCGGCCGCGGTCAAGACCCTCGAGATCCTGCGCGACACGGATGCCCTCGAAACCGTCCACGCGGTTGGCCGGCGGCTGCAGGACGGCCTGCGCGAGATCCTCAACCCGGTCGGATTGCCATACGTGTTCACCGGCCACCCGTCGATGTTCGGAATCATGTTCACCGACACCGAGCCGTCCGAGTATCGCGACTGGGCGAACACGGACCATGCGCTGTACGACGCCATCGCGCTCGGGATGCAGGCCCGCGGGGCGATGCCCGAGGGGGACTCCCGTGAGCCGTGGTTCATCTGCGAGGCCCATGCCGAGGGCGACATCGTGGACCGGATCCTGACGATCTTCGAGGAGTCGCTGGACGCGGCACTCGAGGCCCGCGCACACGGGGGGATCGCCGTCGAGCCGACCGGCGCGATGTCGCATCCGACCGCCGGATGAACGGACCCGGCGGGATGGTCCTGGATGGCAATGCCGTCCGCTCCGTCGATCGCGCCGCGGCGCTGCTGCTGGCGCTCGGCGAATGCCAGGGTGAGGCCGGCGTCACCGAACTTGCCCGGCGCCTGGGTCTGCACAAGTCGACGGCCTCGCGCCTGCTGGCCACGCTGCAGAAGCGGGGCCTGGTCGAGCAGGACGATGAGTCCGGCAAGTACCGGCTGGGCGTGGTCGTCATCCGCCTGGCGGAACATGCGGAACGAACCCTGGACCTGCGCGGGATCGCTTTGCCGGAGCTGGAGCGACTCGCTCGCCTGACCCACGAAACGACGGGCCTGGGGATCCTGGACGGGGACTCGCTGCTGGCTGTTGCCCAGGTGGATGGGCCAAACCTGATTGCCGTGGGCGATTGGACGGGCCGGGCGACGCCGCCACACTGCGTGGCATCGGGCAAGGTGCTGCTCGCCTCGCTGGCGGAGCGAGAGGTGCTCCGGATCGTCCGACGTGGCCTGGCCAGTTATACGGAACGAACGATCGTGGAGCTCGAGCCGCTGCTCGAGGAATTGGCGCGGGTCCGCCGGCGCGGGTTTGCCACCGCGATCGGCGAGTACGACGCCGGGCTCAATGCCGTCGCCGCACCGGTCCGCGATGCCCGCGGCAAGGTGATCGCAGCCGTGGACGTGTGGGGCCCGGCCTTCCGCGTGACGCCGACACGCCTGCCGGAACTCGCCGTCCAGGCTCGCGAGGCGGCGGCGGCCATCTCCGTCCGACTCGGTGGTGCTGCCGCCTGAACGGTGCTGCCGCCTGAACGGCGCTGCGTGCCTCGTGCCACGGCCCGTCTGGCGCTAGGCTTGCACCGTGCCTGAATTCGACAAGGAGCCGTGGGCCACGATCATCGAGATCGTGTCGCGCAATGTCCCGCCCATCCTGCTCATCGTCGTGGCGGCCATCCTCGCCGCGCGGCTCGCCCGGGTCCTCGTCCACGGCGTGGTCAAGGCGCTGCTCGATCGGGAGGCGACGGAGGGAACGGCCCAGGAACTGAGCGCGGTCGAGCTCAGGAAGCGGATGGACACCCTCGACGTGCTCGGCGGCAGAACCCTCCAGGGGTTCATCGCGATGATCGCGGGGTTGATGGTGCTGGGCCAGCTTGGGCTTGACATCGGCCCGGCGGTGGCGGGTCTCGGGGTGGTCGGGATCGCCGTGGGGTTCGGGGCGCAGAGCCTGGTCAAGGATTACCTCAACGGGGCTCTGATCCTGATCGAGAACCAGTACGGCAAGGGCGACGTGATCCGCGTCGCCGGGGTGGCCGGCAGCGTCGAGGACTTCACACTCCGCCGGACGACCCTGCGTGACCTCGACGGCGTCGTCCATACCATTCCGAACGGGGAGATCCGGGT
>CAYRTS010000031.1:24431-32501 GCA_964427285.1 uncultured Anaerolineaceae bacterium
CGGCGGAAGGCGAGCAACGGGACCCGCCCCGCCCCGCCCCGCCCCAGCCGGTGCGGTCCCGGCAGGCAACCAGTCGCGCCCAGACCGGCCGCGCGGTAGGATGGGCTGGCCAGCCGACATCGAATGCGAGGGTCCCGTGAGCGCCGAACCGACCTCCCAATCGCCCGAGATTGAGAACCTCCTCGCGGAATCGCGAACGTTCCCACCAGATCCGGCCTTCACGGCCCAGGCCAACGCCAAGGCCGACCTGTACGAGGAGGCCGAGCGTGACTTCGAGGCCTTCTGGGCGAAGCGGGCGCGCGAGCGGATCGACTGGACGAAACCCTTCGAGACCACCCTCGAATGGAAGCTACCCTTCGCCAAATGGTTCCTCGGTGGAGAGCTGAACGTCAGCTACAACTGCGTGGATCGCCACGTGGAGCGAGGACTCGGCGACAAGGTGGCCTACCACTGGATCGGCGAGCCGGGCGACACCCGCACCCTGACCTTCCGGGACCTGCAGCGCGAGGTCAGCAAGGCCGCAAACGCGCTCAAGGAGCTCGGCGTGGAGAAGGGCGACCGGGTCGCCATCTACATGCCAATGATCCCCGAGCTGCCGATCGCCATGCTCGCCTGCGCTCGGATCGGTGCCCCGCACACGGTTGTCTTCGGCGGCTTCTCGGCGGAGGCCTTGTCGGGGCGGATCAACGATTGCGGCGCGAAGGTGTTGATCACCGCGGACGGCGGCTATCGACGCGGCAAGGAGGTCGGTCTCAAGCATCACGCCGATGAGGCCCTGGTCTCGACGCCGACGATCGAAGCCGCCATTGTCGTCAACCGGACCGGCCACGATGTCCATATGGTCGAAGGCCGCGATCACTGGTGGCACGACATCGTCGACCGCCAGTCGGCCGAATGCCCGCCGGTCCCGGTCGATTCCGAGCACATGCTCTACCTGCTCTACACCTCCGGTACGACCGCCAAGCCGAAGGGGATCCTGCATACCACCGCAGGCTACCTGCTGGGAACCTCGTTTAGCCATGAAACGATCTTTGACGTCAAGCCGAACGACGTGTATTGGTGCGCGGCGGACATCGGCTGGGTGACCGGTCACAGCTATATCGTCTACGGCCCGCTGGCCAACGCGACCACCGGCGTGTTGTACGAAGGCGCGCCGGACACGCCGGCCTGGGATCGCTGGTGGCAGATCATCGAGGACTACAAGGTCTCCATCCTGTATTGCGCCCCGACCGCGATCCGCGCATTCATGAAGCAAGGCGAGGCGTGGCCGCGCAAGCACGATCTGTCCACCCTGCGTGTGCTTGGCTCGGTTGGCGAACCGATCAACCCGGAGGCCTGGCTCTGGTACCGCGAGCATGTTGGTGGCAACCAGGCGCCAATCGTCGACACGTGGTGGCAGACCGAGACCGGCCAGATCCTGATCACACCGCTCCCCGGCGTCACCACGACCAAGCCGGGTTCCGCCACGTTCGCGTTCCCCGGGATCCACGCTGACGTCGTCGACGGGGACGGCGTGTCCGTGCCGCTGGGCGGCGGCGGCTACCTCGTGCTCAAACGCCCCTGGCCGGCCATGCTCCGCGGCATCTACGGCGACCCGGATCGGTACTTCGAAACGTACTGGAAGCGGTTCCCGGGGATGTACTTCGCCGGCGACGGAGCCAAGCGCGACGACGACGGCTATCTCTGGCTGCTGGGTCGCGTGGACGACGTCATGAACGTGGCCGGGCATCGAATCTCCACCACTGAGGTGGAATCGGCCCTCGTCGATCACAAGTCCGTGGCGGAGGCCGCGGTCGTCGGCAAGAAGGACGAGATCAGCGGACAGGCGATCTTTGCCTTCGTGATTCTCAAGGCGGACCAGGAGCCGTCCGATGCATTGGCGGTCCAGTTGCGCGAGCACGTGGCCTACGTAATCGGCCCGATCGCCCGACCGAAGTTCCTGATGTTCGTACCGGATCTGCCCAAGACCCGGTCCGGCAAGATCATGCGGCGGCTGCTGCGCGACATCGCCGAGGGGCGTGTGCTCGGGGACACCACCACGCTCGCAGACGCCACGATCGCTGACACCATCCGCGAGAACAGCGGGTCGGCGGAGGAATAGGGTGCCGTTCGACTTCCTGCGCCGGAAGGGTGAAGCGGCCAAGGTGTCGGCCACCACGTCGGCGTCGTCGACGGCGAACCGCCCGGTGGGGTCCGCACCGGCGGGCGGCGGGACCGGCGTCCCCTTCGAAGGGATGACCGAGGACTGGCGGCTGGTCGGACGGATGCTGATCGACGGCCGGCTGTCCGACGTCCTCAACAAGCGCGATCCGATCGATCTCGCTGACATGCAATGGGCGTCGGTGGACGGGACAGAGCCACTCGCCGCGGCGCCGGGCCTGAAGTCGGTGGATCCGTACGACCTGGTCCTCGTCATTACCGGCGAGGAATCGCTGCCCGCCATGTCAGATTCAGAACGCTCGGCCCACAAGATCCACAAGGTCACGTTCGAGGTCAGCCTTGAGGCCCCGCCGTATCGGGTGGTTGGAACGGTAAAGCTCTACCCAGGCTACGAGCCGCTTCAGCTGCTTGAACGCGCCAAGGAGCTGTTCGTACCCGTGGTGAATGCGACGGCCACGATCGCCGGTCGACCGATCAGCCAGCCCGGCGCGACCGTGATCCTGGTGAATCGCGCCTACCTTCGCGGCGTGGAGCAGGTTGATGCCCGGACCGGCGAGCGGTACGAGAAATTGCCCGGCGGATCGATGGGCGGCGCCCAGTGGACCGACAGGACGCGATAGCGGCGAAGGTACGCCGGGGATTTACGCCCCTGCCGGCTCCTTGACCCGGGACCCAAACCGGAACCCTGACCGGCTGCGGACCTCGAGCTGCGCCGTCCCAAGGACCCGGTCGGCCAGCGTGTCGAAGTCGGCCGTGATCTTCTCGCGCGGGAACATCTCGATGACCGTCCGGCCCTCATTGGCCGCCCGGACGAAGAGCAGCCCGGCGGACCGGATGAGGGAGAAGGCGCTCATGCCGACGGTGCGCTCAACGTCGGCCACCGACACGCCACTGTTCGCTCGGTTGACGACCATGGACAGTCTGTCGCGACACCCGAGGGCGCGCGCCACATCGAGGAACTGGACGGCCGCGCGCAGGGCGGGCACGTCCGGGGTGACTGGCACGATGATTCGATCGGCCTCGTCGAAGATCGCCTGATTGAGCGTGCTGTACGACGGATGGAGGTCGACGACGATGATGTCGAACGAGCGACGCGCGATCCTGATGGCGTCGACGACCCGTTCGGGCCCCAGGATCTCCGTGTTGATCGGCGAGTCGGTGAGCGCCACGACGCGCAGGCCGGAGCCATGGAGCGAGGCCAGTTCCACGAGGCTTTCGGGCACGCCGCCCTCGGCCTCATCGCGCCAGCTGTCGGCAACGGTGCGGATCGCTTCGATCGCGAAGGAGGTGGTGACGTGCCCAGTCACCGTGTCCGCATCGACCAGCAGGACGGACTTGCCCTTGCGAGCCTGAAGTGATGACGCCAGGTTGGTGGCGACCGTCGTCTTGCCGACGCCGCCCTTCGGGTTGAACACCGCGATCACCGTCGCTCGGCGACTCCACGCGTCCTGTCCGGCCGGACCGGCCTGGAGGACGGGGCCACTCCCGTCATCGGTCGTCTGGCGCCGGATGCACATGGCCTCGGCCCGCCAGCGGATGGACTCGGCCGAGTAGGGCCGGACCAGGTACTCGATTTCGGCCCCGTCGTCGAGCCCGGCCACGCGCTCCAGCGACGCGGCCGACAGGACGACAAGTGCTCCGACGGGCTGGCCACTCCCGGCCATCGCCTGCGCAAAGGCGCTGGACTCGTCGGGGTCCAGGTCTCCATCAAGAATGATCAGGGCGACATCGCGCCGCGAGTCCAGCACGGATTCGAGCTGGATCGGCGCGTCCACCGCGACGACCTCAAAGCCCGCCGCCGACAACTCGGCACAGACCGGCTCAGATTCTCCGGCAGGGAGAGCGACGATGATGGCGGATCGGGCCACGAATGGTCTCCTCGGGTGATGACTTGGGGACGTCAGTCGGTGTCGTCGCGGTCCTGCGCAGTGACGTGGATGGAATCGGCCGACTCGGCGGTGATGGTGACGTCGAAGCCGTGCATGCGCCGGACCGACGTCGAAAGCGCCGATCCGAGCTGGTGTCCGACTGTGAACACGAATTCACCGTCCGGGCCGGATGCCACCGTGATCGTCGAGACCCCCGAGGTTCGGGCCAGGTTACGCTTGAAGTTGGCGATGTTGGCGACGCTGACCAGGCCCGCTACGATCACTTGCGCCGTTGCCTGAGCACCCGCGGTTTCGGCCTCACCAATGAGCTCCATCCCGTGGAAACGCTCTCCGATGTCGATCGAGGAAGGCTCGTCCGTCGGCAATTCGTCGTCGAGGGCCCCGCTGAGCGATGCCGCCTCGGCTTCCGCCGCGGCGAAGTCGATCGCGGCAGGTTGCTCCAACTCGGTGGCAGTCGGCTTGACGTCCGCAGCACTGACCTCGTCGGGCGACTGCTCGTCCGCGAGGGCCTCCACGCTCCCGGCGGGCTCCGAAATCTCAGCGGGCTCCGAAGTCTCGGCGGTTGCGGCCTCCGGCTCCAGCACGATCGCGGCAATTTGATCGGAGATATTGGGTGGATCGGGCATGGTCTCGGCCATGGTCGCGATCCGCGTGGGGTCCCCTTCCGCATTTAGCCGCTCGAAGAACTCGTTCATCCGCTGTTCGAACTCGGCGATTTTGGCCGCGACCAATTGGACACGAGCTTCGATAGCCGCGCCGTGTTGTTCCACCTCGCGGTCCAGCCCGGTCTTGCGCACCGTGATCCGTTCCTCGGTCTCTTCGCGGATGCGCGCAATCTCGGCCTTCGACCATTCGCGGATCGCCGCAAGGTCGTTATCCGCGCGACGACGGAGATCCGTGGCTGCAGCGGTCGCTCGGACCTGGATCTCCTCGACAACCGTCTTCGCCTCCGCCTCGAGGCGGACCATGGCCTCGACCCGGGCCGTCTGGGCGGCGGCCTGCATGGCTCGGCTCAGGTCGGCCATGAACTTGGTCGCGCGCCGGGCGGGCGGGAGATCGACGGCCGCGTGCACGTCGGCCGCGTGCACGTCGGTGACGGTCGTGACGGTCGTGACGGACGGGATGGACGCTTCCGCGAGCGCGGGGGTGTCGATCATATCGACCTGCTCCAGATCTTCCGACACGAGATCGCCCGGGGTCTCGGTCGGGCCGCCACTCCACGGAAGGCGGAGGCCGGGTCGGGTTTCGATTGCCATGGGCGAGAGCCTCGGTTGGGGACGCTCGGATCGGTCGATCCGCGATCCATTGACGTGCCGGCATCGTGTCAGCGGCGGGGGGGTCCGGTGCAGTTGGCTAGTGGTACCAGCGACCCGAGCCGGAGGTACCGCCCGGGCTGGTACGGGCGTTCCGGCCTTGCTTCGCCAGGATGCCGGTACCATGGCGCTATGGAGATGCCTGCCAACGGATTCGATGGCCGCCCCGGCCTGACCGATACGCTCGGCCGGGCGATGCGGGACCTGCGGATCTCGGTGACGGATCGCTGCAATTTCCGGTGCACCTACTGCATGCCCCGGGAGATCTTTGGACCCGATTTCCAGTTCCTGCCGCACGACCAGGTCCTCACCTTCGAGGAGATCACCCGGCTGGCCCGCGTGTTCGTGCGCCTCGGGGTGGAGAAGCTGCGGATCACGGGCGGTGAGCCCCTCATCCGACGTGCGCTGCCGGACCTGATTGCGATGCTGGCGGCCATTCGCCGGCCGGACGGCGGCGAACTGGATCTGACGTTGACGACGAATGGGTCTGCGCTTCGGGCGCTGGCCAGTCCCCTGGCGGCGGCGGGTCTGCGGCGCGTCACGGTCAGCCTGGATTCGCTCGACGACGAGGTGTTCGGGGTGATGAACGGGATTGAGTTCCCGGTCGCGCGGGTGCTCGACGGGATTGCCGCCGCTGCGGAGGCGGGCCTCGCGCCGATCAAGGTGAACATGGTCGTCCGCCGCGGTATCAATGAAGCGAGCGTGATCCCGATGGCCGCCTGGGCGCGCGACACCGGCGTGATCCTGCGGTTCATCGAGTACATGGATGTCGGACATTCGAACGGCTGGCGGCTGGATGAGGTCGTGCCGGCCGGCGAGCTGATCGAGCGGCTCGGTGCCGTCTGGCCGGTGGTGTCGGCCGATCCTGGCTATCGGGGCGAAGTCGCCGGGCGCTGGCGATACCTCGACGGGGGCGGCGAATTCGGGGTGATTTCGTCGGTCACGCAGCCGTTCTGTCGCGATTGCACGCGGGCACGACTCTCGGCCGAGGGCAAGCTGTACACGTGCCTGTTCGCGGTCGATGGCCATGACGTTCGGGCGGTCTTGCGCTCCGCGGCCACTGACGAGGATCTCGCCGCGTTCGTGGAGCGCGTCTGGATGCGACGCGGGGATCGCTATTCGGAGCTGCGCTCCGCGGCCACGACCCACCTGCCGAAGATCGAAATGTTCGCGATGGGCGGCTGACGGCAGCCGTGCCTGACGCCGCCGGGCGCCTCGACCCGAGCCGGCCGATTCGCCCGGTCGACCAGCCGGCTCGCCTCGCCGCCCTCGTGGCCGCAGTGCGGGCCCGGACATCGATCGTGCCGGAGGTCGGGATCGTGCTGGGATCCGGCCTTGGTGGTCTCGCCGATCACCTCGCGGACGCGGTCGTTATTCCGTTTGCTGAATTGCCGGGCTGGCCGGCGGCAACCGCGCCCGGGCATGCGGGTCGATTGCTGCTTGGGACGTTGGGCGGCCGATCCGTGGTCATGCTCCAGGGCCGGTTTCACCTGTACGAGGGCAATCATCCGGGGCTCGTGGTGCAGCCGGTCCTGCTCTTCGGCGCCCTGGGCGCCCGGATCGTCGTGCTGACCAACGCTGCGGGTGGCCTGGACCCGTCCTTTGGTCCGGGCACCCTGATGGTCATGCGCGACCACCTGAACCTGACCGGGCATAACCCGCTGCTGGGGCCGAACGCGGACGAGCTTGGCCCACGGTTCCCGGACATGACCGATGCCTGGAGCCCTCGCCTGCGCAAACAACTCCACGCCGCGGGGGTCGCTGAGCAAGTGCCATTGACCGAAGGGGTCTATGTTGGCCTCACGGGGCCGAACTACGAGACGCCCGCGGAGGTTCGATCCCTGGCCGGGCTCGGCGGGCATGCCGTCGGGATGTCGACCGTGCTCGAGTGCATTGCCGCACGCTGGATCGGGCTGGAAGTGTGCGGCGTCTCCCTGGTGACGAATGCCGGGGCTGGGTACAGCGGCGAGCCGCTCAGCCACGAAGAGGTCATGGCCGCGGGCCTGGAGGCAGGGCCGCGCCTGGCCCGGGTGCTTCAACGATTCCTCGCTGACCTGGGCGGAGCGGTCTGACGCCGGCGCGATCGGCCGCCGGCGCGGCCGTTCCAAAGCGACGCACGTCGGACGCCGGTTCGCGATCGGCCGCCGGTTCGGTCTGACGCCGATTCGCGGTCTGACGCCGGCGCGATCGGCCGCCGGTTCGGTCTGACGCCGATTCGCGGTCTGACGCCGGCGCGGCCCTTCCAAAGCGACGCACGTAGGACGCCTCAAACCGAGCGACGGCTTCGAGCGCGTTCGTCATTCGCGGTCGGGTTGCCGGCGCGCCATTGTCGGAGTGATGCGCGGGGGACGCAAGCCGCCTCGCCGCCGCTGAACGCGCCGCCCATCGGCGCCCGTTGACTCCAAGCGGCGCACCCTTGTCAACCCTGAATTGAGTATCCGCGACGAACGGGCGTGGTCGATCGCCCATACTGTCGCGTGGCGTTGCGACCGAGCGCGTTCATCGCAAACGCTCAACCAGCAGTTGAACCCCGGGCCGTCAAGGGTCAGCGGTAGAACCCCGGCCAGTAGTTGCAACCACGACGGAGAGATGACCCGGTCGGCTCGACGCGACGGGCGGCATGTGACGGGCGCGCGCGATGGGCGACCCGACGGGCGGACGCGTGCCGGGCGACCCGACGGGCGACGGGCGCCCCCACGGGCGCGCGG
>CAYRTS010000032.1:0-6854 GCA_964427285.1 uncultured Anaerolineaceae bacterium
GCTTTCCTCATGCTGAAGACGTGGCGATCCGCGCCACGCGGCGTGTAGCCCACGACGACCATTCGTCCCTCGAGGAGTCCATAGCAGATCGTGCGCGGTTCCCCGTAGTCCTTCCTTGCGTCATCAATCTCGACGGTGACGCCTGCAAAGACCAACGCGGCGTCAGCGAAGTCCAGTCCGCGCTCCGCGAGCGTCTTCTCGCGCTTGGCCGCGTCGAACGTTACTCGCATTCGGTTATTGTATCTACAACAACACCACTACGCAAATCAGGCGCTGGGTCCGCCGGGCGCAGGTGCTACGAGCGGTCTCGCAGGCGAAGCCAGTGGAGCTGGATCCCGTCGGCGGTGGGGTACGAGTGGAGAACCGCGCCGATCTCGCCGCCTCCGAGGTCAACCAGGTCCGGATAGCCGCACACGCTGCCCGGTTCGTGCTGCGCGTCCGCTCCCTCCGCGTAGAGCTGGCCAAGCGAGGACCACGACTCGCCACCGTCGGGCGTCAGGCTGATGCTCACGCCGCGCTGCGTCGGGTCCTCGTCGCGATACGCACAGACCACGTCGCCCGAGCGGAGCCGGAACAGCTTGATATTGGAGCCCTTGAACGCCGTCGGGCGGATCGGCGACCACGTCGCACCCTCGTCGGCCGAGGTGGACCAGACGCTCTGGCGGGTCTGGTGCTCACGAATCACCGCAAGGAAGCGGCCATCAACGAGGCGCACCACGTCGATGTCGCTGTAGTCGAGCCCGTCCGCCTGGGCAATGATCGTCGGAGGCTCGAAACGGTCGCCATCAGCATCGCTGAGGCTGACTCCGGAATGCCAGCCGACGTCTCGACCCATCGTCCCCATGACCGCCCACAGGAGTCGCCCATCGGATAGCCGATGCGGGTTGCTGGCGCCATACAGCTCCGTCCAGTGGGGGAAGAGGCGGATCTCCGGCGACGGGTCGGACCAGGTGTCGCCGCCGTCGCGCGTCGTGGACGACGCAACCCACCAGCCGGTCATCGGCTCCGTGCCGCCGAGTGACAGGTCGATGTAGATGCGGCCGAGTAGCAGCTTCACGTTGTCGTCGGCAACCCGGGCGAGACCGCCCATCGCCAGGGAAAACCAGCCCGGGTAGGCATAGATCGGGAGCGGGTCGGACCAGGTCGCCCCGTCGTCGTCGGAGTGGCTGAGCATGAGGGCGGCCTGGTTGCGCAACGCTCTCCCGGCCACCTCCGAGAAGCACATCAACAGGCGCCCGCTCGACTCGATCCGGACGACGCTGGCGGCCGACCGACGCCCGACGGGGCGACCTTCGAACAGCGTCCGCGCGGACATGAGTTCGAGCGGGCCGCCGGGGATCAAGCGCGGTGTCGGATCGGTCACGGATCGCCTCCCTTGTCGTCAAGCCTGTCGGGATCAATTGGCTTTATCGGGGCCGCATCACGGTCTTCATCGGGGCCTCACCGGCGAACCGCGGCCGATTGATAATCGTCACGACCACCAAATGACAGCATGACCGATGGCAGCGACCACAGGAGGCATCACATGACGATCGCTCCGAGCCGCCGGCAGGCTCTGCGGCTTCGAGTCGGCCGATTGGTTGACGGCACCGCCGCCGAGGCCATCGATGACGCGGCCCTGCTGATCATCGACGGGCGCATCGCCCAGGTGGGCCCAAACAGCACGGTCGCCACCCCTGAGGATGCGCGCGCGATCGACCACCTAGGCGCGACCGCGCTGCCGGGTCTCATCGACGCCCACGTCCACATTGCGCTCCCCCCGACGCCGGATCCGCTCGCGACGATGGCGTCCGAGTCCGACGACGACCTGGTCGTGCGTGGCGCTGCCGCCGCGGAGCGGATGGTTCGAGCCGGCGTCACGACCGCCTACGACTGCGGGGAGCGCGGGATGACCGGCTACCGGATCCGCGACGCGATTGCGCGAGGCCTGTCGCTTGGCCCGCGGCTCATGGTCAGCGGCCGCGCGATCACCCAGACCGGCGGCCACTGCCACTTCTTCGGCGGCGAGGCGGACGGCGTCGAGGGCGTTCGCGCGGCGGTCCGCAGGATGATCGACGAGGGTGCGGACGGGATCAAGATCATGGCCACCGGTGGTGGCATGACCGCAGGAACCGACTCTCGCTTTGCCTCCTACTCGGTCGCGGAACTGGCCGCGGCCGCGGACGAAACGCATCGGCTCGGCAAGCGGATCACGTCGCATGCCCATGGCGTGCCGGGGATCCGCAACGCATCGGAGGCCGGCATCGACTCGATCCAGCACTGCACGATGCTCGGTCCTGACTGGACCTGGACCTTCGACGAGACGGTCGCCCGGGCGATGGCGGATCGTGGCACCCGGGCGATCCCGACGATCGCGGCCGGGACACGAGCGGAGGTCGAGGCCGGGATCGACATCAACAAGCTCCAGCCCAACCCTGGCGCCATGACCCGGGCGGACTGGTGGGCGAACGCGCGGCGGCTCATCGACGCGGGGGTGACCGTTGTACCCGGGACGGATGTCGGGATCAACCTGACCGACTTTGGCGAGGAGCTGTTCTTCGAGCTCGAGGCCTATGTCGGGATCGGGGTCGATCCGGCCGAGGTCATCCGCATGGCCACGGCACGGGCGGCGCGCCACCTCGGCATCGAGACGGACACGGGCAGCCTGGTCCCAGGCCTGGCGGCAGACGTGCTGGTGGTGGCCGGCGAGCCGGATCGTGACATTTCCGCCCTCCGCCGATCGCTGCTCGTGCTGCGCGCCGGGCAGCGGATCCAGCCAACCCCGCCCCAGCCAGCGCCGATGCGCGGCAGCCGAGGATAGCCTGGTTCGCACGCCACCCTTCGAGTCCATTTCCATCGTCACTGCAAATAAGTTGACACGGGCACAACAAGGTTGGACCATGCGACCCACGCCGCGCCCTGCCGGGCGGGCCAGTGGAGGATTACGCATGCGCGCTCGTTTCCTGGCGATCCTGTCTGCGATTGTGCTGGTGGTCACGGCGTGTCAGGCCGCGGCTCCGTCAGCTTCGGCCCCCCCGCCAGAGTCGGCGGCGCCGGCAACCGCCGCGCCCACCGCTGCGCCAACCGCCGCCCCGACCGCCGCGCCCACGGTTGCGGCTCGTCCCAGCGTGCTCCGGGTTTCCCGCATCTCGGACTTCCTGCCGAGCATCCATCCGGTCCAGCTCGGCACCGGCAACCAGGAGCTGATGGCGGACATCGTGTTCAGCGGCCTGGTCGACGTGGACAAGGACGAGGTGACGATCCTTCCCGACCTTGCTACGGAATGGACGGCCTCACCGGACGCAACGACCTACACCTTCAAGCTCAATCCGGCGGCGGTCTGGAGCGACGGGGAGCCGGTCACCGCGGCCGACGTCGTGTTCACCATCGCATGGTCTGCGCAAAATCCGACAGCGTTCAAGCAGCTTCCGGTCGACATGTGGGTCCGGGTCAAGGGCGGCGCCGCCGTTGCCGGCACCAAGAACATCCCCGAGGGCGTCAAGGCGATCGATGACCACACGGTCGAGATCACCCTTGAGTCGCCCAACGCGACCTTCCTGCGGCGGATCGCGGGTGCCGTCTACTACATCCTTCCGGAGCACATCCTGAAGGATCTGACCGCGGCCGAGGCCGAGACGTGCGAGTTCTGCCTCGGCACTGCCGGCGTGACCATCGGCTCCGGCCCCTACGACTTCGAGACATCCATCAGCGCTGGGGGCGCAACGTTCAAGGCCAAGAAGGGCTACTGGAAGGGCAAGGACGGCCCCGTCGACCAGATCGTCTACAAGATCCAGGAGTCGGCCGTCTCGGTCGCCCAACTCGCAGCCGGCGAACTCGATCTCACCATCCGCGTCCCGCCGGCCGAAGGCCCTGGGTTGGCTGGTGTTGCCGGGCTCAAGCAGCTGAACGTCCCGGGCGTCGGCATCTTCTCCATCAACTTCAACCACAACAACACCGACAAGGCGCTCCGCCAGGCGGTCGCCTATGCCATCAACCGGCCACAGATCATCGAGCAGGTTCTCGGTGGATTGGCGACGCTCAACTACACGATCCCACCGGGGTTCAAGGTCTACGACGACATCAACAAGTACGAGTTCGACCTGGACAAGGCGAAGGCGCTGCTCGCCGAGAGCAGCTGGGACATCAATTCGACCTTCCGCCTGGCGATCCTGGCCGAGGACCCCAACTTCACCGTGACCGCCCCCGCCCTCCAGCAATCGCTCGAGGCCATCGGCATGAAGGTGGAGATCAATGCCCTTCCAACCGCTCCGTACAGCGATCTGATCCAGAAGACCAACGACTTCGACTCCTATCTGTCATTTGGTGGCAGCGAAGGCGTCGGTTGGTACCAGTCGGAGATCTACTTCGACTGCGCCGGGCTCGGCGGCAGCCAGTTCAAGCTGTCCGCGGCTCGAGGCGAGTGCATCTACTCTGACCAGTTCAAGGCCGCCGCGGCCGTCGTCGGCGACGCCCAGGATGCGATCCTGCACGATCTCGCCCTGGACCTGAACGAGAACCTGCCGGAGATCTACCTCTGGCAGCCAAACTACCTGCACGTCTATTCGGATCGCCTGGGCGGCGATTTCGCGATCTACCCGAACGAGCGTGAGTCCTTCCAGAAGATCCTCGACTGGACCTACGCCCCATAAGGAAATCGCTCGAGAATCACGAACGCGTGACGCGGGCGCCCCTCGGCCGCCTCCATTCGTCGATCGCATAGGAGGTTCCGGTGGGCGCCTACGTCCTGCGTCGCCTGTTCATCTCGATCCCCGTCCTGCTGGGGATCACCTTGATCGGGTTCGTGGCGCTGAAGCTCTCGCCCGGCGACCCGTTGCTCGTCTCGATCAACCCTGAGGTTCTGGCGAACCTCGTATCAAACCCTGAGATCCTCGAGCAGGAGCGCAAGCGACTCGGCTTCGATCAGCCGATCTTCCCCAACCAGTACTTCCGCTGGTTGGGGAACGCTCTGCAGGGCGATCTGGGCTACTCGATCACCTCGAAGCGCTCGATCGTGCATGAGATCGGGTCGCGCCTGCCGCAGACGCTCTACCTGATGCTGACCTCGCTGGTGCTGGCGATCCTGATCGGCATACCCATCGGCATCCTGACGGCGGTCAAGCAGTATTCGAAGACGGATTACGTGTTGAACGCGCTGGCCATCTTCTTTGCGTCAACGCCGGTGTTCGTCCTTGGCCTGATCGGGATCTACGTGTTCGCGGTCAATCTGCGGCTGTTACCGACCAGTGAGATCCATACGGTGGGGCGTACGGACATCCTCGATGCGCTGCATCACCTGATCCTTCCCGCGAGCGTCCTTGCCATCGTGCAGGCGGCCCCGCTCATCCGCTACACCCGGGCCAGCATGCTCGATGTCCTCCACAGCGACTACGTCACGACCGCCCACTCCAAGGGTCTGGCCAATCGCGTCGTGATCATCCGCCATGCCCTCCGCAACGGACTCATTCCGATCATCACGATCATCGCCTGGCTCGCGCCGGAAGCCGTCGCCGGCGCGGTGATCACCGAGCAGATCTTCGCCTGGGGTGGGATCGGCCAGCTGGCGGTCAAGGCCGCGGGGGCACGCGATCCCTCATTGATGATGGGAATCATCCTGCTGACGGGAACGGCGGTCCTGATTGTCAACATCATCGCCGACGTCGCCTATGCGGTGGCGGATCCCAGGGTCCGGTATGTCCGCGGCACCTGAGCCGGCCATTGGGCCCGTCGGGGCCGCGGGGGCGTCCATGGCGGCCCAGGTCGTCTACGAGCACGTCTCGCCCACCCGGGCGGCCGTGCGGCGATTTCTGCGCCACCGGCTGGCGATCATCGGCGTGGTCATCGTGAGCACGATCCTGCTGATGGCCATTGTCGCGCCCCTGCTGTCGCCCTGGGCGCCCAACTGGATCGACTTCGACACGGGGTCCCGGCAGCCACCCAGCGCGGCTCATTTCCTGGGCACGGACGTGTCCGGCCGCGACATCTGGGCGCGCGTCCTGTATGGGGGCCGGACCTCCATGATCGTTGGCTTTGGAGCGGTGAGCCTCTATCTGCTCATCGGGACGCTGCTCGGGCTGCTCGCCGGTTTCTACGGTGGGTTGATCGACCAGGTGATCATGCGCTTCACGGACACGATCCTGGCCATCCCGCCGCTCCTCCTGATCATCGTGTTCGTGTCGGTGGTTGGGCCCAGCATTCGCTCGGTCATCATCGTGATCGCGCTGCTCGGCTGGCCGGTCACCTGTCGACTGGTCCGGGGCCAATTGCTGGTCATGCGCGAGGCCGAGTTCATCACGGCCGCACGGGTCGTCGGCGTGTCTGACCGGTCGATCCTCCTGCGCCACATGCTGCCGAACATCCTCGGCCCGATCACGGTCGTCGCCACGTTCGGAGTCGCGACCGCGGTCCTGCTCGAGTCCGCCCTGAGCTTTCTGGGGCTTGGCGTCCGGATGCCGGAGGCGAGCTGGGGCAACCTGATCACCGAGGCGACAAGCCCGGTCGTGCTCAACCAGCTGTGGTGGCAGTGGATGCCGGCAGCCGCGGCCATCACACTCACGGTCCTCGGAGTAAATTTCATCGGTGACGGACTGCGGGACGCGATCGATCCCAAGACGTCGAAGCGGGGTTAGCCAGATGCGTGTCGTCTCCCGACCCGTGGCGCGAAGACCGTTCAGCGCGCTGCTTGCCAGCCTCGTCGTCGTCGCATTGATTGGGTGCGAGCCGACGGCCCCGCCGCAGGGTGCCGGGACGGCCGCGCCGTCCGCCCCGGCGGCGTCCGGACCGCCTGAGGGGACGGCGACGATCACGGTCACGGGCGGAGCCACCCAGATCGTGGGTACCGGCAACGTGATTACCGACCCGTTCGATCTCGCCGCGGG
>CAYRTS010000032.1:6954-29429 GCA_964427285.1 uncultured Anaerolineaceae bacterium
ACTGCCCCGCGCACGTGACAGCCGTCGAGGTGGTCGTTGACGAGACCGATCGCTTCCATTGCGGCATAGGCGGTGGTCGGCCCGACGAACGCCCAACCCCGCCTGCGAAGGTCCTTGCTTAGCGCGACTGACTCCGGGCTGACGCTCGCGGCCATCAGCGTCTGGTGGTCCACGATCGCCGGCCGGCGGAGCGGATGGGGCTCGTACCGCCACACGTACGCTGCGAAACTCCCGAATTCCGCCACCACCTCCGGATAGCGCCGGGCGTTGTTGATGGTCGCCGCGATCTTGGCGCGGTTCCGGACGATCCCGGCATCGGCCATCAGCCGTGCGCTGTCCGCATCGTCGAATTGGGCAACAACGTCCGGGTCGAAGTCACGGAACGCGCGGCGGAAGTTGTCTCGCTTGCGCAAGATCGTCAGCCACGACAGGCCGGACTGGAATCCCTCCAGGCAGATCTTCTCGAACAGCCGTCGATCGTTGACGACGGGCCGGCCCCACTCCGTATCGTGGTAGGCCAGCAGCAGCGGATCGCCATCCGACCACCAGCAACGAGCGACCCCATCCGTGCCGACCTCGATCCCCTCCGGGTGCATCACGCCAGGGCTAGCCGCCGGCCCGCTCCTCAGGCCGTGGTGGGCGCCGCGCCGAAGATTGGCTCGAGTGGGGGCGGGATCACATCAATCGGGCGTTCTGCCCGGGCCTCGTCGACGAAGTGGCAGGCCACGGACTGCCCCGCGGCAGTATCGGCGGTAGCCGTCATGGGCGGGTCCGTGGTGGCGCAGATTTCCGGATTGCCAAGCCGCTCCCGGAGCCAGCAGCGCGTGTGGAACCGGCAGCCGCTCGGCGGATTGGCGGGGCTCGGGATGTCACCCTTCAGGATGATCCGGCGGCGCGCTCGCTCTGTCCTGGCATCCGGGACCGGCACCGCCGACAACAGGGCGATCGTGTACGGGTGGATCGGGTCCTTGTAGAGCTGGGCGGCCGGCGCGACCTCGACGATCTTGCCCAGGTACATCACCGCGACCCGGTCGGCGATATGGCGGACGACCGCCAGGTCGTGGGCGATGAACAGATAGGTCAGGCCGAGTTCTGCCTGCAGGTGCTCCAGGAGGTTGATGACCTGGGCCTGGATGGACACGTCGAGCGCGCTGATGGGTTCGTCACAGACGATCAGGTCCGGCTCCACGGCCAGGGCCCGCGCGATTCCAATGCGCTGACGCTGGCCACCGCTGAACTCATGTGGGTAGCGCACCACGAAGGCGGGATCGAGTCCCACCAGGTTGAGCAGCTCGGTGACTCTCGCGGTTCGCTGCTTGCCGGACGCGAGATCGTGCACGCGAAGCGGCTCGGCGATGATCTCACCGACCGTCTGGCGCGGATCCAGACTGGAGTAGGGATCCTGGAAGACCATCTGGAACTTGCGCCGCCGCCGCCGCAGCACTTCCCCCCGGAGCGCGAGCAGATCGTCGCCCGCCAATCGGATGGACCCGCTGAGTGGCTCCGTGATGCGCACGATCGTTCGCCCGATCGTCGTCTTGCCCGAACCTGATTCGCCGACCAGGCCGAGCGTCTCACCGCGGTCGATATGGAAGTCGACACCATCAACCGCCTTCACCCAGCCGGTGCGGCGACGGAGGACCCCGCCCGTGATCGGGAAGTAGACGCGCAGGTCCTCGACGGTCAGGAGCGGTCCGGCGCCGCCGGGCTCACCGGCGGCGGGCGTCCCCGCCGAGGCTGTCCCGATGGGCTTGGCGGTGCCCGGCGCGACGGTCATGCGAGACCTCCAGTGGCCGCGGTCCCTGCCGGAAGCCCACGCGCCGGCACCCCGGCGAAGGCTTCGACGCGGGTGGGATGGTTGTGACAGGCCGCGAAGTGGTCGTGCGGGGCCGGTCCGGCGCGCTCCCCGCCGACCGGCACGAGGTCCGGGTCGACGGAGGCACACACGTCGACCCGCCAGGCGCACCGAGGTGCAAATGGGCAACCGCGCAGCTCGGATGCGAGGTCCGGCGGCGAGCCTTCGATCGGCGTCAGCGCCACCTGCCGCGGTCGATCCAGCCGGGGCAGCGATCGGAGCAGGCCGACGGTATACGGGTGGGCCGGGTCGCTCAGGACTGTCTCCGTCGGTCCGAGCTCCACGAGTCGTCCCGCGTACATCACTGCGAGTCTGTCCGCGAAGCCAGCGACGACGCCGAGGTCGTGGGTGATCAGCAGGACCGCCATGTGCAGTTCGTCCCGCAACCGCCGCAGCAACTCGAGGATCTGGGCCTGGATCGTGACGTCCAGCGCGGTCGTCGGCTCATCAGCGATGAGCAGGCTCGGTTCACAACTCAGCGCCATCGCGATCATCGCCCGCTGGCGCATCCCGCCACTGAACTGGTGGGGATAGTTGTCCAGACGTGCATCGGCGTCCGGAATCCCGACGAGTTCGAGCAGCTCGGCGGCTCGGCGGCGAGCCTGCTTGTGGCTGGCGCCACGATGCGTCTCGATCGCCTCGGTGATCTGCCGCCCGATCGTCAGCACCGGGTTGAGGCTGGACAGTGGGTCCTGAAAGATCATCGCGATCTTGTTGCCGCGGATCCTGCGCAGCTTCTCATCGGACAGGTGGAGGATCTCCTCGCCCTGGAACAGGGCGGTCCCCGCCGAGATGCGACCGACCCGTTTGGGGAGCAGGCCAAGCAGCGACAGGGCGCTGACGCTCTTGCCGGACCCGGATTCGCCAACCAGCCCAACGGTCTCGCCGGCACCGATCTCGTATGTCAGGCCCCGAACGGCCCGGACGGTCCGACCCCGTCCCGCAAATTCGACATGCAGGTTGTTGACCGCCAGCAAGGGCGTGCCGGGTCTCGGTCCATCGCGCACGATCGTTCCGCTGGGCTGGGTCATGACCCTCGTCTCAGTACTGGCGTGGGGTTGGCGCCGGCGGCCAATTGCCGCCAGACGGATTCGATGAAGCGCCGACCCTTCGGTCGGCAACCTCGACAATGTACAGCGGGACGCCTCGTGTCAAGTGGCGCCACGCCGCGAGCCCATGCCGCAACCGCACGCCACGCGTCACCCGCCCCGAGCCTCGCGAACGACTCGACCCGGCAGGCGACCCGTCGGCCGGCCGAGCTGGGCCACGACCTGGCCGTTGACCACGACGGCATCGACCCCGATCGCTGGCAGGCGGGGTTCCTCCCAGGTTGCCCGGTCGCCGACCGTCACGGGATCGAACACCACCAGGTCCGCGGCCAGGCCCTCGGCGACCAGTCCCCGATCGCGGATCGCGAAACGCTCTGCCACCAGGCCGCTCATCCGGCGGATGGCATCCTCCAGGCCGATCGCACCGAGCTCACGCACATAGAGCCGCAGCATCCGGGCGAAGCAGCCGTAGCCACGGGGATGCGGCCGAGCGCCGTGATAGATCCCGTCGCTGGCGACCATGAACTCGGGACGCTTGAGGGTCCGTCGCGCGAGCGCCTCAAAGGCTTCTTCCGAATGCCCCCGCCGAAAGACCAGCAGGGCCTCAGGCGACTCCTCAACGATCAGGTCGACCGCAGTCTCGCCCAGCGACGTGCCTCGCTCGGAAGCGATCTCGCCAATGGACCGGCCGATATGGCGGCCGGAATGGGTGTCGGAGAAGTACTCGCGCCCGCCCTGGGCAGCCAGGTCGCCCAGATAGGCCTGCAGGTGCTCCGCGATGCGCCGCCGATTGCCCGGGTCCCGCACGCGCTCGATGACCGCATCGAACCCGCCGACCTGGTCCTCCGGGGGAAGCATGATCAGCAGGTGGCTGGAGCCGGCCGGGTAGACATACCAGTCGATCCCGAAATCGACGCCGGCCTTCGTGGCCTCCTCGAGGAGTGGCTCGGTTTCATCGTCGGCCGATTCATGGGAGAGCCGGATCGGAATATCGGCGTCACGGCCGATCGCGATGGACTCGCGATAGGCGCCGGCGCGACCGGCGCCGTTGTACCGGATGTGCGCGGCGTAGATCCCGCCATACCCGCGCACCACGCGCGCCAACTGGACGAGTTCGGCCGTGTCGCTGCTGGCCGCCGGCTGATAGTCGAGGCCCGTGTTCAGGCCGACCGCGCCTGCCTCCATCCAGTCGCGAGTGAGCGTCTTCATCCGCTCCAGCTCGCCGCGATCCGCGGGGCGGGCATCCCAGCCGAGGACCGCAAAGCGGATCGCCTGATGGGGGACCATCGTGACCACGTTGAGCGGGATGGTCCCCGTGAAACCGTCGAGATAGGCTTCGATGGTCGGCCAGTCCGGCGCAAGCTCAGACTGCCCGTAGGCAAACGCTGTCGAGCGCCACAGGTCCGCGCCGCCGGCCGGTGGCAGCGGTGACCAGCCGAAGCCGTCCGGACCGGTCAAGTGGGTGGTGACGCCCTGGAAGACCGAGCCCCAGATGTCGCCGTTGCCGCGGAGCGCCGTTTCGGAGTGGACGTGGACGTCGATGAAGCCGGGACAGACGACTCGCCCAGTCGCGTCGACGACCTGTGCGGCCGACGCGTCCGCGAGCGCGCCGATGGCCACGATCCGTTCGCCGCGCACGCCGACGTCCGCGGTAAAGCCGGGCGCGCCTGTCCCGTCCACAACCGTTCCGCCGCGGATCAGCAGATCCAGGTTCACCAGTCAGACCAGCTTTCCGCGGGCGAGCAGCGGGATGACGGCCTCGACGACGTCACCACGCATGCCGACGAACGCGTCGTGCCGAAAGGTGGTCGTGTCGTGATAGTCGGGGATGATCTCCAGCCGATCACCGATCTCGATGGCCGGGCTGTCCGCCGTCCGCCTCCAGACCCCGTGCTCGGCCGACAGGTAGACGAACTCGACGTCCGGCCGACCGACCATGACCGGAGACCCCTCTTCGCGTGCCGACAGCGTCTTGAAGCCCGCGTCGGTGATCACGCGCTCCGGCGTGGGTCGGCTGGTGACGGTGGTCAGGATCGTCAACGCGTAGTCGAACCCGAGTTCCTCGAGATGACACAGCTTGCCGTAGAACGGGTCCATGAAGCAGCCGCCTCCCGCCTGCAGCTCGGTCAGCCCCGGGAGCGACGCGGCGAACATGTAGTTCCCGGAGCCCCCGCCGCTCACGATCCCGACGGTCATGCCGTCGTCCTCGATCAAGCGCCTGGATTCGATCAGGCCAGCCAGCGAGGCAAGCGTCCCATCACGTTTTGCCTCGTTCGGCCAGGCGGTAAGGACGTGGCCCTCGTAACCCATGATCCCGGCGAGGCGGAGCCCCGGCGCACGATCGATCAGGCGTGCCAGCTCGAGTGCCGGCTGCCCAGGCAGCACCCCGGTCCGCTCCATCCCCACGTTGATGTCGACCAGCATCGGGATCACGACCCCGAGGTCCGTCGCGACTTCGGACGCCAACCGGACGTGGAACGGATCGTCAGCGCAGATGATCACCTCCGCCCGTGCCTGGAGGCGGGCCGCCCGTTCGAGCTTGCGGCGAGTCACCAGCTGGTAGGCGATCAGGATCGACGGCACGCCGCCCTCCACCATCACCTCTGCCTCGGACACCTTGGAACAGGTGATGCCGATCGCGCCAAGCTCCATCTGTCGACGCGCGATCCACGGCGATTTGTGGCCCTTGGCGTGGGGCCGCCAGTGCTTTCCGCCGGCCGTGATCGCGCTCGACAGTCGGCCCGCATTCGCCTCGAACCGGTCAAGGTCCAGGAGCATCGCCGGGGTATCGAGCTCTGCCCTCGTCATTCCGATGCTCGGTGACGGGAGCAGGGTTGTGAGTTGCACGGGCGTCTCCGCTGTGGATGGCTGGCGAGACGACATCGAAGGCGTTCGCGACTCGGGATATCGTATACATTCGACGCGCACGATGGCGCCCGTGCGTGTACCAAGGTAGAGGAGTCCGATGGAGGTCGTGGCAGAGGGCATCATCTGGGATGCCCGATCCGCACCGGTGAACGAGCGCTCGGCATCATCGACATCGGCGATCCTGCTCGCGGACGGGACGGTCCTCGCGACGTGCCGCCTTGGCTCGGACCGCGAGGGCGCGGACGGGCATACCGCCATCTTTGCGTCCCGTGATCGCGGCGACACGTGGGAGCTCCGCTACCTCGGGCTGGCCGATCGCGAATGGGATGGCCTGACCGGTGAAACACGCGGCTGGTACGTGGCCGAGTTGTCACCGGGCGTGCTGACCGCCTCGGTGCTCTGGACGGACCGCTCCGACCCGCATCAGCCATGGGTGGATCCGGTCACCCAGGGACTGCTGCCAATGCGCACCTATCACGTCATGTCGTCGGACGGCGGGCGCACGTGGCCGACGCGTCACCGCCTGGACCTGTCGAGCCATCCTGGCTCCTCGCCGACGGGCCCACCGTTGCGGCTGCGTAATGGCTCCCTGGCCCAGCCGTACGAGCACTGGAAGGAGAGCCACGATCCGGCGCCCGGACGGCCCGCGGCCTGGCTGCGCATGTCGACCGACGATGGCCTGACCTGGCCGACCGATGTCCTGGTCGCCCACCATCCTGCCGATGCCCTCTATTACTGGGATCAGCGGCTGGAGGCACATCCCGGGGACGGTCATCTCGTGAACATGTTCTGGACCCACGATCCGGTGGCGGCCCGCGACGTGGCCATTCACGTCTCCCGGGGTACGCCGGATGGCCGGACATGGACGGTCCCGGTGAGCACCGGGCTGCGCGGTCAGCATTGCCAGCCGATCTCGCTCGGCGGCGACCGGCTCCTGGCCGTCTATACCCATCGCAATGACCCACCCGGGATCCGTGCGACGTTGAGCAAGGACTTCGGCAAGACCTGGGATCGCACCAGCGAGATCGTCGTATGGGCGAGCGACGCCGGTCGCGAACCCGGCGCCGGTGGGCCTCGATCGCAGGACCAGTACTGGAACGACATGGGGGCCTGGCAGTTCGGCCATCCGCGCGGCACCCGGCTGCCTGATGACGAAGTCCTGGTGGTTTTCTACGGCGGTAGCGGCATGGACCGAAGCGCCCGCTGGGCGCGGATCCGGGTTTGACCAGCCTCCTGCTCCGTGGCGGCCGGCTGGTCGACGGCCGCGGCGCTCGCGTCTCAGGGGTCGGCTCGTCCGATCTGCTCATCCGCGACGGCCGAATCGCGGCGATCGGGCCGACCCTGGAGTCAGCGGGCGCCAAGATCGTCGACGTGAGCGGACGCTGGGTCTGCCCCGGGCTCATGAACGCGCACGCCCACCTGTGCCTCGACGGCGGCCCTGACCCCGAAGAGACACTGCGTGCTGAGAACCGCACCCAGACCGTGATCCGCAGCGCCCGCCGGCTCGAGGAGACGGTCAGGGCCGGCGTCACCACGATCCGTGATGTCGGCGGGGCGGACTTCATCGATATCGAGCTGGCCAGGCTCGTCGAGGCTGGCGAGATCCCCGGGCCGCGGGTGATCCCGAGTGGACGCGTGGTGACGATGACCGGCGGCCACGGCTGGTGGATGGGCATCCAGGCCGATGGGCCAGACGGGGTTCGCCGAGCCGCGCGCGAGAACCTCCGCGCCGGGGCCGGCTCGATCAAGCTGATGGCGACGGGCGGCATGATGACCGGCGGCCGGCAGGCGGGCCAGCCGCAGCTGACGATCGAGGAGATGGCCGCCGCGGTTGAGGAGGCCCACAAGCGCGGCGTCCCGGTGGCCGCGCATGCGGAGAGCCGGATCGGGGTCCTCAACGCACTGCGCGCCGGGGTGGATTCGGTCGAGCATGGCCACGGCGGCGACCAGGAGGCGATCGACCTCATGCTTGCGCGTGGTGCGGCGCTCGTCCCGACCATCCTTTCCGACCGCCGGATCATCGACAACGGTGTCGCCGCCGGGATCCCGGCTTTCGTCGTCGAGCAGTGCGACGCACTCCATCAGAGCCTGGTCGTCTTCCTGGAGCGCGCGATCGCGGCCGGGGTCAGGATCGCGGCCGGCAACGACGGGGGTGCCCCGCTCGTTCCGATCGGCGACATGGTCGGCGAACTCGAGCTCTACGTCCGTCATGGAATGACCGCCCAGGCCGCGCTCGCTTCGGCCACCACGGTCACGGCCGCCCTGTTTGGGCTCGACGATATCGGACTCGTGGAGGTCGGCCAGATCGCCGACCTGCTGGTCGTCGACACCGATCCGCTCGTTTCGATCGGGGCGCTCCGGTCGCCCCGTAGCGTGATCCGGGGCGGTGTCCCGGTCGTCGCGCTGGAGGTCGTCGCGTGACGGAACCCGATGCGCCTGGTACGGGCCTCAACCTTGCCCGGATCCAGCCGCGCGTCCTTCGCACGGAGGTGCTGACCGCGCTGCGGACCGCGATCCTCGCCAAGGAGATCCCGGCGGGCTCCCGGATCCTGGAGGCCGACGTGGCCGAACAGATGGGGGTCAGCCGGGCGCCCGTTCGCGAGGCCATTCGGCATCTCGAGCAGGAGGGGCTGATCGAGATCTTTCCGCATCGCGGGGCGGTCGTGGTCGGGGTGCCCGAAGCAGAGATCGACGCGATCTATGAGCTGCGGGCGGTCATCGAGAGCCGGGCGACGGCGGCGACGATTGGCGTTGTCGGCGAGCCCGAGCTGGCTCGACTGGAGGCGCTGATCGATCAGATGGGTGCCGCCATCAAGATCCACGACCTGGAGGCGATCGCGGACTTCGACCTCCAGTTCCACGGCCTGATCGTCGAGTGGTCCGGGATGACCTTGCTCCGCCACATCTGGTCGGGTCTGGACGGGCTGGTCCGGGTCCGCTCGTACCAGGCGCTCGACCGACCCGGTGAAACGGCGAAGTATTTCCTCAAGAACGCCGGCCCGTCGCACAAGGTGCTGGTCGCCGCGTTGCGTGGTGGCGATCGGGAAGCCGCGGCCTTGTTGGCGCGTCAGCACGTGCTGGAAGTGCCATCGATGCTGGTCGGCTTGAGCCGACCTCGAAGGCGTTCGCGCAAGGCAGGAGGCGTGACGCCAGGCCCCGAGGCGCCAAAGACCCCGACAGGCGGCACCAGCGGTCTCCGCAGCAGGGCCGGCGCTTGAGCCTTGACGATCTCCGCGTGGCTTGCCAACGAATCGATCCGGAGCCGATCGCGGCGCTGACCCTCGACCTGCTGAGGATCTGGAGCCCGCCCGGTCACGAGGCGGTGATGGCCGATCGGCTCGCCGCGGAGTTGTCGGATGCCGGTGCCAGGGTGCGGCTCGACCGGGAGTTTCCGGACAGCCCGAGCGTGATCGCCGAGCTCGGCTCGACCGACGCCGAGGGCCCAACGATCCAGTGGCACGGCCATCTTGACGCCATCGATATCGAGCATGCACCGCCGGAGCGCCTGGGCGACCTGCTGATCGGGCGCGGCGCGGCGGACATGAAGGGCCCTGATGCGGCCATGGTGGCGGCGATCCGCCTCCTGCGCGAGCACGGGCTGCCGGCTCGTGGCCGCGTGCTGCTGACGCTGCACGGCATGCATGAAAGCGGCGGGAACGAGCCGCTTCATGCCCTGATCGCACGCGGCATCCACGGCGATGCCGTGATCACGGGCGAGCTTGGCGGTGGCGTGGAGCTGCCGATCGCCGGGCTTGGTCTGACCTTCTGGGAGATCGTCGTGGAGCGCCCCGGGATGGCGGTCCACGAGACGGTGGTGGGCCCCGGCATGGTGGACCCGGTGGAGGTCGGGC
This sequence comes from uncultured Anaerolineaceae bacterium, assembly GCA_964427285.1. Taxonomy (GTDB): domain Bacteria; phylum Chloroflexota; class Limnocylindria; order Limnocylindrales; family CSP1-4; genus SPCO01. The sequence continues at coordinate 16,578 of CAYRTS010000032.1, forward strand.
GGCTTCTCCATGCCGAGCTGGCTGCGCTGCGCGATCGTCTCGGGGCGGTGCCAGGGGACGAACCCAAACCGTCGCTGTTCATCGGGAAGTTCGTGTCGGGGGACTATCCGAATCGACTGCCGGTTCGGGCGGAACTGGAAGGGACGCGCCGGCACGATGGGACGTCGGACCTGGCCTCCGTTGCGGCCGAGCTGGAGGCGCTGGTGGACGGAATGCGCCAGCGAACTGGAGCGGTGATCGAGCTGCGAGCCGTCCCAATCGCGGAGAGTTTCTCGATCGATCCATCCGAGGCGATCGTCGGCGCGATGCGGGATGCCCATCGAGACCTGTTTGGGCGGGACCTGCGCCTGACCCGCGCCCGCGTGGCCACCAACGCCGTCCACTTCGTTCGCGAGGCGGGGATCCCTGCGGTCGGCTACGGGCCGGATCCGATCACCAACCACAGCGACCACGAGGAGCTCGCGGTTAGCGAGCTCAGCCGGATCGCCGGAGGGTTCGCCCTGGCGTCGGCCTACTACCTGGAGCGGATGGCCCGGTGACGGCGGGCAGCGTGCGGTCCGCGGCAGGCGCGGCGACAGGCGCGGCGGCGCGGTTCATCGGTGATCTCGACACGCCCGTCGCGCTGGTCGACATTGCCCGACTGGAGGCGAACCTCGCCGCAATGGCCGGCGTGGCGCGCGAGGCCGGCGTGGCGCACCGACCCCACGCCAAGACGCACAAGACCCGCGAGGTCGGGGAACGGCAGCTCGCCCACGGGGCGATCGGGCTCACTGTGGCCAAGATCGGCGAGGCGGAGGCGATGGTCGACGCCGGCTTCACCGACCTGTTCATCGCCTATCCGCTGGTCGGGGAGGCCAAGCTGGCGCGTCTGGTCGCGCTGCTCGACAAGGCCAGGCTGCGCTTTGAGGTAGACACGTTCGAAGGCGCCGAGGCGGCGTCGGTCTACCTGGCCCGGCGTGGGCAGCGGGTCAATGTGGTCGTCAGCGTGGACGGCGGCGCCGGCCGATCGGGGGCCGCCACCCCCGAGGATGCCATCCGGCTTGCCGAGCGGGTGGCGGCCATGCCCGGCCTGGAGCTGGTCGGAGTCATGAACTACGGCAATGCCTATGGCACATCCGACCCGGATGCGCAGGCAGCGATCGGTCGTCGCGAGGGGGAGGTCGCGGTGCGGATCGCCACGGCGATCCGTCGTCTGGGTCTGCGCGCTGATGTGGTCACCGTCGGCAGTACCCCGACGGCCCGCCACGCCGTGCAGGTCAAGGGCGTCACGGAGCTGCGATCCGGGGTCTACGCATTCGGGGATCTCAAGCAGGTGTCGCTCGGACCGGCGACCCTCGCCGATTGCGCCCTGACGGTGATGGCCACGGTCGTCAGCCACGCGCGCCCGGACCGCTACGTGCTGGACGCCGGGATCAAGGCCCTCGCCGGCGAGGACTACGGCTGGGGGACCTGGGGACGGCCGCTCGACAGGCCGGACCTGGCCATCACGCGGGCGACCGAGGAGCACGGCGTGATCGAACTGCCCGACGGCGCAGCGGATCCCGGCTGGCGGATCGGAGAGCGTGTGCGAATCATCCCGAACCACGCCTGTGGTGCCACCAACATGCATGACGAACTGGTCGCGATCGATGGCGAGCGCGTGGTCGAGCACTGGCCGGTCATCGGCCGTGGAAGGTTTCGTTGATGGGGGACCCGATCGACGCGGCACCTCGCGGGTTTATCGACGTCAACACGCGCTTCGGACCCGACCGGGGAACCGCGGGAACCGCCGGCGCGCCCCTGGAGATGCTGGTCGCGGAGCGGCGGGCGCATGGGATCCGGCTCTCGCTCGCCTCGTCGCTCCTGGCGACCTGGGCGGACGGCCCGACCGGCAATCGGCTGGCGACCGAGGCGGCAACGGATCCGGCCAACGGGCTTGCCGCGGTCGCGGTCGTCGGTCCCCGACGATCGGGGGACGTAGCTCGCCGCGTCGACGAATCCAGCCGCGCTGGGGCCGTCGGTTACCGGCTCGACGGCTGGGATGGCGCGTTGCCGCCCCCGGAATCGGTCCGGGAGATCCTTGGCGCAGTTGCCCGGACGGGTCGACCGCTGCTCGTCCCAGTCGGGCGATTTGGGGCGGCCAGCATGATCGGTGCAGCGACCGAGGGGCTCGGAATCCCGGTCGTTCTGCTCGGCTCGCACTACACGACCATCGTGGACGACCTCGCCGCGGCCGTGAGGTACCCGCATCTCCATCTGGAAACGAGTGCCCTGGCGCACCTCCGCGCGATCGAGACCGTCGTCGGGACGATCGGCGCGGAACGGTTGCTGTTTGGCACCGGCAGTCCAGCCAGGGCCGCCGCGTCGCCGATCGGGGCCGTGCTGGCGGCGGCCATCTCCGACGAGGCGAAGCGGGCGGTCATCGCCGGGAACGCCGTCCGCCTGTTCGGACTGGCGAGCGGCCCCGTCGACCTGGCGCTGCCGGCGGGGCCGGCGCGAGCATTCGATGTGCACACGCACTTCGGACCGTTCGACTTCGATGTCCCGGATGTCGCCGACGCGGACCTGCTCGGAGCCATGGCATACCCGGCGACGCGCGCAGCGGTGGCGTCGGCCGCGCTTGGCATCTTTGGCGATCCGGCGCGAGGCAACGCGCAGGCGGCCAGAGCGACAGCGGCCACGGCCTCCAGCGGGCCCGGCGCCGGCGCCCGTGGCGGCGGCCTCTACGGCTACGTCGTGGCCGACCCGACTGACCTGGCCCACAGCGAGGAGCAGCTGCGGCGTTACCTCGACGCACCAGGCATGCTCGGCGTGAAGGTTCACGGTGAATGGAGCGGTACGCCCACGACCGCGCCAGCCATGACGGACCTGTTCGCGCTCCTCGCCCAATTTGGTCGCCCGGTCAAGATCCACAACGCTGGGGCGGGATGGGACGAGGCCCTGGGCGTGATCGCGCGGCGCCATCCTCGGCTGCCGATCATCATCGCCCACGCCGGTCTCGGGACGCCGAGTGTCGAAGGGGCTCGTCTCGCCGCTTCGAATGACAACGTGTACCTGGAGATGTCGAGCAGCTTCGCCCACCTGCCGACGGTTCGTACGGCGGTCGCGATCGCCGGCCCGGACCGGTTGCTGTGGGGCAGCGATGCGCCGCTGCTGGAGCCCGCCTTCGTGCTCGGGACCTATCTCGACGCAGGGTTGCCGCCCGACTCCATGGATCGCGTCTTCTGGGGCAACGCTGCGCAACTGTTCGGGTCATGACGGGCGGTTCATCCCTGGATCTGGTGATCACCGGCGGGACGGTGATCGATGGGACAGGTGCGCCGCGTCTACGGGCCGATGTTGGAGTGGCGGGAGGAAGGATCGTCGCGATCGGCGACCTCTCTGCCGATGCGCCCGATCGCGTTGAACGCATCGATGCGACCGGATTGGTCGTCTCGCCCGGCTGGGTCGACCTGCATAGCCACTCCGACTTCACCCTGTTGAGCGACGGCCGGGCCCGGAGCAAGGTCGCCCAGGGCGTGACCACGGAGGTCAACGGCAACTGCGGGATGGGCGGCGTTCCATTCCCTGCGGCCGTCGCCCATCTGACCCGTCCGGCGAACGCGACCATCGACCCGGACCCCGCCGTCCGCTGGGACTGGACCGATCTGGCTGGCTACGCCGCTGCGCTCGAGCGGGCAGGCCTTGCGATCAACACGGCGCCACTGGTCGGCCACGTGACGTTGCGGATCGCGGTCGCCGGTGAAGCCGCCCGACCGCTGGATGCCGTCGAACGCGGGGCGCTGGTCGACACCATCGACGCCTGCTTCGATCAGGGCGCGATCGGTGTCTCGACCGGGCTGATGTACCCACCCGCGATGTCGGCCGACCGAGACGAGCTGGTGGCGATCGGCCGCGCCGTTGCCAGACGTAATCGACTGTTCGCGATCCACATGCGCAACTACAGCGACCACCTGCTCGAGGCGGTCGAAGAAGCGTTGACGATCGCCCGCCTCTCCGGTTGTCGACTCCAGGTCTCCCACCTCGCGGTGGCGGGGCGACGCAACTGGGGTGCCGTCCCGCGTGCCCTCGAGCTGATCGAGCGCGCGCACGCCGACGGGGTCGATGTCGGCGTCGATATCTACCCATACATCGCGGGTAGCGCCAACCTGTCGCAGCTCCTGCCCGAATGGGCCCAGGCTGGCGGCCCAGCCGCGATCGTGGCCCGCCTCGCCAACCCGGCCGAGCGGAAGGCGATCCGCGAGGACTGGGGCACGAGCCTCTTCTTCGGCTGGGACGAGATCGAGGTCTCGTCGTCTGAGCCAGGCCTCGAGGAGACCCTCGGGCTGACGGTGGAGGCGGTCGGGGAGGCCTGGTCGATGGACCCCAGCGAAGCGATGCTGGATCTCGTGGCGCGAAGTGACAACCGGGTGCAGATGGTGGCCTATGGTCGATCCGAGGACGACCTGCGCGCCGTGCTCACCCACGAGCTGACCTCGATCGGCTCCGACGGCCTGGCCATGGACCCCGACGGGCCGTCGAGCGCCGGCCGGCCCCATCCCCGCTCGTTCGGCTGCTACCCGCGCTTCCTCGGGCGCTACGTCCGCGAGCTGGGCCTCGTCTCGCTCGAAACGGCGGTCCAGATGTCGACCTCAAGGCCCGCCGACCGGGCAGGCCTCGCCGATCGCGGCAGGATCGTCGAAGGGGCCGTCGCGGACCTTGTCGTGTTCGATCCAGCCGCCATCATTGATGGCGCCACCTTCCAGCAGCCAAAGCACGGGCCAACCGGCATCCACCACGTCATCGTGGCGGGCCGCCCCGTGCTCACTGACGGCCGCCAGATCGACACCGCCCGACCGGGCCGCGTTCTGCTCGCCTGAGGGCATCTGCCGAGATCGGGTCAGGCACGATGTGCTACTTTCATGTACATGACTACGACCATCGGTATCGCGGAGTTGCGCCAGAACCTGAGTCGCTATCTTCGTCGCGTTGAGAATGGCGAACGGTTGCTCGTGACGGACCGAAACCGACCGGTCGCGGAACTCGGTCCGCCTCCGAGCACGGGCGCAGCACTCGACCGATTGATCGCCGAAGGGCGTGTCGCACGACCGTCGCGCCGTGGATTGCCTGGGCCGCTCCGAATGGGGGACGATCCGTACGCCTTGACTCGCGCACTGGACGAGATTCGCGGCGAGCGCTGACCCTGTGGCGCTGTTCTATGTGGACGCGTCCGCCCTGGTCAAGTTGGTCCTGGATGAACCCGAGAGCGATCCCCTGCGGGCGTTCCTGGCCGGTGCCGACCTGGCGTCGTGTGATTTGGTTGTGACCGAGGTGCCACGTGCCATCCGACGCGCCGCCGCCCGTGATCCGGGTCTGTTGCTGGACGTCCTGATGGGCCGCGCCGGTGACATGCTCGCCACGGTCGCCCTGCTGCCGCTCGACCGCACAGTGCTTCTGGCCGCCGGATCCCTCGCCGAGCCGGCACTCCGGGCGTTGGACGCGATCCACATCGCCGCCGCAGCCTACCTCTCGCCAATTGACGGCTTCGTGAGTTATGACGAGCGCCAGGCCGCCGCCGCGAGACTTGCGGGCCTGCGGACCATCTCGCCCGGGGTCTGATCGCCAGGCCGATCCCCGTCCTGGTGACAGCGTCCGGGCAGAGCTACGTCCGCAATCGCGCCATGACCGCTTGATCGAGCACGAGTCCCAAACCAGGCCGGTTGGTCAAGCGGATGCGCCCACCAATCGGCTCGATCGGCTCCTCGAAGAGTTCGGCGATCTGTTCGGGTCGCGGGCCGTACTCGACGGAATACTCGTGCGGGCGCGTGGCCGAGGAGATCGTCGAGTACGCATGCAGGCTCGCCACGGACAGGACCCCGACCGCCGGGCTGTGGGGCATGACGGGCTTCTGGTGGACCTCCGCGAGCTGGAAGATCCGCAGGACCTCGGAAATCCCGCCGGCATCGACGATGTCCGGCTGGAGGATGTCGGGATCCGCCAACTCGAGCAGATCGCGGAAGTCCCAGCGGTTCTTGAGCTGCTCGCCGGTTGACACGGGGATGTCCAGCGCCCGGCAGACCTCCCGCAGGCCGGCCATGTCCCGCTCCGGCAGCGGCTCTTCGAAGTGGGCGTAGCCGAGCTCCTCCAGCCGCCGACCCACCCGGATCGCCGTGCCGGCGGAGTAGCCACGGTTCGCGTCGAACCCGATCCAGACATCGGGCCCGAGTGCCTCACGGACCTTGCGCGCCATCAGCATGTCCGCCGCCGGATCGATGTCGAGCTGGACGGGGCCCCAGTCCATCCGGATCTTGAACGCCTCGAATCCTTGGTCGCGCCCGCGCAGGACGTCGGCGACCATCCGCTCGGGCGTCTTCTCGAACCCGGCGCCACAGCTCCAGTAGAGCGGGATCTCCGTCCGGGCGGCGCCACCGAGGAGCGTGTGGATCGGCTGCCCGGCCACCTTGCCCATGATGTCCCACAGCGCAATATCGATCACGCCGGCGAACGATGTTGAGGTCGGGTACGGAAGCGCGCGCGTGCCGTTGACCAACCGTTCCCAATGCCGCCCAGGCTGGAGCGGATCCGCCCCGATCAACTGCGGCTTGATCACCCGCTCGAGGTGGCCGCGGAAGATCGCCGGGTCCTGCCAACCCACCTCGGACAGGCCGGTGATCCCCTCGTCGGTCTCCACCTGGACCAGGGTCGGGCCGATGGTCAGGGTGTCGGCCCGAATATCGGTGATCTTCATGGTCAGACTCCCAGCCGGCTGATTCGGACCAGGTCGCGCGGAACGCTGGTGACATCCGCGACGCCGCAGCTCCGGGCGTCCTGCTCGAGCTCGTTACGGAGCGTCGTGAAGACGTGCCGCTGGCCTGCCTGGCCGGCCACCGCGAGGCCCCACAGGAACGGCCGGCCGACCAGCACCGCCCGGGCCCCGAGGGCCAGCGCCCGGATGACATCCGCGCCGCGGCGGATCCCGCCGTCCACCAGCAGCTCCATCCGGTCGCCGACGGCGTCCGCGATTTCCGGCAGGATCTCCGCCGTCGTGATCGCCCCGTCCAGGGTCCGCCCGCCGTGGTTGCTGACGATCACCGCTGGGATCCCGACATCGGCCGCCGTCCGGGCATCGGCCGGGTGGAGGATCCCCTTGAGCACGATCGGGACACTGACCCGGTCGCGGAGGCGTTCCAGGTACGACCAGTCAAGCGTGGCCAGGGTGTCCTGCGCGTGGGCCGGATGCATCGGGTACGTGACCCACGCGGGGGTGTGCATGCCGCCACGGGGCCGCCGCTTGGCGTCGAAGTGGCTGGCGACGTCGACGGTCAGACAGACGGCCCTCGCGCCGGCCGCAATGGCCCGATCGATCATGCCGACCGTCTCCTCGAAGTCCGGGAACGGGTAGAGCTGGAACCAGAAGGCGAGGTCAGGCACCGCGGCGATTGCCTCGATCGGGGTCGTCGTGCTGGTCGAGACGATCATGATCGAGCCCGCCTCCGCCGCGGCACGAGCGGTAGCCAACTCCCCGTCGGGGTGGGCGAGCCGTTGCGAGGACATCGGCGCGACCATGATCGGCAAGGCGATCGGCTGACCGAGGACCGTCGTCGCGAGCGAGACCTGCGCGACGTCGACGAGCGTCCGGGGCAGCAGCCACCAGCGGCCCCACGCGGCGAGGTTGCCCCGGAACGTCTGCTCCTCCCGGGCGCCCGAACCGTAGTAATCATGAACGTAGGACGGCAGGATGGTCGCCGCGAACGCCTCCATCTCGGCAAGCGTCGCGTTGGCAAAGCGGTCCGGCTCGGTTGCCGGCGGCGTGGTCACCGGTCAGCCATCGATGGCCAGGCGCACCCAGCGGACGTCGATCCCGCCCGTCGGCCCCGGGGCGTAGTGGACGACGCCGACGTCGCCGTCGGGCAGCGCCTCGGCATACGCCAATCCGTATGACCACGTGCCCATCTCGACGAGCGCATCGCCGGTGGTCCCGCTCGATGTCGCCGACGCCACCGGGGTCGCCTCGAACAGCACGACCTCGCTGGCCGGCTCGAAGGGAGCGTCGATCGACGCCGCCGATCGGGCACGGATGGAGCGCGAGCCGAACCGATCGACCCAGGCCAGGGCGACCCGCCCGTCCGGAAGGATGGCCGGGTGGCTGGGCTGGTCCGCGAAGCCGAGGTCGACCGGCTCGGAAAAGGTCCGGCCTTCGTCGGCGCTGATTCGCCGGAGGATGTTTCGATACGCCACGGCCTTGAAGTCGTAGATCCAGGCGAAGCTCGCCAGCCGTCCGTCCGGCGCCACTGCACCGCGCTGGTCCCAGTTGGCGATTCGCCCGGTGGGGTCCGCGATCACCGTCACCGGCGCAGACCAGGTTTGGCCATCATCGTCCGACCAGAGGTGGACCACGCGCTGGAACCAGGGCGAATCGTCGAGGAACTCCTTGTTTGTCTCCACGCTGAGCAGCAGCCGGCCGCCGGGAAACCGAAGCAGCCCGGTGGTCAGGCTCGGCGGCCCCACGTCCGCTGGCATCGGCACCAGGCGCCACGGCGTCCAGGTTGTCCCCGAGTCGAAGGAATCGGCGACCACGATCGCCATCGGCAGGCAACCTTCGGTCACCGGGTTGAATAGCGGCTGGCCGGGGAAGGCCTCTCGATCGATCCACAGGCAGGCGACGATCAGGCGGTCGCCGTCCATCCTGGTCATCGGCGCGACTTTGAGCGAGCCGCGCCGCCCGCCTACCGTGGTCTCGAATGGCCGGCGCGGCTCGCCCCAGGTCGCGCCGCCGTCGGTCGATCGACGGAGCTCGACGGTCAGGTCATCGCTGTCCTTGGTCGAACCGATGCTGTAGCTGGCCAGGAAGCTGCCGTCGGCCAGCACGCAGAAGGTCGGAAAGGTCGCCGCAGCCCGCGGCGTCCCCGGTTCGGCGGCGTTGAGCGTAGACCGAGCCTTGATTCGCATGACGATGACTCCGCTTCGGCGTTCGGGGTCGGTGGTCGGGTCGGGGTGTCGTCGCGGCGCCGTTAGCCGGCGCCGAGCGGCAGGCGCACCGCCAGCCCATCGGCGGACGAACGCGTCGCAGCCTCGACAATCTCGATCGCGGCTCGACCATCCTCGCCGGCCATTCGCGGGCCACCGCCCGCCAGGATCGCGGCCGCGAAGCCTTCCACCTGGGCCGCGAACGCCTCCAGGCGGACCGGGCTGTAGACGTCCGCATTGAGCGCGAACGAGGGCATCTCGTAAACCTCCTCCCAGCGATCGTCTCGCCCGAGCCGAACCTTCCCGTAGGCGTCGCACTCGATGATCCCGTGGCTGCCGATGAAGGTGAACTGGTTCTGGGACCCCAACCCCGGCGACGGCATCTCGAAGCTCATCAGGAGCTGGGCGACCACGCCGTTGGCCAGGACCGCCTCCGCCGTGCCGCTTCGGCGCATGTGCGCGGGCCCGGCGAAATCGCGGATCCGGGCGAAGACCTGTTCGACCTCCGACCCGGTGAACCAGCGCAGCGCGTCGAACAGGTGGACGCCCATGTCCAGCCAGGCCCCGCCTTCGCCCGGCTCCTTCGTCCAGCCGTGGTCGTCCGGCAGGTACGCGATCACCGAACTCAGGATGCGGATCAATCGCAACTCGCCGATCGCCCCCTCGTCCAGCAGGCGCTTGGCCGTGCCGGGCGAGCGGCGGTAGCGGGTCACGTGGTTGACCGTCAGCAGGACGTCGGCGGCACGGCATGCGGCGATCATGGCGTCGCACTCGGCAAGCTCGACCGCCATCGGCTTTTCCATGTAGACGTGCTTCCGCGCCGCAGCGGCCTGGACGGTCAGGGCTCGATGGGTGGAGTGGGGTGTCGCGATGAGCACCGCGTCGACATCGTCGCGCGCCAGGAGTGCCGCAGCACTCGGCTCAACGGCCACGCCGTACTCTGCTGCGAGGGCTGCGGCGCGTGAGCCAAGCGCGACTGCCACGAGATGGGCGTTGGGGATGTGGCGAGCCAGGCACTCCGCGTAGGTGTGGGCCATGAACCCGGACCCGAGGAAGCCGAAACCGACGCTCACCAAATCGTGCCTCCAGACCTGCCCGATGCCGAGGCCATGAGATGCGCGGGACAGCGGAGGAGGCTGCCGTCCCGCGCATCACCGTGCATCTCGATGATGCGCGGCCGGCCGGAGGAGAGCCGTGCGCCGCCGACCCGGTCGACCAGCGCTGCCGGTATATTGTCGACAATCCGGGCCCCTGTCAAACCCGGCTGACGACCCCGGCCCGTGGCACGCCGACCGACTGGAACAGCGCGGCCAACTCGGCCCGCAGGGCCGGACTCGGGGCGACCGACGGTGGGCGCGGCGGGCCCGCAGACAGCCCAACTTCGGCGAGGGCGGTTTTGATGAACGGGCCCTCGCCGCCGGTTTCAGCCATCACTCGCCCGGCCCAGTTGGACCAGGCCGGCTTGAAGGCGGCAAGCTTCTCGGCGGCGCCCGCGTAGTCGCCGGCCTCCAGCGCATGCCACAGCTCGAGCGAGTACTGCGGCCAGAAGCCGCCGACATGGGTGACGAACCCCGCGACACCTAGCTGGTGGCCTTCGACGTACATGCCCTGGTTGTCGATGAATACGAGACGGTCCGCGGCGGCGCCCACGCCTTCGGTGAACTCGCCGATCGACGGCGCTGACCACTTCACGGCCTCGACGTTGGGCAACTCCGCAAGTCGGCGCAGGAGCGTGCCGTCAATCTTGATCCCACCCTCCCACCAGGTGGCGTAGATCATCAGCGGGATCGACACCGCCCCCGACACCAGCTCCACGAGCCGGGCGAGGTCGTCCTGGGTTGCCGGGTAGTAGTAGGTGACGCCTACCTGGAGCCCGGCGATCCCGGCGTCCTCGGCCGCCTTCGCCAAGGCGACGACTTCGCGCCAATCGGTGTGCTGGACACTGGTCATGACCGGCACGCGTCCGGCCGCCGCATCCACGGAGGCCTTCATCACGGCGATCCGCTCCCCCCGGTCGAGGGCGGGGAACTCGCCCGCCGCGCCACCGACGAGCAGGACGCCCTGCCCGCGGGTCATCCCGCCGGCCACCATGAACTCGACGTTGCGGGCAAGGCCGCCAAGGTCAAGCCCGAAGTCGTCGGCGAACGGGGTGGCCACGGCGACCACGGGGCCACGAAGCCATGTGCGGGTCTCTGCAAGCGCCATCGCAACCTCCTTCAGTCTCGGATCGTCATCTTGTATCTTGTCGACAACATACAACGTGACCGTGGCAGCCCGTTGAGGGCAAGGGGCGGGACTGGACCGGAGGGCAGTGGATGCGGATCACCGCGATCGAGCCGTTCGTGTGTGATGGCGGGCTGCGCGAATTCGGCTTCCTCAAGGTCTCCACAGACGAGGGGATCACCGGCTGGGCCGAGACGTACGACTGGCACACCTCGGCGTCGCTGGCCACCGCGCTCCAGGTGATGGGCCGGCGACTGATCGGCGAGGATCCCCGGCGCATTGAATTCCTCAACGAGCAGATCTGGTACGGCGGGCGCCCCGGCGTCCCTGAGCGGATGAAGGTCCTCGCTGCGATTGACCTCGCCTGCTGGGACATCAAGGCCAAGTGGCTCGGCGTGCCGGTCTACCAGTTGCTCGGCGGTTTGTTCCGGGACCGAATCCCGCTGTATTGGTCGCACTTCGCGACGTACCGGGCGATCTGGCCGGCGATCGTGGGCCAGGAGCCGGAGTTCACCTATGCGGCCTGGGCGGCGGGGGCGCGCGACGTGGTCGATCGCGGCTTCAAGGTGCTCAAGACCAACCTGATCCAGGAAGGGATCAACGGCGGGCCGCCGACCCTGCCCACGTATCACGACGGGGCTATCGACCGACGGACGATCGACGAGGCGGTCAAGTGGATCGGGACCCTGCGCGATGTCGTTGGCCCCGGGATCGGTATCTCCGTTGACGTCCAGTTCGACTACCGGATGGGCGGCATCGTCCAGCTCGCCCGGGCGCTGGAGCCGTTCAACCTGTACTGGCTGGAGGTTGAGTCGTTCGACGCCGATGCCCTGCTGGCTGCGCGCCAGCAGACCACGACGCGCCTGTGTCATGGCGAGAGCCTGATCCGGCGAGAGCAATTCCGGCCGTTCTTCCGGCAGCACGTCACCGATATCGTGATGATCGAAACGCTGGCCAACGGCCTGTCCGAGAGCCGGCGGGTCGCGGAGCTCGCGGAGCTCTACGACACGATGGTCTCGCCGCACAACTGGATGAGCCCGCTGGGGACGCTGATCAACGCCCACCTGTGCGCGGCCGTACCCAACGTCGAGATCCTTGAGATCGACCTCGACGACATCCCCTGGAAGGGTGACCTGCTGACCCACCCGCTCGAGATCGAGAACGGGCAACTCATCGTTCCGGATCGGCCCGGTTGGGGCGCCGACATCAATGAGGATGTCGTGCGGGCGCATCCCTTGCGGCCGGAGCGGCTGCCATGAAGATCACCTCGATCGAACCGATCACCTGCAACAGCGGGATCGGCGGCCGCGACTTCCTGTTCGTCAAGGTCACCACCGACGAGGGGATCGTCGGCTGGGGCGAAGGCTACGACTGGCATGCTGCGCCGTCGCTGGCCGAGGCGATCCGGCTGGTCGGGCGGGAGGTGATCGGCCAGGACCCCATGCGGATCGACTGGATCAGCCGGCGCCTGTGGGACTCGGGCCGTGCCGGGGTTCCGGAGCGGATGAAGGTGATCGCCGCGATCGACATCGCGCTGTACGACATCAAGGGCAAGGCGCTCGGCGTGCCGGTCTACGAGCTGCTCGGGGGGCTGTACCGCGATCGCATCCCGCTCTATTGGTCGCATTTCGCGTCGTATCGGGCGATCGATCCGGAGGCGCTCGGCGTTGCCCCGGCGCGCTCGATGGACAGCTGGATCGCGCT
>CAYRTS010000032.1:29529-31703 GCA_964427285.1 uncultured Anaerolineaceae bacterium
GAGGCGCTCATCCGGCGTGAGGCATTTCGGCCATTCTTCGAGCGCCACGTGACGGACGTGGTCATGGTCGAGACGCTGGCCAACGGCCTGTCCGAGGCGCGCCGGATCTGCGAACTGGCCGCCCACTACGACACGATGTTCTCGCCGCACAACTATATGAGTCCGCTGGCCACGTTGATCAATGCCCATCTCTGCGCGGCCATGCCCAATTTCGAGATCCTAGAGATCGACATGGACGACGTGCCCTGGAAGTGGGACCTGATCGACCAGAAACTCGACATCGTCGACGGCGAGCTGATCGTGCCGTCGCGGCCCGGGCTCGGAGCGAACGTCGTCGAAGAGGTGGTCGCGCGCCATCCCTTGCGCGACGCATAGGCGGGATGGAGCGGCCGCGGCTGGCGTTTGGCTACGACCCGGCGACGGGCAACCGCTTGCTCGAGCGGGTGAATCGTTGACGATGCCTGAGGTTCCGACGGTGCTTCGATCCGCACTGGCGGCCTTGCGCCCAGCGCTCGCGAACGACGGGATTCGACGTCTCGGGATCTCCTGGACGCTCGGTATCGCGGCCGATTCCGCCCTCACGGTCGTGACCCTCGTGACCGTCTTCAACCGAGGCGGCATCCTCCCGGCCGCCCTTCTCGGTGCGGTTCGCATGGTCCCGGCCGTCGCGGCGGGAATGCTCACAGGCGCGATGCTCCAGCGTTTCGCTGGCCACAGGATCCTCGTGGTCGTCGGACTGGTCCGTGCGGCCTGCGCAGGTCTGACCGCCCTCGTCATCGCCACGGCTGGACCGAGCATGGTCGACCACCAGGTGACCATGACTTCCCTGTTTGTCCTCGCGACCATTGCCGCTGCGGCCAGTGCCCCAGTGCGGCCGACGCAGGTCACACTCATGCCGGCGATCGCACGCAGTCCCGGGGAACTCGTCGCGGCCAACACGGCCTGGAGTACGGGAGAAGGGCTCGGCGCGTTCGGCGGGCCGGTCGTGGCCGGCGCTCTCATGGCGGTTCATCTGCACGGCGCCGTTGCAGCCATCGCCGCCGTTGCCTACCTCTTGACGGCCGCGGTGGCGGCCGGGGTGCGATTCGAGCAGGCGGCCGACGTGTCCGGGGGCAGTCGTCGCGGATCTGGCGGCGGCCTCCGGCTCACCGATGGGCTGCGGGCGGTCCGTCGCCGGCCTGTGCTGGCCTGGTCGATGCTGGGGACCTACGGCCAGGTTCTGACCCGGGGCCTTCTCAACGCCCTTGTCGTCGTCGCCGCGATCCAGCTCCTTGGTATGGGACAGGCGGGGTTGGGCCTGCTCAGCGCCGCCATCGGGCTCGGTGGTCTCGTCGGTGCGATCTTCGTGTTGTCATCAACCAGGTCTGAGCGATTCGTACGAACCGAGGTCGCCGGGCTCGTGTTCTGGGGCCTGCCGCTCGCGGTCGTCGGTCTTCTCCCGAACCCCGTGGTCGCCCTGGCGGCGATGGTCGTGATTGGGATCTCGAACGCCATCTATGACGTCGCGCTGTTCACGATTCTCCAACGTGGCTCCAGCAACGAGGAGCGGGCCCCGATCATGTCAGTCCTCGAGGGGGTCATCGGGGTCGGCGCAATCACCGGCAGCCTCCTGGCTCCGGTCCTCCTGCTGGCCTTTGGGACGCGCGGGGCACTGGTGGCCGCAGGCGCCATTCTCCCGATCCTTGCGCTTGTTATCTATCGACGGATCGGTCAGGACGAGAGGATCAGCCTCGTCGACGAAGATCTCGTCCACCTCCTTCGGAGGGTTCCGGCCTTCGCCGAGCTTCCCCTGACCGCCATCGAGCGTTTGGCAGCCGGTCTGGTGCCGGTTCGGTTTGTCGCGGGCCAATCGGTCATGACCCAGGGGGAACCCGGCGACAGGTTCGTCGTCATTGCGACCGGTGAGGTGGATGTGATCGTGGACGGGCGAACGATCCATCGCCTCGGGCCCGGCGCGGGCGTCGGCGAGATCGCTCTCTTGCGATCGGGCCCGAGAACCGCGACGGTCAAAGCGGTCACCGACGTGACGGGCTACAGCGTCGATGCCATGACGTTCCTTGCCTCGGTCGCCGGGCCGGCCGCCGCCGCGGTCACAGAGCGAATGGCGCAGGCGAACCTGATGCGGGCCAAGGCCACCGACTGATGGCTCGTCTTCAGGGTCCGGTCGCGAGAGC
>CAYRTS010000033.1:0-12013 GCA_964427285.1 uncultured Anaerolineaceae bacterium
CCGAGCGCTGACCCCAGCACCAACCCTGCCCCGGCCGTCGTGACCCCGCCTGCCTCCGAGCCGACCGGCGCGGTCCTCTCGGAAACCGGCGCACCGGAGATCACCCTTCCGCCCACGGACACCCTGATCGCAGGCTCGACCGCACCGGTTGGCGAGAGCTGGCGGATGATCCTCCTGGCCATGGCCGGCATCCTGGGCACCACGCTCCTGCTCATGACGGCGATGTCGCCAGCTCGGCGCCGCAACCGCTAGGACCAATCCGGGCGCTCGACGCCCATCTGAAACGGAACGAAGCGAGGACCGGGCCCGTCAGGGTCCGGTCTTTCGCCTTTGCAGCTGATCGCGCCGGTCGATGTCGGGTGATCCGGGTGCACCCTTGGTCTGGTCCGGGCTGCCGAGCAGCACGAACGGATCACCCTTGTCGAGCTTGACCCGCCGATCCCCACGTCGATCGGTGATCGGGGTCAGTCGCCGAGCATCATGCGGTCGCCGGGGTGAACGAGGGTGACGGGTCCGCTGAAAACGCCCCGCACTGAGGCGATGGTTTCGGCTTCATCGAAGCCCATCTGGAGGTGGGTCAACACGACTCGTCGGACACCGGTGCTGGCGGCCAGTGCGCCGACCGCCGGACCATCCAGGTGCGCAGCGCCGGCCGGAACCGGCCCCGGCCCGAAGGAGACTTCGGAGAGCAGGATGTCGCCCGGTTCGATGAGGGCGGCCAGATCATCGGCTCGGCCGCAGTCGCCGCTGTAGACGAGGCCGGGACCGTTGCCGGCCGCCACGCGAAACCCGTAGCTGTCCTCGGTATGGGTCACCCGCGCGGAACGTACCCGGAGCGTACCGATCTCCCTGGCGCCGACGCCGATTGGCTCGATGTCGAGGGTCGCGGCGCTGAAACCGGGTTCGGCATGCAGCGCATCCAGGCGCTCGCCCAGCTGAGCGGGCCCGAGTACCCGAACGCGTCGACCCTGTCCGGGCCCCCAGCGCAGGTAGTGGCGGAGCGGCACGAGATCGATGAAGTGGTCGGGGTGCAGGTGACTGATCAGGACCGCATTCAGCGTCGCGGGATCGAGGAGGCCAGCCAGACGCGGGAATGAACCCTGCCCGAGGTCGAGCAGGATTGCGGTCGATCCCTGGCGGACCAGGTAGGCGGCGCCGGTCGACCCAGGTTGATCGGTAAAGGCAGGCCCGGCGCCGACGATGTCGAGCTGCAGGCCATCACCTCTGCGCGCTTTGGTCACGCGGACAGCGTACCCGGCGCGATGGTGCGTCCGTCGGCTGTGTCGACCCTGCCGGTCAGTTGCCCGGGGTCAGTTGCCCGGGGTCAGTTGCCTTCGCCGTTGCCCAGCGACGAGCCGGCCCCGTTTCCGGGCGGATCGGAGGGTGGGCCGTTGGGGACATGGCTGGGCTTTGGCGACTTCGTCGTGATTTCGGCCGGGTCCGGGCTGGGCTTGTTCGGGTTCGCGGTTCGATCCGGCTTGCCGGTGCCGTTCGGCTGTGGCGCCGGGTCTCCGGGGGACTCCCCGCCCGGCTTCTCGTTCATGGTGTCGAGCGCCGAACCACTTCGTTCAATGGCCCGACGGATGGCATCCTGCGCCTTGCCCGGCAGATCCCGCCCGGCCAGCACGGTCAGGACGTCGATGTTGCTGCGGACTCCGGTCTCCAGGGTGGCAGCCGCCGACACGTCATTGCCGGCACCGGCCGTCGCCTCGTTGACGATCGACTCGTACGCTTCGAGCGCCGCATTGGCCGCGTTGGCATCGCCAGCGGCCGTCGCAGCCGTGGCTTCGCTGAGTCGATCATGCAGCCGCTCGAGTTCGGCCTCGGCGCGCTCGGCGGCTGACGCGGGGAGGGTCAAAGTCTCCGCCCAGATGCGGACGCCATACAGCGGGCCGCCCGGCTGTGCCGCCGCGACCGAACCCACGCCAAGTGCCAGGGTCAGGGTTGCAGCAAGGAGCAATGCCGTGGAACGACGCCAGGGTGAGCGGCGGCGCTCCAGCCGGGCCACCCGGATGTCGCCGATCTCGGCCGCCGCGATCCCGACCTCAAGCTCCGACCGGTCCTGCGCGTGCGCCATCTGGACGACATGCGCCCGGACCCGCGCGGTAGAAGTCGGGTCCGGGGACAGGCGGGCGTCCGCGTACGCCTCGAGGCGTCGCGCCAGCTCGTCATCTGTCCGCTTTTGGTGGCTCATCGGCTGATCTATCCGTCCTGTTCTTCGTCTGATCGATCGCTGTCCGCCCCCCCGGCGCCCGGTGCGCCCGGCTTGCGGATCCCAAGTTGTCGGCGAAGGGCGGCGATGGCACGGAACTGGAGTCCGCGGATCGTTCCTTCCTGTCGTCCCATCACCTCGGCCGCCTCGCGGGCAGAGAGCCCGGCAAAGAATCGGAGCGCGATGGCCTCGCGTTGGTCTTCGGTCAGCGCGGCGAGGGCGGCACGGACCTGATCCAAATCGTTTCGGATCACCGCCACCTCCTCGGGACCCGGGTCCGCTGAGCCGCGAAGGGCCAAGGCATCCAGGTCCGCGTGCTGGTGACGAGTCCGAGTGAAGTCGACTACGGCATTCCGGGCCAGCCGAAACAGCCAGCCCCCGAAGGGCACGCCCCGCGATTCATAGCGCGGGAGCGCTTCCAGGGCCTTGACGAAGACGATCTGCGTCAGGTCCTCCGCGTCCGCCGGGCTGTGGACGCGGCTGATGATGTAGCGGTAGATGGGCAGGTGGAAGTGATCGAACAATTGCTCGAAGGCCGACGCGTTCGACGACCTCGCCAGGTCCACCAGCCGCTCGATCGCGGCATCGTCGACACTCACAACGAATCGATGGGCGGGCCGTTAGGACCTGTCCGCTCAGGTGGTGGGATCGGCACCGCGACTCGTGCACCGCCGCGCCGGAATGTGAGGGCCTTGAATCCGGCTTCGGTGGCGTGCCGGTAGCCGTCCGCGAGCGCCCAGGCGAAGTGATCGGCGCGGTGCGCGTCGGACCCGACGGTCACGGCACGGCCACCCATCTCGCGGAAGCGCTCGACGATCGCCCGCGCCGGGTAGGTCTCGCCGACCGGGTGTCGGAGGCCGCTCGTATTGATTTCGAGGGCGGTGCCGCTGTCCACGAGGGCGCGCAGGATCGGCTCGTATAGTTCGGGCGCGCGGGCGAGGTCCGCTGGCTTGACGTGGGGGTACAGGTAGCGCTTGACGACATCGATGTGACCGATGGCATCGAATAGGCCCGAACGCGCTGCCGCCTCGACCTCGTCGAATGATGGCGCGACGATCTCCTTGAGGGAACGTCCGGTCGTCCAGCTGCGGACGCTGGACCCGGCGTAGACGGATCGGACCCGGTCGTGGACCGAGCCGATCGTGAAGTCGTAGGTGTGGTTGGCAAGGTGGGTGCGGATGTCCGCCTCCCAGCTTCGATCGTAGGTGATCTCGACGCCGAAGCGGATCGTCACGCCCTGCGGACCCCAGCGCTCGGCGGCCCGCCTGACGATTCGCTCGCGGTCCTCGAAGGTGGCATAACCGAAAGCGGGCGCCCCTGGCTCGAAGTCAACGTGGTCCGTGATCGCGATCTCTGCGATCCCGCGCTCTGCGGCCTGCTGAGCGTAGCTGTCGATGTGGACGTCGCTGTCTGGCGAGAGCCTGGTATGCAGGTGTGAATCAAGCGGCAGCTCACGCGCCTGGCGATCACTCACTTGGCCGCGCCCGCTCGTCCGTAAGCCCGGGAGATGCTTCGTGGGCCCGGCGCGAGGGCTGCGCGTCCCGCGATCGGTGCGGGAGGCCCGTTCGCCGTTCGACCCTCACCCGGCGATGAGCCCCAGTTCGTGGCCAACACGATCGAATGCGGCCAGCGCCGCGTCGAGTTGCTCGTCCGCGTGCGCCGCGGTCACGATCGTGCGCAACCGGGACTTGTCGATCGCGACTGTCGGGAAGACGACCGGCTGGGCGAACACGCCTTCGTCGAGCAACCGGTCGCTGAAACGCCCGGCGGTATCGGGGTCGCCCATCATGACCGGGGTGATCGGCGTCTCCGATCGGCCCGTATCGAACCCCAGGCGGGTCAACTCTGACTTAAAGCGCCGCGTATTGGCCCACAGCCGATCGAGCAGCTCCGGCTCGTCCTCCATCACCCGGATCGCCTCACGACAGGCCGCGACAACGGCCGGCGGGTGCGAGGTGGAAAACAGGAACGGGCGAGCCCGCTGCGTCAGTAGTTCGCGCAGCGCCAGCGAGCCCGCCACGTAGCCACCAAGTGACCCGACCGCCTTGCTCAGCGTCCCGATCTGGATCGCGACGCGGCCGTGCAGGCCGAAGTGATCGACGGTGCCACGACCGTTCCGGCCAAGGACCCCGGAGGCATGGGCGTCGTCGATCATGACAGCGGCGTCGTACGCCTCCGCGGCCTCGACGATCCCGGGGAGCGGCGCGATATCGCCGTCCATCGAGAAGACCCCGTCAGTCACGACCAGGATCAGTCGATGGGGTGCCCCGCCCGCGTCTGGTCGCCCGTCCTCGCGCGCCGCGCGCAGGATCTCGCGCAGTGCGGCGACATCGCCATGCGGATAGATCTGCCTGGGCGCTCGCGACAGGCGCATGCCGTCGATGATCGAGGCGTGGTTGAGGGCGTCCGAGACGATCAGGTCCGTCTCGCCGGTGATCGTGGGGATCACCCCGGTGTTGGCGGTGAACCCGGACTGGAAGGTCAGGGCGGCCGGCGTACCCTTGAAGGCCGCGAGTTCGGCCTCCAGTTCCTGGTGCATGGTCATCGTCCCGGCGATCGTCCGGACCGCCCCGCTGCCGACGCCGAAGTCACGAACCGCGGCGAGCGCGGCCTCGCGCAATCGGGGATGGTGGGTGAGGCCCAGATAGTCGTTCGATGCCAAGCTGATCACCCGGCGGTCGTCGACCGACGCGATCGGACCCTGGGCGGACGACATGACCCGCAGCCGGCGATAGAGGTGGCGCTCGCGCAGGTCGGCGATCTCGGCGTCCAGGAAGGCGAGTGGATCGGGGCGGCCGGCGGGGTCAGTTGCGGGGCGGCCGGCGGTGACTGCGTGGCCGGCGGGACCGGTTGCGCTGCCGGTTTGGCCAGCGGGGCCGGTCATGACTGCCAGTCCATGATGACCTTGCCCGAGTCGCCGGCGCGTGCCGTCGCGAAGGCCGCCGCAAAGTCACGGAACCCGAAGCGGTGGGTGATCGCCGGGGTGATATCCAATCCGGACTGGAGCATGACCGTCATCTTGTACCACGTCTCATACATCTCACGACCATAGATCCCCCGCAGGGTGAGCATCTTGAACACAATGGCATTGACGTCCAGGGCGATCTCCTCGGTCGGGATGCCCAGGATGGCGATGCCGCCCCCGTGGGCCATCGCCGCGATGGCGCTTCGAAGCGCAGCCGGGTTGCCGGACATCTCGAGGACGACGTCGAAGCCTTCGACCATGTCAAGCTCGGCAAAGACGTCCTGGAGGGTGCGCTGGGCGGGATCGATGACGAGGGTGGCACCCATCCGGGTCGCGAGATCGCGGCGGTAGGCGTTCGGTTCGCTCACGACCACGTGGCGAGCGCCGGCATGGCGCGCAATCGCGGTGGCCATCAGCCCGATCGGGCCGGCACCCGACACGAGCACGTCCTCGCCCATGATCGGGAAGGCGAGCGCCGTGTGGACCGCATTGCCAAACGGGTCGAAGATCGCCGCAACCTCCTCGTTCACCCCGGGCCAGTGGTGCCAGACGTTGGTCATCGGCAGGGCCACGTACTCGGCGAACGCCCCGTCGCGGCCAACCCCGAGGCCAATCGAATGCGCGCACAGGTGGCGCCGGCCCGCCAGGCAATGGCGGCACCGACCGCACACCACGTGACCCTCACCGGAGGCGAGATCACCTGGCGCGAAGTCGCTGACGTTGGCGCCCACCTCGACGATCTCGCCGACGAACTCATGGCCCACGACGAGCGGCGGCTTGATGGTTCGAGCGGCCCAGGGGTCCCAGCCTTCGATATGGAGGTCCGTGCCGCAGATCCCGGTCTTGTGAACCCGGATCAGGACGTCGTTGATCCCGATCGCCGGCACGGGGACCTCCTTGAGCTCGAGCCCGGGGCCGGCGCCGGTCTTGACCAGGGCAAGCATCGGTGGACCTCCGTGTCAGGTGGCGGCGCGGGTTGGCGGGGTTCGCGGGGGTGGATGGCCGGGGTGGTCGGGGTGCGGTGGATGGCGGGGGTCAGCTCGCGGCCGGACTCGCCTCGATGCTTGGTTCGGGGGTCGGGGCCGGGGCGGCGGTCGGCGGCGCGCACTGCGGTTCCGGGTGGGAGCGCTCGCCCCAGATTCGCCAGAATTCCAGGATCTGGGTGCTGTCGAGCTGTTCGAGCGGCAGCGCCCGACCCCACACGACCGCGGCGTACGGCGTGGCCATCTGATCGAAGCGAGCGATGACCGGTCCCTGGCTGGTCCCGGCCTGGATCCCGCAAACCGGGCTGGGCGGGAAGTCATCGAACAGCTTGGCCAGCTGCGCCTGGCCCTCGTCCGTGGTCCCGGGATCGCCGTCCTTCCCGCGATACAGGATGACCATCGCCCCATGCTCCAGGTTGTGGATCCAGCCAGACGGCAGGGCCTGGTCAGCCGTCCGGTAGAAGCGCGGCTGGATGGGTCCCGCACCAGCGGCATTGGCGTGCGGCCCGGATGCCGGTGGGCAGTAGGTGTAGGTCAACTTCTCCCCGAGCGGGGCATGCCGTCGGCCCATGTCCGGCTGGACGTAGCCGGGGTTCGGCGAGGCGGCCGCCGTCGGGCTGGGGGTTGGATCCGGAGCCCATTCCGTCGAGCAGCCGAAGGCCGGTGCCGCCGCCGAGGCGAAGACGAAGACCGCCACGAGGACCGCCCCGGCAATCACGGCCGCGGCGACGATCGGGGTCCGGTAACGCTCCATCGCCGAGGGCTTGTAGCCGGCGCGCGCTCGTTCACGGCGACCAACGCGCGAGCTGCCGCCGGGCGAAGAGGACGGGCGCGTCTGGGACGGGCTACCGGCGCCGGCCGGGCGGGCGGTTGACGACGTCGCCGGCTGGCCGGCCGCCGGTGCTTCCGGTTGGCTGTCGGGCGTCGGTGCTGCTGGTCGGTTTCCGGGCGTCGGTGCTGCCGGACGGCTGCCGGGCGTCGGCGATGCCGGACGGCTGCCCGGGGTGGGGCTCAGCGGTTGGCGACGACGGCTGGGTTTGCTCACTGTGGGAACCTCGATGCGGACGGTGATCGACTGGCGGTCAGGATGGATCGGGGCGGGGCTCGCGGATGCCCAGCGAGAGGGTACCGTCCCGGCGCGCGTCATGCGCCGGGCGCCGGGGGCGGGCGTGGCCCGCGGGATCGACTGAATCGGTCGGGCAGTGCCACGGCACCGGGGCACGCGACCGGGAACGCGGCACTCAACTTGGAGCTTCGTGCCAGCGGCGAGTCTGCATGATCGCGCGCCCAGGCTGCACGCTGGGCCCAGCAACGTGCACGTTCACGCGTCGTCCTCAACTGGTGGTTGAGCGCCGCGCCCCCTTTGGTGCTTCGGCCCGCAACTCGTGGCTGAGGCACGGAGCCCGGCTACGGTTCGTTCAGGAAGGCCTTGACCTCGGGACGAAGCAAACCGCGGAACAGGAGCAGGGCGAGGGCGGCCACGAAAACCGCCTCGATCGCAAGGCGGCTGGCGAGGAGGAGGGGCACGAGCGGGACGGTGAGGCTGGCCAAGCCGATGGCGAGGCCGCGAGCGGCCTCCTTGCGCTGGAGGACGAGTGTCGTGGTGAAGATCGTGTAGGCGAGCAGGGCCATCACGATGACCCCGGTGAAGCTGACCGAGGCCTCAACCGCCTGGTCGATCACGAAACGCAGGCTCAGCCCCACGCCGGCCAGGATCAGGAAGGCATACACGAGGAAGAGGCGCAGCCCGCTGGGCATGGTGCGGATGGTCTGGAGCATCGGCGGGATGGTAGCGCGAAGCGGCACGGCCGACTCCGATCAGGCGGCCCGGCCGGCGGCAACCGTCCCGGGTCGCTTCGGCGGTCGCGCTCGTATACTCCCGGTCTCGTGGCCGATCTCCCCCTTGACCTTCCGGACCAGCTTGGCACGCGGCTGTCCAGCGCATTCGATATCGAAGGCAAGATCCCGCGCGCGCTCGAGGCCCTGGGCCCGGTGGCCGGGCGGGACGTCCTGCTGCTCGACAGCGGGGATGGGATCCGGGCCGGCCAGCTGCGCGAGCTTGGAGCGCGGGTCTCGCTGGCGAACGTTGGGCCCGCGGGGTTTGGCGTGCCCGGTGAGTCGGCCGATGTCGTAGTCAGCCTCTGGTCGTCGTTCCGTGGCGCGGCACCCCTCGAGATCGCCGAGGCCGAGCGCGTCCTGCGCCCCGGCGGTCGGCTGCTGGTGCTCCACGACTATAGCCGCGACGATGTCTCGCACCTGACTGACGACCGGCCGGAGTACCGCCTCTGGAGCCACAAGAGCGGCCCATTCCTGGGTGGCGGGTTCAAGGTGCGCGTGCTGCATTGCTTCTGGACCTTCGATTCGATGACCGATTGCGCGGACTTCCTGGTGACTGCCTTTGGTGATGCCGGGCGGGCCGTCGCCAACGGACTGAAGCGCCCCAGGCTGATCTACAAGGTCGCGATCTATCACCGAACCTTCGGAGAGTCGGCGAGCGTGGCGGGGGATGCGCCGCCCGAGGCCGGCGCTGGCGCCAACTTGGCGGGCGAGGCCGGCGGGGAGGCGGCGGGCGCGGTCAAGGAGGCCGGCGGAGCCAACTTGGCGGGCGCGACCAGGAAGGGCGCGACCAGGACTGCGGGCCCGGCCAGGAAGGGTGCGGCCAAGGCGCCCGGATGAACCGCTCGATTGGCGCCCGCCGAGTCTCCCAGGTCTCTCGACAGGGTCGGTCGATGCCTCGGCGGATCTCGCCCGGCGGTGTGATGCTGGCGATCGCGCTCGGTGGTTCGGTCGTCTTTGCGGTGTACACCCTGACGGTTCGCGAGGCCTCCCAGATCCCGCTGCTGGCTTCGGGAGCGTCGGTGTTGGGGATCGTCTTCTGCGCCCTGGCTGCCTATTCGGCCAGAGCCACCTGGCACGCCGGGGCCGAGGGTCACACGGTGCGCGCGATCGTCCTTGGGCTAGCCGGTGGCGTGGCCGCCATGATCGGTGCCGCATGCCTGGCCGGCGCGATCATCCTGTTCATGCTGGCCCAGGGTCCCGACTGACGCCTGATCGGTCCCAAATTGACCCTCTGGTAGACTCCCGCGGTCCGTGCCCCCATCGTCTAGAGGCCCAGGACGCCACCCTTTCAAGGTGGAGATCAGGGGTTCGAATCCCCTTGGGGGTACCAACGTCGCCGGCCGCCGGCTTGGCACCGCCGGCTTGGGCCTGTAACGGGCCGGCTAGACGCGCACCGGCTTGGCCCTGCCCGCCCTGCTACCATCGCCGGCGATGGATATCATGGGGATCCAGATCCGCACGATCGTGCGCGACAACGTCGCAAAGCGGTGCGACGGCTGCCTCGAGGTGATCGCGGGGACGCCATGGCGGATCAACCTGCTGGACACCGTCGCGGCCGAGTCGCCGGTTGCCTGGACGGATCGACCGGCGATCAATCCGGGGCCGTTCCAGTTCCACGGGGAACCCTCGTGCGTCCGTCGCTGGATGGCGGCGCGCGGCCACCCGTTCTGTCGCCGCGGCATGGTTCGCGAGATCATGCGCCCGGTCGCGATCCCCGGAGCGGACGGCAGCTACGGGTTGTGCGACGGGATCCATCGCGACGATCACGAGTTCGTCCCGGCCTGACCGGAAAGGTTCCGAAGCGTCGCCTCGACGACGCCGCCACGACATTCGCGTAGATACGACTTGACTTATTAGCACTCAGGTCGTATATCCCAACTCATGCGCATTGAGCGACCGGCCGCACTCTTCGATCGCGTATCGGAGTGGGACGATCTCGTTCAATTCGCCACCGAGCCGACCGCGACCTTCCGGCTCGGGGTGGTCGCCGGCCGCCGCCGTCAGGGAAAGAGCTTCATCCTCGACCAGATCACTCGTCAGGTCGGCGGCATGTACCACCAGGCGTTGGAGGAAGAGCGCGCCCCGGCTCTCGGGCGGATTGGTGCGGCGATCGCGGCGGATCGCGGCCTGCCGGGCGGTTCGCTGTCCTTCCCGGATTGGTCTGCCCTCCTGCGGGCACTGGCGGAACCACCGGGCGCTTCTCCGCGGCTCGTCGTAATCGATGAGTATCCCTACCTGCTCGCGAAGTCGCCCGACATCGCCTCGGCGATCCAGCACGCGCTTGACGCATCGAGGCTGGGAAGGCACCCGCCCCTGCGACTCATCCTGTGCGGTTCGGCGATATCGGTGATGGGGGGACTGCTGTCCGGTCAGCGGGCACTTCGTGGACGAGCGGTCCTGGACCTGATCGTGGATCCCTTCGACTACCGGGAGGCAGCAGCCTTTTGGGGGGTTCAGGGCGATCCGAGGCTCGCCTTTCTCCTGTTCTGTGTCGTTGGCGGCACCCCCGGCTACCGGGACCTTCTCGAGATAGGCCCGCCCAGCTCCGTCGCCGACTTCCCG
This sequence comes from uncultured Anaerolineaceae bacterium, assembly GCA_964427285.1. Taxonomy (GTDB): domain Bacteria; phylum Chloroflexota; class Limnocylindria; order Limnocylindrales; family CSP1-4; genus SPCO01. The sequence goes on from CAYRTS010000033.1 coordinate 10,562, forward strand.
GCGTGGCTGGCGCGCGGGATCCTCAATCCGTCGCACGCACTGTTCCGCGAGTCGGATTACCTGCTGGCGGAGGAGCCGAGCCTCACGGACCGCGCGATCTACCAGTCGGCCCTGGCCGCGATCGCTGCCGGCCGCACGACATCCGGCGCGGTGGCCGGGGCGCTCGGTCGGCCGGAGACATCGATCACCCATGTCATCGACGGCCTCGAGAGGGCGTCCTTCATCGAGCGAGCGGACGATGTCCTTCGGTCCCGCCGGCCTGCCTTGCGAATCACGGACGCGATGCTTCGCTTCCACCACGCCATCATTCGTCCGGACCTCCGTCGGTTTGAGTCGCGCCAGACGATGGCGGCGTGGTCGGATGCCGCGGCACGGTTCGACTCCGGAGTTGCTGGTCCGGCCTTCGAGGCGATCGCGCGAGCCTGGACCGCCCGGTACGCTGCTGTGGACACCTTGGGCGGAATCGCCTCGATCGTCGGCACCACGGTGGTCAACGACAGCGCGGGCCGTTCGAGGATAGAGATCGACGTCGTCGCGCTCGCAGCCCGTTCCGGGCAAGGGACTGGCGCGAAACCGGCGCTCCTCATGATCGGCGAAGCCAGGAGCGGCCTTGAGCCGAGAGGGGTGGCTGACTTGCGCCGCCTGGAGCTGGCCAGGGGACTGCTCGCGGGTCGAGCTCAGGTCGAGCGCACTCGCCTTGCGATCTTTGCGGCGGGCGGCTTCCATTCGGATCTGGTGGCCGAGGCGAGCGGCCGCTCCGACGTTGTGCTTGTCGACCTGGCTCGCCTCTACGGCGGCGATTGAGCGGCGACAGGGCGAAGCCTGGCAACCGCCGACGAGCCGCTGCAAAGCCGCTGACGGCTGCGCCTGCCAGAGAGTTGCGTCTGGTTTGACGGGCGGACCTGCGAGGGCCTATTCTCCGGCTCAGGACACGTCGGTACCAAGATTTACCCAGAAATCTCCGAGCCTTTTTCGTCTGGGTCGACGGGTCGGGCTTGAGCGTCCCCCCACGCTCGCCCGACCCGTCGGCTCCTTCCCACCGAGGCAGACGTTGGTCGACCCCGCCGCTCGTCAGTTCACACCGGCTCCCAGTGGTTCGGCCGACCGCTGGCTTTCGCTCGGGCCGGCAAGCCGGTTGCTCGGCGTAGATCCGGATACGCTGCGACGCTGGGCAGACGAAGGGCGAGTCGAGGTCTACGCGACCCCCGGCCGCCACCGCCGCTTCGATCGGCGCACGATCGAGCGGCTGGCAACGAGCCGCGCGACCGGTGCTCGGCCACTGGCCAGTCTTGGCGCCGGCGCGGACCGACTGACGAGGGCCTATCGGCGGAGTTACGCGACCGAGGCTGCCCAGCACGGCGTCAGGACCGATGATTCCGCTGAATTGGAGCGCTATCGAGTGGACGGGCGCCGGCTGATCGATGCCCTCGTGGCGCACCTTGACGCCGGTCC